>NZ_JAQSEA010000001.1 GCF_029946185.1 Prosthecobacter sp.
GTTGCGGAGGTCGGTGAGGCTGGCGGTGAGGATCTGGGTTTCCTGCGGCTTGAGGGGGCGGCAGAGGAGGCGCTCGGCGATGGAGGTGAACTTGGTGGTGTCGTCGCCGGGGATGTTATTGAGGGTGTGCTGGGCGAGGTTGCGGGCGGCTTCGATGAACTGGGGATCGTTCATCGTCACGAGGGCCTGCAGCGGGGTGTTGGTGCGGTCGCGGCGGACGCAGCTGACTTCACGCGGTGGGGCGTTGAAGACTTCCATGTTGGGGGAGGGGGCGGTGCGCTTCCAGAAGTTGTAGATGGTGCGGCGGTAGAGGTTTTCGCCGTTGTCCTGCTTGTACTTTTCGGTGCCCATGCCGACGACTTCCCAGACGTTTTCAGGCTGGTAGGGCATGGTGCCGGGGCCGCCCATTTTGGGCGAGAGCGTGCTGCTGACGGCGAGGGCGTAGTCGCGGATCATTTCGGCATCCATGCGGAAGCGTGGGCCGCGCGAGAGCAGGGCGTTGTCGCGATCTTTTTCGATCTTCTCGGGCGTGAGGATGGCGGCCTGACGGTAGGCGGCGGAGGTGACGAGGAGCTTGAAGAGGCGCTTCACATCCCAGCCGCTGTCGCGGAATTCGACGGCGAGCCAGTCGAGCAGTTCGGGGTGGGAAGGCGGGCTGCCCATGATGCCGAAGTCCTCGCTGGTGGTCACCAGACCGGCCCCGAAAAGCTCCTGCCAGAAGCGGTTGACCGTGACGCGGGCGGTGAGGGTGTTCTCCTTGCTGACGAGCCACTTGCCGAGGCCGAGGCGGTTTTGCGGTGCGCCCGCAGGCAGCTTGCCGAGAGACACGGGCACGGCGGCTTCCACGGCATCGCCGACTTTGTCATACTCGCCGCGCATGAGGACGTTTGCCATGGGCTTGCTGTCCGTGCGCTCTTCCTGGATGTGCGTGAGCGGGCTGCGGGTCTTGATGGCTGTCTGTTCGGTGGTCAGCTTGGTGCTGCTGGCGAGGGCTGTCTGGTAGGCGGGGGCACGGGTGATGAGGTAGTGCTCAAACAGTGCCTCCTGCTGTTTTGGCCCCTGCTTTTTCGCGGCGAGCATCGTGCGCAGCGGTCCGACTTTGGAAAGCGACATTACTTCTGCAGCGGTGAGCTGGCGGTCGTAGATGCGTACATCTTGGACGCCACCGTCGCTGAAGAATGAACCGTTGCTGCGCTGGCCGATGCGCGTGGGCGTGGTGGTCTTGATGCTGCCTTTGAGCGCATTGGTTTCGGGGCGTGTGGGCGCTTCGACGCCATCGACAAAGAGGCGCACGCCGCCGGCCTTGCCTTTGCCATCATAGGTGACGAAAACATGCTGCCAGACATTGGCGCGCAGCGCGGGCTTCGCCGTGCTGACTTTGATCGCGTCATCCGGCCATTTGCTGACGATGTGCACGGCGAGTTTGTTGTCGGCCTGAAACAGGTCCCAGCCGCGATGGCCGTTTTTTTCATCCATGCGGCTGAGGATGCTGCCGGAGATGCCGGTCACACTGCCTGCACGCACCCAGGCACCGTAGCTGAAGGCCTGATCTTTTTCGTAGTCGCCGACGTCGCCGATATCAAAGGTGCTGCCGGGTTTCATCACGGGTGCGGGGCCCAGTTTGCCATCGGGCTTCCATGTGACTTCGCCCGTGGCCTTGAAGGTCTTGTTGTTGCCGGACACTTCATTGCCCTTGCCTTCGTTGAGCGGCACGTAGGCCACGATGCCCTTGGTCGGTATGTCATTGTCGAGGTCTGCGGGCTTGGCGCTGGTGAGCCAGAGATCAAACAGCGGCTTGGCGGCCTTGCGCGCATCGTTCTGCTTCGCGGTCGCGGTGGCGATCTCGGCGGGCAGGGCGTTCCAGCGTGGGCGGTCTTTGTCGGTGGGCAGCACGAGGATGGGTCCGAGGCCGTCCTTCACATTGCCGTCCTTGGGCTTCTGCGTGGTGTTGCGGAAGAAGGCGGCGAGGGAGTAATAGTCGCGCTGCGTGATGGGATCAAATTTGTGATCGTGGCACTGCGAGCAGTTGGTGGTGAGGCCCATGTAGACCCAGCCGAGCGTCTGGACGCGGTCGCTGGCGTAGTTCGCGAGGTTTTCGTCGTCGATGGTGCCGCCTTCGTTGGTGGTGATGTTGCAGCGCTGGAAACCGGTGGCGATGAGCTGGTCGTCAGTGGGCTTGGGCAGCAGGTCTCCGGCGATCTGCTCCACGGTGAACTGATCGAAGGGCTCGTTGCGGTTGAAGGACTTCACCACCCAGTCGCGGTAGGGCCAGATCTCGCGCTCTTTGTCAAAGTGCAGGCCATGGGTGTCGGCGTAGCGTGCGGCATCCAGCCAGTAGCGTGCGCGGTGCTCGCCATAGGCGGGGGATTTGAGGAGTTCATCGACGAGCTCCGAATAGGCAGCGTCGGTGATCGGAGCGTTGTCCTTTGGCGCGTGGCGGGCGACGAGTTCTGGGGAGGGCGGCAGGCCGGTGAGGTCGAGCGCGACGCGGCGGATGAGAGCGTGCGAGTCGGCCTGCGCGTTGGGCTTGAGGCCGGTGGCTTCGAGTTTGGCGAGGATGAAGCGATCCACGGGGGTCTTGGCCCAGGTGGTGTCTTTGACTTGCGGCTCTGCGGTACGCTGCGGCTGGATGAGGGACCAATGGGGCTGCCATGGCGCGCCTTGGGCGATCCATTCTTTGACCAGGGCGATCTGCTCTGGCTTCAGCGTCTTGTGCGAATCCGGAGGTGGCATGAGCTCATCGGCGTCCTTGGTGATGAGGCGCTGGAAGAGGTTGCTGACCTCGGGCTTGCTCTTGATGACGGTGGGCTGCTCGCCGTCCTTGGCGGTGAAGAATCCTGCTTCGGTATCGAGTCGGAGGCCGGCCTTGCGCGTGCCTGGATCGGGGCCGTGGCAATGGAAGCAGGCCTCGGCGAGGATGGGGCGGATGTCCTGATTGAAGCCAATGGGCTGCGCCGCCACCGCTGAGGAGGCAAGAAGCGTGAAAAGCAAGGTGGTGTCGATGCGCATGTGTGATATGAAAATGTTGGGGACCGGTATGAATATGATTACGAGGGGCGGGGGCCTCATGTTTCAAACGGACTGGGCGGAGATGGGGGCAAATTAGCTGAGAGCAGGAGAAAGAAACCGGAACCGGACCGGCTAAAGCCGGGACTACGATACGAAGAGGCTGGCTCTTGGAAGGAGGGGGCTTGTCACTTGAGGGTTAAAGCTTGAAACGGTGCGATTGGATCGAGGCCCCGTTCTTCGCTAAAGCTACGAAGGGCAAGCCGAGTTCGAGTAGGAGGACGAGGACGAGCAGCCGGACACTCAGACCATGGCCGTGCGCAGGGCGTGGCGCTCGGATTCGGGGAGGCTGCTGGCGGTGATGCCGCGCCAGGCGGCATTGATGTCGATACGGCTCCAGATGGCGGCGAGGCAGTTGCCGAGGCTGATGCGCTCATTCTCTGCCTGGACGTGGGTGATCAGCAGCAGGGCGAGGTCTGGCCGGTGATGCTTCACGATGAGGATGAGTTTTTTCAACTCCACATCATTGAACGAGCCGACGACCTCCTGGTCCCTGACCAGGGCATCGAGCAGGTGCAAATCACGCGTGTGGCCCCGGTGCAGGCTCGCGGCGATGCGGCAGAGTTGCTCGCGGCGCAGGGGCAGGGGACGGAGGGGGCTTTTCATGCTTAAGAATACGCTTTGACCTGCAATGCTGTCTTGCATGCCCGTGCCTTCCTTGTGTAAAATACACGCATCATGGCGGCGATTTCACCACTGGCATTCTTACGACGGGTACGAGGCGCGGAGCTGGCACTGCTGTTTGACCTGCTGCCGGACATTTCGTTTTTCATCAAAGATCGCAAGGGGCGCTTCATGGCGTTGAACCGGCGTGGCTGCGACTACTGCGGGGTGAAGCATGAGAAGGATGCGATCGGCAAGACCGACGAGGACTTCTTTCCACGCAGCCGCGCGGCCGAGTATCAGAAGGATGATGAGATCGTGATGAGCACGGGCAAGGCGATCGTGAACCGACTGGAGAGCGCGCCGGAGGCGGAGGGCTCGCCGCGCCTTGTGATGTCCAGCAAGATCCCGCTGCGCGATGCGGAGGGGAAGGTCATCGGCGTGGCGGGGTTTTCGCGCGAGCTTGATCAGGTGCGCAGCCGGAGCTCGGGGGAGGCGCGCTTTGCCAAGGTGATCGAGCAGATGCACGCGCACCCGGATGCTGCGCTGAGCAGTGCGGCGATGGCGCGGATGTGCGGACTTTCGCAAAGCCAGTTTGACCGGAGCTTTCGCCGCGTCTTTGGCTCTTCGGCAAGGCAGTATCTGCTGCGTGTGCGTGTGGAGGCGGCGTGTCGGCGCTTGGCAGAGACGGAGGAGACGGTGGCGGCGCTGGCGGTGGAGCTGGGTTTCTTTGACCATGCGCATTTTACGCGGTGCTTTCGGCTGATCATGGGGCTGACGCCGGCGCAGTATCGGCAGCAAAGAGTGCCGAAGGGGGAGAAGAGAGGGTAAGAGGTGGAAGAGTGAAAAGGGGGCGGGCTCAGGTTGTACAGCGACGTCGGGAGTGCCCGGTGCCTGCCTAGCTGTGCGGCAAGATGGAGAAGGAGGAGGATTTTGTGGGAAAACTTGACCCATCCTCCGCACTGACCCACTCTCGCGGCCATCATGGATCGTCTCATCTGCCTTCTTGGACTGGTTGTGTTCGTGGTGCTGGCATGGGCGCTGTCGGAAAAACGTCGGTGTTTTCCGTGGCGGACGATGCTGAGCGGACTGGGGCTGCAGATGATCTTTGGCGTGCTGATTCTCCGCACGCAGCTCGGGCACGATTTGTTTGCGCTGCTGGACAAAATGTTCCGCCGCCTGCTGGGTTTCGCGAATGAAGGGGTCGGAATGGTCTTTGGCCCGCTGGGTGGCCCGACCACGCTGCAGGCTGCGTTTGGAACGGGGAACAGCTTCATCCTGGCGCTGACGATTACAGGCAGCATCATTCTCGTCTCCGCGCTGTCATCACTTCTGTATCATTACGGCGTGCTGCAGTGGATCGTCAAAATGGCGGCGTGGGTGATGCGGCGTTTCATGCGCACCAGCGGCAGCGAAACTCTGGCTGCTGCAGCGAACATCTTCATGGGGCAGACGGAGGCTCCGCTGATCATCAAGCCCTACCTCGCACGCATGACGCGTAGTGAACTGCTTAGCCTGATGGTCGGTGGCATGGCGACCATCGCGGGCGGTGTGCTGGCAGCCTACGTGTCCTTTGGCATCTCAGCAGGGCATCTGCTGACTGCTTCGGTGATGAGCGCGCCTGCCGCGCTGGTGATGGCGAAAATTCTGATCCCTGAGACCGAGGAAAGCGAGACCGCGCACGGTGCCAACAAAGTCATCGAACGCGAAACGGCGAATGGCATCGACGCGCTCTGCCAGGGCGCGAGCGATGGGATGAAGCTGGCGATCAACGTGGTGGCCATGCTGATCGCCTTCGTCGCGGTGGTGGCTCTGTTGAATTATATGCCCTCGCTCGGCCTGCGTGCCTTCGGGCAAAACGTGCCGCAGCCTCTGCAACTGGTGCTGGGCTGGCTCAATGCGCCCTGTGCCTGGCTGATGGGGGTGCCGTGGTCCGAGTGTGGGCAGGTGGGGGCGCTGCTGGGAGAGCGGGTGGTGCTGAATGAATTCTTTGCCTACCTGCACCTCAGCCAGCAGGGCGGGACGCTCTCGCCACGCAGCGCGGAGATCGCGACCTACGCGCTCTGCGGCTTTGCCAACTTCGGCAGCATCGCCGTTCAGATCGGCGGCATCGGGGCGCTGGTGCCGCAGCGGCGGGGGGAGCTGGCGCAGCTCGGCATCAAATCCATGGTCGGCGGTGTGCTGGCCTGCTATTGCACCGCTTGTGTCGCGGGATTGCTGCTTTAAAGAGTAGGCCTGCATGTCCGCAACCACCGGCCTCCATGTCTCCGACCTTCGCTTTGCCTATTCGGCCGAGGGGTTCCGTGTGCATGTGCCGCAGCTTGAACTTGCTGCCGGGAAGGCGCTGGCACTGGCGGGGCCCAGCGGGGCAGGGAAGTCCACCCTGCTGCGTCTGCTCACCGGTCTGCTGACGCCCACTGCGGGCAAGGTCAGCCTGGGGGCTGCGCAGATGGATACGATGACGCATGAGGCGCGCCGCGCTTTCCGCCTGCAGCACATTGGCCTCGTGTTTCAGGATTTCGCGTTGCTAGACTACCTCACCGTTTCCGAGAACATCCTGCTGCCGCATCAGTTCCGAGGAACTGCGGACGCGGCGGTTTGTGCGAAGATGCTGGATCTCACGCAGCGGCTGCACATCGACCGCTACTTGGGCAAGCGCGTCTCGCAGCTTTCGCAGGGCGAGCGCCAGCGAGTTGCTGTGGCGCGTGCGCTGGTGCATGAGCCACAGTTCGTTTTTGCTGATGAGCCCACCGCTTCGCTGGACCCTGCACGGGGTCGCATCGTGGTGGACATGCTGCTGGAAGACACGCGCAGACGGGGGGCATGCCTCGTCATGGTGACGCATGACCCGAATCTGCTGCCGCTCTTTGATGAAACTCTGAGAATGGAGGATCTCGCCACGGCATGAGGGCGGCCTTTCATCTCGCGGCGCGTTACGTGCTGCGGCATCGCATCCAGAGCGCGCTGCTGGCCGGGGCGCTGGGGCTCGTCTTTGCGCTGCCGCTGTGTCTGCGGGTGCTGATCGAGCATGCGCAGCAGGAACTCCGCGCCCGTGCCGCTGCTACGCCGCAGATCGTCGGCACGCGTGGCAGCGCGCTGGATCTCATGATGACGGCGCTCTATTTCAAGCGCGAGAACCTGCTGCCGCTGCCTTTTGGTGCGCTGAGCGAACTGCAGCACCACCCTTCCGCCAGTGCCAGCACCACGGCTGCCGCCATACCGCTGCATGTGCGCTATCAGGCGCAGGGCGCACCCATCGTGGGCACGGAGCTGGAATACTTTCCCTTTCGCGGCCTGCGCCTCGCCGCGGGCAAGCAGCTCAGCCGCCTTGGCGATTGCGTCGTCGGGGCCACACTCGCTAGGCAGCGCGGCCTGCAGCCCGGAGGCCACCTTTTCTCCACGCCGGAGCAGGCTTTCGACATGGCGGGTGTGTATCCGCTGAAGATGCGCGTCACCGGCATCCTCACCCCGAACGGCACGCCGGATGATGAGGCGTTGTTTGTCGATCTGAAAACCTGCTGGCTCATCGAGGGGCGCTCCCATGGGCATGACGACCTCAAGACAGATGAATCCGTCGTGCTGACAAAAGAGGAGGGCAACATCGTCGGCAACGCCGCCGTGCGCATGTTCAATGAGGTCACGGATGCGAACATCGCCTCCTTCCATTTTCATGGGGATGTCTCCACCTATCCGATCAGCGCCGTGATTTTGCTGCCCACAGATGCCAAGGCCGAGGCGCTGCTGGCGGGACAGTTTGCCCGCTCCAAGGAGCAGCAGCTCATCCGCCCGCGCGATGAAATGGAAGCGCTGCTGACCCAGCTCGTGCGGCTGGAGGGCTTCGCCGCCAGTGCGCTGCTGCTCACGGCCACCGCCGCGCTGCTCGTCACGGCGCTGGTGTTTGCGCTTTCGTTTCGGCTGCGCCAGCGCGAATTTGCCACCCTCGAAGACGTGGGGGTTTCGCGTGTTTCGCTTATCAGCGTCAAAGTGCTCGAAGTCCTCATCGTCGGGCTTGTCGCGGCGGTGATCGGCGCGGTGCTGCTGTCAGGCTCCTCTTTTGCCGCGCCGTATTTGCTGCGGTGGGCACTTTGATGGCCACAAAAAAACACAAGAGATTTAAAAAAGTGTCTCTTTGTTTCGCACTCTCCTTTTAACTTTTTACTTATCTCTTTTCACTCGCTGCATGTCCTACCCCATCGATGCCCTCATTTACGCCCTGGATGTCAATCCCGATATCAGCACTGAAGGGCGTGTGCTCTTTCTGCGTGCCCAGGCACATCCCGCCCTGGAGCACTTCGAGGGCCGCCTCGTCTGCCAGCAGACCTGGAAGGCCAAGGCGAACCTGCTCCAGGCCGCCGGACATCGCGTGGAGCGCGAGGTGAATGGCCTCTTTGACCTCGTGCTCGTGCTGCCCGATCCGCAGCGGGATCTCATGCTGGCCGATCTCGCCCGTGCGCATGATCACCTCGCCCCCGGTGGTGTCCTCATGGCCGCCGTGCACAACGACGCTGGCAGCAAACGCTGCGAGCAGTACCTGCGCGAAGTTGCGGGGGAGATCACCTCTGTCTCCAAGCACCACAGCCGCGCCTTCTGGGCCACCAAGCATGAAGGCAAGCCGTGGAAGGCCGACCTGCTGGAGCGCTGGCGTCAGGGTGGCGTCATGCGCCGCATCCTCGAAGGGCGCTTCTGGTCTCGGCCTGGCCTTTTCAACTGGGACCGCATTGATGAGGGGTCGGCCCTGCTCGCCAAGCACCTGCCAGACACGATTGAAGGCAACGTCGCCGACTTCGGCTGCGGCTGGGGATTCCTGAGCGACCACCTCCTGCGCAACTGCCACGACATCGCCACGCTCGACATCTACGACGCTGATGCCGAAAGCTTCGAGTGCGCACGGCGCAATCTCGGCATCATCCCCACGAAGGTCAAAGCGCACCCGCACTGGCAGGACATCACCACGGGCTTTGAGCGCACCAAGTTTGACGCCGTCGTGATGAACCCGCCGTTTCACGAAGGCAAGGAGGCCGATCCTCTCATCGGGCTCAAGTTCATCGCTGCCGCCGCCCAGGCCCTGCGCCCGGATGGGCAGCTCTGGCTGGTGGCCAACCGCCAGCTGCCCTATGAGAACCTGCTGACCGAAGCTTTTACGCAGGTGGACAAGATCGTGGAGACCGGTGGCTTCAAGGTCCTGCATGCGCAGAGGCCCATCGTTGAGCCCACGTACGTGAGGCGCGGCAAGCGCCGCCGCTGAGGTGAACGAAAAGAATCTCAGGAAGAATGCAAAACAGAGGAATAAAGCGTTTGCAAAACAAGGCTCCGACTCGATAATCGCGGCCCACTTCGAAGGAGAATGGGCAGGTACCCGAGCGGTCAAAGGGGGCAGACTGTAAATCTGCTGGCTTACGCCTACGCTGGTTCGAATCCAGCCCTGCCCACCACCTTCATTCTGAGTGAGTTAAAGACCAAAGCCCCGCCCCAAAGGCGGGGCTTCTTTTTTGGGTGTACGTAAAATGTAGTCAATTTGGGAGCCCGATCACGCACCCGATCTCAAATCGTCTGACAGCCTTCCGTTTGAGGGACTTTACACGGCAAGGTTATGGTCCTGCAATTCCCCGCCCTTTCGCGTTATAAAAGTTTGAGAGGACGGGTTTATCCCCGTCCATTTTCATCCACCCACATGCCCCGGCGAACCCATTATTCGCCCTGCATTGACCGGGTCATCGTCTGCGCGTTGTATCATGAAGGCCGGCGGCTGCGCC
>NZ_JAQSEA010000002.1 GCF_029946185.1 Prosthecobacter sp.
CAAGCGCTGGTCCCTCCTGCACACGTTGTTCCGGCCCTGGTGGCGTTTCACACGGGCCGACATTCTGAAGCGCGGATTTTTGGACGGCTTTCCCGGTTTTTGGATCGCGCTGGCCACCGCGTTCTTCACCTTTGACCGCTACAGCCGGATGTATGAGAACGAGGCGGAGGAGGGAGCGAAGTAAAGGGATGAAGCTTGCTCTGATCCATCCGCAAATCATTCGTGGCTCCGGCGTGGAGAACTTCCTGATCGAGTTCGCCAAGCGTCTGACGACCGCCGGGCATGAGATCACTTACATCACCTCCCTGACCACGCCGGAGATCGGTGCTGCGCTGCCCGGAAAATGGGAGGTGCTGCCGCGCCTGCGTGGCTCGGCCACGACGCGCATGTGGCATTTCAACCGCCTGGCTCCGCGCGCGGCAATGATGGCGGGCGTGGATTTGAGCATCGGCTTTGGCCGCACCTGTGTGCAGGACATTCACCGCAATGGCACGGGCTGCCACCGGCTCTATGGCAATCTGCTGCCGCTGTGGCAGCGCTACAGTGTGAAGCATCTCTATGAACTGTATCTGGAACGCCGGCTCTGCGCGGGGCGGGAGACGCCTAAGTTCGTCACCAGTTCCGCACGCGTGGCGGCGCAGTTGCAGGGCGTCTATGGCACCGATGGTGAGCGCTTCCGCATCCTGACGCCACCCGTGGAAACGCAACTCTTCCGCCCGGCGGAGAACCGCGCCAACACGCGTGAAATTTTTTGCCGCAAACTGCAAACGGATGCTGCGAAGCCTGTGCTGATGTTTGTCTCGGTCAGCCATCGGCGCCGTGGCTTGGAGCCGTTGCTGGAAGCGATGGCGCAGATTGACGCGACGCTTTGGATTGTAGGCAAGAATTTGAGTCCGGCGCTGAATGACAGGATCAAGCGTCTCGGCATCGGCGCACGCATCCGCGTGGTGCCGGTGACGAGCCATCTGGTGGAGCTGTACCAGTCGGCGGATTGGTTTGTGCATCCCACGCAGTATGACGCCTTTTCCGATACGGTCCTGCAAAGCATGGCCTGTGGACTGCCGGGCCTCGTGTCTGTCATGGACGGTGCGGTGGATCACGTCCGCAATGGTGAGAACGGCCTCATGCTTTACCACCCGCAGCAGCCGCGGGAACTCGCCGCGCGCATTCAGGAGGCGCTGGCTTTTGATGCCCCGACATGGCAGAGGCTTTCTGATGCAGCGCGTGAGACGGTGCTGTCCCTGACGTGGGACCGGCATCTGGAAGAGTGGGCGGGGGTGATGGGAGAGTGACGTGTTCTTGAGCTTTAGCTCGTTGTGGATGTTCGCGGAGTTTTCCAGAGTGAGCTAAAGCTCACGAGTACTTTTCCAGAGCGAGCTGAAGCTCACGAGTGCTTTTGTGGGAACGGCGCATGGAGGAATGAAGTGCTGTGGTGCTTCAGCTCGTTGTGGATGTTCGCGGAGGTTTTCCAGAGCGAGATGAAGCTCACGAGTGCTTTTCCAGTGCGGGATGAAGCTCACGAGTGCTTTTGTGGGAACGGCGCATGGAGGAGTGAAGTGCGGTGGTGCTTCAGTTCGTTCTGGATGTTCGCGGAGGTTTTCCAGAGCGAGCTAAAGCTCACGAGTACTTTTCCAGAGCGAGCTAAAGCTCGCGAGGACTCTCTTTGTGCTACTTCTTCTTCAAGATGACGTCGCCGAGGCTGAACATGGGGCCGTAGATGGCGTAGATGAGGAAGCCGACCATGATGCCGAGAATCAACATCGTGAGCGGCTCGATCAGCTTGTCGAGCGTGGCGGCGAGGTTGTCGAGATCCTCTTCGTAGTCGTCGGCGATTTCGGAAAGCATTTCGGTGCCGGAGCCGGTTTCGGACGCGAGTTCGATGAGGCCGCAGAGGTTGCGGGCGTCGGGCCCCAGCCAGTGAGATTCCATGAGGAAGGCTTCGTGCAGGGTGCGGCCGACGGCGATGTGCTCACGCAGGCGGATGAACAGTTCTTTGTAATGATAGTGCCAGCTGGCCTGGGCGGTGATGTCGAGCGCGCTGCTGAGGCGGACGTTGGATTCAGTGAGCATGGCCAGGGTGCGGAAGCCGGTGGCGGCGGCGGATTTGCGCACGAGGACGCCGACGACGGGGATCTTGAGAAAGAGATCCTGCATGGGACGCAAGGCACTGATCTTGCCCCAGTTGGAGAAGAAGATGTACAGGCCGATGAAGGGCAGGATGGCCATGTAGGGCCGGTGAATAAACAGATCGGAGAGGGCGATGAGCACCTTGGTGCCCATGGGAAGCTCGGTCTTGAACGAGCTGAAGAGCTTGGCCATGGCGGGCACGAGCGTGAAACTCATGACGATGACGACAGCGACGCCGAGGACGATCACCACGGCGGGATAGATGAGCCCGCCCTTGAGCTTCTTGATGACCTTGGAGGATTTCTTCTGCGAGACGGCGATGCGTTTGCAAACTTTGGAGAGCTGGCCGGCTTCTTCACCCGCGAGGATGAGGGAGAGCATGTCATCGGGGAAGAGCTTGGGAAACTTGGAGATGGCATCGCTGAATTTGTCACCCACGGAGATGGCGTGGACGACCTCGGCAATCATGCCTTTGTAGGTGGCGGATTTGACGCGGTTGGTCTGGAGGAGGAGCGATTTGGTGAGGGAGATGTTGCGCTCAAGACAGCGGCCAAGGCCGGAGAAAAACGCGGCGCTGTCATCGGTGTCGCCCTTCGGACTGGTCAGACGGTGCAGCTTTTCATCAATGCCGGTGATGGTCTGAATGGTGGTGGTTTCATTCTGCGCGACTCCTGCGCCGATGAGAGCTTTGTCATCGGTGTCCGTGTCCACGAGTGCTTCGCTGGATTTGCCGGAGTGAATGTTGGTGATCTTGACTTTTTTAAGCATGGCGCAAGGGGAGGGGAAGTTGAGGGCACTGCGCGCTGTTGACCGTGGCGGACGGTTGTGGACAGGGGTTGGCCGAGCCAGTGTTGAGCGCGCTCCGCAGAGTTAACGATGGTTTTCCAAACCACTGTGAACTCTGTTTCATGGCGAAGCGGTGCGGAGATCTGTGATGAGATGCGGGCGGTAGGCGGTGAGGGTGAAGGATGCGCCGGAGACTTTGGTGGTGGGATTTTGCGAGATGTTGACGATGGCGGTGCAGAGGGCGCTCTCCATGACTACGCCGTTGACGGTGGTTAGGCCGTTGTCAACGAGGGCCGGATTGCTGAAAATGGCCTGCTGCAGGATGGTGTTTTGCGCGAGGGACGGCATGAGCGCGGTGATCTGCACGGTGGAGAGTCCGAGCTGCCAGAGCCTTACGGTGTTCTCCTGATAGTTGCGGGTGATGGCGACGCGGTTGGCGAGCTCCTCCTGCAGCATGAGCGTTGAGGAGAGGCTGACCATGGCGGTGGTGCCGATGGAAATGATGCACGCGGCGGCGAGGACTTCGATGAGCGTGTAGGCGGACGCTCTGCGGGCGGTTGATGGTGGTTTGCCGAACCACTGCAAGCAGCGGTCAACCACGGTCAACAAGGGTAAACTCTGCCTCCGGGTGTGCTTCATGGCGGTGGGACGGGAAGGAAGTAGGATTCGAGCCAGGCGTCACGCGGCAGAAAGGTGGCGAAGGCGGGGCCGTTGTTGGTGGCGGCGGGGACGTCGGGGTCGCTGTCGCTGGTGAAGAGGAGGCGGCTGGGGTTGGTGCCACCGGTGGCACGGCGTTTGACGGTCCAGTTGGTCATGACGCCTCCGATCCAGCG
Organism: Prosthecobacter sp.; assembly: GCF_029946185.1. GTDB lineage: Bacteria > Verrucomicrobiota > Verrucomicrobiia > Verrucomicrobiales > Verrucomicrobiaceae > Prosthecobacter. The sequence continues at coordinate 3,747 of NZ_JAQSEA010000002.1, forward strand.
CACGCTCTGGGTCATGTTGGCGGGCATGTTGTACATGATGCTCTGGTTTTCGTTCACCAGCACGCAGCGCCAGCGAAACTCGGTGCCGCTGATGGGTTTGTTGACCCAGGAGAATTCGACGGGGCGGCCATTGTCATCCTTAAAGGCGAGGACATGCCGCCGGTTGTTTTCGCGCTCAAAGCGGATGTCACGCACCCAGCGACCTTTGGCCCCATTGGGCATGATGGTGATGATGACGGGTTTCAGATAGGCGGCATTGGCAAAGGCGGTGGCATTGCTCTGACCCACGAAGACGATTTGATCCACGACGCCATAAATGCGCATGTTTTTTAGATACTGGCTGTCGAGTTTGATGAAGAGGACCTTGAGCTTGGAGTCATAGCCCGAGGGCCAGCCGGGAGGGATGTAGCTGGGGTTGGCCTGTTCTGAGATCCAGTAGGCTTCGGTGCCGGAATTGAAGACGCCTCCCACATCGATGGTGACGGTGGCGGTGCGGTTGGCGGCGGCTTCGCGATCCTGAAAGTGCCAGAGGGAGTTGTCAGGATTGTTGTCATTCCGCACGACGTTGAGGTAGCCCTGAAAGTTGCTGGCACCGCTGCTGTCGATGGGGCCGGTGGTGCTGGGAACCACCGGCATATTGGAGGGTAGCAGCGCTTTGCCGTTTAGATCGGTGCCATAAACGGGGTAGCGGATGTTAGGCGGCTCCACGATTGACTGGAACTGGATGTAGAGAGATTTGGTGAGAAACGGTAGTTGCAGCGGACTGGGTGTGGTTTCGACGTACAACGAATCCGGAGCATGAAGCACGGTGCGTCCCAGGACGGTCCAGTTTGCATTGTGACCGCCTTCAGCAGAAGCAGCGTTGTAATAAACGTCCAGGAATGGCATCTTGACGCCAGGGGGCGGATCGGGCTTGCGATAGATGCAGAAGACATCGCCATTAAGAACTGGCGGCATGGATTTGAGAAACTCCCAGGCATTGTAGTCATCAATGTTGCCGGCGATGCTGGAGGAGGGGCGGGCGAACTGTTCGACGTTGATGTAGGTGGCTCCAGGGCGCAGTCCGGTATGATTGAAGGGGAAGACGGTTTTCATGTCTCCCACGGTGTCGCTGGCGGTGTAAACGTTGAGATTGTCCCAGCCGTTGTGGGTGTTGAATCCGCCGATGTCGCTGCCGAGCAGGGTGTTTTGACTGGCGGCCATCTTGCTGTTGCGATCAAACGCTTTGCTGGTGATGCACTGCCAGGCGAGGAGGCGCGAGCTTTCGAGGCCGATGTGGCGTTTGCAGACCTCTTCCAGATAACTGACCTGCGCGGCGCGGGTGCTCATGAGCGTGACCCAGGAGGTCACAAAAATGCCGCTGACAATCATGAGCATGAGCGCTGCGGCCATAAGGGCGCCGCGCGTGCTGCGATGAGGATGTCGGGTGATGCGCATGACTCGGAAATTTAGAGCGCCGGAAACATGGGGACGGTAAACATGAAGGATGAGCGACCCGCCATTTGATTGTAGGCCTGGCGTGGGTCGGTGGTGGAGAGGGTGTTGGCGATCTGGCCGCGATGACGGGCGGCGGGGTCCGGCCACCAGATGAAGTAAAACGGACGTTCGGAGGCGCGCTTGAAACGATCAATGGTGGTGGGCGTCTCGCGCAAGGCGAGACGCGACGCGCGCTCAAAGGTGATGAACAGGGGAGCGAAGCCATCCTTGGACCACTGGCTGGCGCTGGTGGGGCTGGGGAGGGAAGGTGGGAAAAACACATCGTAACCACCCATGTAGGTCAGATTGTCCGGGGTGGTGCTGGAGGTGGCTTCGGCGTAGCGTTTGACGGAGGCATGGATGCCATTGGGTTCTTTGGCACCGGTGAAGCGGATGAGGTCAATGTCGTAAATGGCGTTGACCTTGAGATAGCCGGAGTACTTGCTGTAACCGAGTATGAAGATGGTGGTGTTCTGCGGGACGGATGTCCCGTCGTTCAAGGGATTGCGATAGTCACGATAGAGGGAAGCCGGCACGCTGGCGCGGGCGATGATGTGGGCGCGAAATTTTTGCGGGGTGTCGAGTTCTTCGTCCTTGGTGGAATCATAAGCGATCAGGGCGGGCTTCCAGGTGTTGAAGCTGTCACGCGGCAGGCAGTAAACAGCGGTGGCGCTGAGGGTGTCTGTCAGAAACTGTTCACGCAGTTCTTCGGCCAGGGAGAGGGCTCCGTACTGCGGAGCCATGCCGACATCGACGGTGTTGTTGACGGTGCCGTAAAAATTCAGCGTGCGGATGCCGCCTAGCGGTACGGCCACCATGGAGGAGACGCTGGGCTGGCTGCGAACAAGGGTGCCGTAGGAGATGACAGCCGCGCCAAGGATCACGGCAGAAAGCGCGAGCACCAGCAGGAGTTCCACGGAGGTGTAGCCTCCTGGCTGATGGGCACGGCGGTTCATTGGGGGGCGGGCGTGGGATTGCCAAACAGCATGCGCACCACGGACTCCACGGCGGGCGAAGCCGGGGGCGACTGCGCAGGCGGTGGTGCGGGATTTAGCGGTCTTTCGACCAGGTCGGACGCGGGCTGTGGCACCGCTGGAGGCGTGACGGTAGGAGTCACCAGACGGGGGGGCGAAAAGGGCAGGGGATCATCCGCGATGACCAGTGCGCGGGGTGGGGCTGATTCGGTGGAAAGCAGGGCTGGCGGAGGGGGCTGCGGGGCTGCCGTTGGGCTGGCAATAAGGTCGCGCACGGGGAACTCCATGGTGGCGTTGGTGCCCTTGGTTTCCTTGGCTTCTTTTTCGGTCTGGCCGAACATCTGATAGCGGACCTGCGGCGAGATGTTGATCGGGATGGTCATGATCTTCGGCGGCAAACCGGTGAGGCGCTTTTCCTGCCAGGCGAGCTCAATGGAATCAGCGGTGATGTTTTTCACTCTCAGCTCGACCATCTGCTCCGGCAGCACGGGGGGGACGACACAGCCTGTCTCCAAGATGAGGTCTCCCAGCAGCACGCGCATGCGTCCGTCCGCCATGCGTTTCGTACCGACCACGGGCAGCCGGAGAAGTTTGTCGCGGACGCGGTTCTCTTCGGTGTCGCCGGGGGACTGCCGGTTGAGCACTTCGTTTTCGGACTCAAAGGGGTTGTGCTCCTCTGGCTTCACGTTCTCCGGTGTCTTCTCCTCCGGGAGCACGAGCTGATACTGCACGCGCTTTTCCCCATCTTCACCGGCGGGTTCCTGGGCAGGGCTGGAGGCAGCCATGCATGTAAACACCAGGGCCGGCAGCAGCAGTCTGTATGCGAAATTCATGGGTTAGGATTTGGTGACTTTGGGCGTGGCCTTTTTCTTGTCGGCATCCGCAGCAGCAAGATCAAAAATGGGCGTTTCGAACGAGACTTCCATTTTCAACTGAGTGCCGGAGCTGCCGCCGGTGATCTGCACGACTTTCATGCGTGCGGTGGGCAGGCGGCGTTCGATGTCGCCGAGCCAGTTGAGCACCTTGGCGAATTCTTCCTCAATGGTGAGGGTGGTGATGACGGACCTTGGAATGAGCTTGTTGCCGGCGGATGTTTTTGACTCGGTTTTGCGGGAGCGCACGAGGTTGATGCCGCGCTCGCGCAGGCTGAGTTCGATGATCTGCTCCGCTTCCTGCTGGGTCTGCACATGCTCGATGGCAGGCATCCAGGAGCGGAGAAAGCGCCGCAAGTCTTCGGTTTTTGCCTTGAACACCCCGGTTTGAATTTCGGCGGTGGAGCGTTCGTTTTCCGCAGTGATCGCGGCGGTTTCGGCCTCCTCGGCCGCGGCGCGGGTGGAGGCGACCTTGTTGTGGATGATCTGTGCCGTGTAGGTCATCGCTCCGATGAGGATGAGCAGGACGACGCAGGCGAGTTGCTTGGGGTTCATTGCTGAGAAGGGGGCAGGATTAGTCCGCCTGGCGGACGAGGGTGGAATGGTATTCGACGACGTCGCCGTTCTTGGTCTGCTGCGGTGAGTAGGAGCGGTAGAGCAACTGACCGAGTGCGGCCTCGATGGAGGCAAGTTCGGTGGAGACCTTGGCACCGTTCAGATGGATGGTGAGGGCGATGTTGGCGGGCACCTGCTCACTGCGCTCCAGCGCGACCTGGGTGATGCGGGTGTCGGTCTGCACCGCCCGGGCGATCTTGACGGCGATGGGCTGGATGTTGCGCGCACCTTCCATCCATTGGGCGACTTTCTCCGCCTTGGTGGCCTCGGATTCGAGATCTGCCAGTTCACTCCTGTACGCGTCACGCTGGGATTCGCTGAGCACCTGGTTTTCTTCGGCATCGGTCTGCTGCTTGAGCGCCCTTTTATAATTGAAGTAATCCATCGTCATCACGTAAGCGCTGCCGATCAACGCCACATAGAAGAGGACGGGGATGGCGCGGAAGGACGCAGGCAGACGCCGCGAGGTGTCGATGCGCGGCGTTTTGAAATCATGGCAGAGATAATCGTTCATGGGAGGGGTGGCTTAATGTTCGCCGATGATGGTCCAGAGCAGGTCATCCTGCGTGAGATCGGCGGCACCGACTTTCTCAAGATGCAGCATCAGTTCGGTGCGGAATTTGTTGTCATGGCCGTCGCCGATAAAATAGACGGGGCTGCCCTGCGGTACTTTGGCCAGCAGGGGGCTGATGATTTGCAGCCCGGTTTCCACGGCCTCGGGGCCCAGGCCGCTGCGGCAGCGAATGTCGCGCCACTGGCCTTCCTGCTGCACGAGCACTGCGATCGAGCCTTCGCAGGCGGCGATGAGGACGAAGTCCGACGGCGTGCCGCCGGAGCTTGCGCGAAAGATGCTGAGGATGGCATGCTCCAGCATGGCAAAGAGTCCGCAGGAGACGCGACCGGGCTTGAGATGGACGGACTTGAGAACGTCTTCGGTGACTTTGACCAGGGACTCCTCCACGGCGAGGAGCAGGCTGGCGGTGGTCTCGGGATGATGGCAGATGGCGTAGCGCTTGCCACGGTCATACTTGGGGCCCAGCACGGCACGCGGATTGGTGCGCAGGAGGTTCACGGAGTTGTCCCCACGCATGAGGTTGTTTTCGAGGCTGATGATGAAGCGGTGGTTGACGGAAACGGAGCACCAGCCGGCCTCCGTCATGCTCCTCCACTCTTCGCCTTTGGAGGGGGCGGTGTCGGCGAGTTCGCCTTCCTGCATACCACTCTCCTCAAAGCGTCCGCGTTTGTTGACGGAACGCCAGCTAACCGCGCTGCGGCTGACATTGATGAGGAGAGACTTGCGTGCTTCAAAGCGCTTTCCCCACGGGACTGCGGAGTCGTCGGGGTCGGCTTTGAAAGCGGCGAAGCTCAGGACAGATTTGATTTCATCCAACAGCATAAATAGAGGTCAGTTGTTCTTTGGAAAGGAAGTCGTACACCTCATGTTCGGTGTAGCCGGTCTTGCGTGCGGTGGAAGGCTTCCAGCCGTCGGCCATGCGCATGTTGAGGCAGCGTTCAAAACTCACCATGCCACGGGTGAAACCGGCCTCCAGCTCCTGGTCGAGGTTCTTGAACTCACCACGGCGGATCATGCCGCACACGGAGTCATAGGGCAGCAGCAGTTCGTGAATGGGAAAGCGTTTGCCG
>NZ_JAQSEA010000003.1 GCF_029946185.1 Prosthecobacter sp.
TCTGGATACCGGCGAAAGTGGAGTCCTGCCCTGGGAGCAATACCTCGCGGCGACGCGAGATGATCAAATGGCTGCGAAGCTGAATCCCAAATACCTCGGCAAACTTCGCGCAGCGCTGAAAGGAACAGAGCCTAATGTCATCTTCGACATCGTGCGCCAGCAATGGCGTGCGGGAGCACCAGCGGCACAGATGGCTGAAACCATCACGCAATGGCAGCGGGCGCTGTGGCGCTTCAGCACCATCGGGCACATCGGCAAACTCAACGGGCCGAAGTCCTGGCAGGTGCCGGTGCTGCCGCTGACCGCCAGCGAGGAGCTGCGTGTCAAGCTGCCCGCTGCTGGTGTGACGAAGCTCTACTTGACGTCATTCGCCATAGGTCAGGCCAGCGCCATCTGGGAAAACGCCCGGCTCATCACGCCGGGCCTGCCAGACCGTCCCATCACGATCAATGGGAATGAAGTGAGCCTGCCCGCTGAAATTGGCAAAGATGCCGAGTTTGTCATCAGTGCCCGCCTGCATCCCGATTCCCAGGGGGCCGTGCAAGTGCGTGTGCTGACCACGAATTCCGCTGCTCCGTCTGTACTTGTTGCCAGCAAGGTCACGGTCAATAAACCGGGCAAAAAAGGCAAATGGTCCGATGGCGAGAAGCCGCTTAGCTTTGATGCCCCCATCCTCGTCGGAGACGACAGCGAGATGCGGAAACAACTCACCGCCCAGATCGCTGAATTCCGTGCACTGTTTCCCGCTGCGCTCTGTTACACCAAGATCGTGCCTGCGGATGAAGTCGTGACGCTCAGGTTGTTCTATCGCGAAGATGATGAGTTGAAGAGGTTGATGCTTAACAAAGACCAGATTGCCGAAATCGACCGCTTGTGGGACGAGCTGCGTTTCATTAGTGAAGCACCTTTGAAACAGGTCGATGTCTTTGAGCAGCTCTGGCAGTTCGCTACTCAGGATGCTGATCCCAGTGCCTTCGAGCCGCTGCGCGAGCCGATCCGCCGTGATGCGGAATTGTTCAAGCAGCAGCAACTCGCCGCTGAGCCCAAGCATGTGCAGGCTGTGTTCGACCTTGCTGCGCAAGCGTGGCGCCGCCCGCTCAGTGATAAGGAGCAGAACGAATTGACTTCCTTGTATCAAAAGCTTCGCAAGCAGGAGTTGCCGCATGTCGCAGCGGTACGCATGCTGATTGCCCGTGTGCTCGTGGCACCGGCATTTCTCTATCGTGGAGAAAAGGCAGCGCCCGGCATCCAGGCCACGCCGGTGAACGACTGGGAGATCGCCACACGCCTGAGTTACTTCCTCTGGTCATCGATGCCGGATGCTGGTCTTCACCAGCTCGCGGCTGCTGGAAAATTGCGCGATCCCGCAGTGCTAGGCGCACAGGCCCGCCGCATGCTGAAGGACGATAGAATCCGACGTCTCGCCACCGAGTTCGGCTGCCAGTGGCTGCATGTGCGGGACGTCGAGACGCTGGATGAAAAGAACGAGCGCCATTTCCCCACCTTCACCTCTTTGCGAGGAGACATGCAGGAGGAGGTGGTTCGCTTCTTCGTCGATCTTTTTCAAAACGACCGCAGCGTGCTCTCGCTGCTGGATGCGGATCATACTTTCGTAAATGCAAACCTAGCGCAACACTACGCGCTCGATTTGAACGGCGATGGCTGGCAGCGCATCGACGGCCTGCGCTCTCAAGGTCGGGGCGGCATTCTCGGCTTTGCCGCCACGCTTTCCAAACAATCCGGTGCTTCACGCACCAGCGCCATCCTGCGTGGCACCTGGCTTAGCGAAGTCATCCTCGGTGACAAACTGCCCACCCCTCCGAAAGGCGTGCCCGTTTTGCCCGAAGAAGCTCCCGTAGACCTCAGCGAGAGGCAGTTGATTGAGCGCCATAGCCGCGATGAAAACTGCTCGGGCTGTCATCGTCGCATTGATCCCTATGGCTTCGCGCTGGAAGGCTTTGATGCCATTGGTCGTGCGCGCAAAGCCGATACGAAGACCGTCATGCCAGACGGTACACCTGTCGATGGACTCAACGACCTGCGTGATTACCTGCTCAACAAACGTGGCGATGATTTTCTGCGCCAGTTCAGCCGCAAACTGCTCGGCTTCGCTCTTGGCCGCAGCGTGCAGCTCTCCGACCGGCCCCTGATCGAGTCGATGATTCGCAGCGACCACCGCATCGGCACCCTGATTGATCTCATCGTCCGCAGCCCGCAGTTTCGCGAGGTGCGCGGGAAAGACGCCATCGCCCAACACTGATTCATTTTTATGAGCACTCACCGTTATTCACGTCGCGCCTTCCTGCACGGAACCGGCGTCTCCATGGCCCTGCCGTGGCTGGAATCCTGCAATGTCTGGGGCGATGAGCCGAAACGTGACAAGCCTGCGAGCGAGGCGCCAGTGCGCTTGTGCGTGACGTTTTCCGGCAACGGCTTCCATTCCAAGGAATGGTGGGCCAAAGGCGAGGGCAAGGCGATGGAACTGGGCCAGGTGTTGCAGCCTCTGCATGAGTTCCGTGAAAAGATGCTGTTCGTGCGTGGCTTGTATCACGAAGAAGCGCGGAAGGGGAACATCCATTCCTCGCAGACGGGCAACATGCTTTCGGGCGCGCCGATTGCCTCAGGCGGCGAGATTCGTTCAGGCACGAGCTTCGATCAGGTGCTCGCGCAAACCTATGGCCGCAGCACCAAGGTGCCCAGCCTTGTGCTTGCATGCGAGAAATCGAATCCATCGGTACATAAAAACTACTCGATGCTCTACAGCTCACACATCTCGTGGAGTTCGCCGACGACGCCGACCCCACTGGAGCTATACCCAGCACTGGCCTTTGATCGCCTGTTCAAGGATGAGGCCTCACCGGCTGACAAGAGTGTGCTGGATGCGGTGCTGGTGGATGCGCAGGATTTGCGCCGGGGCATCAGCAATAATGATCAGCGCAAGCTCGACGAGTACCTCGACTCCGTGCGCGACGTGGAGAAACGCATCGAAAACGCCGGCAAACGCGGCGAACTGCAGGGCTGGCGGCCCACGCTGGAAAAGCCGCACATCCAACGCCCCGCCGATGGGATCCCACAGGACATCGGCGAGCACATGCGGCTCATGATGGATCTTCTCGTACTCGGTTTTCAGACGGACACCACGCGCATCACCACGCTGAAGCTCAACAACGACCACAGCGCCCTGCGTTTCCCGAACCTGCCGAGCGTGCAGCAGGCGGGCCATGGAATCGACTACATGATCCACCACCTCCTTTCCCATAGCGACGGCGCGGACTGGCTGAAAGTGAACCAGTTCTTTATGGAGCAGCTTGCCTACCTTGCACGGAAGCTCGATGCCATCCAGGAAGGCTCGCGCACGCTGTTGGACAACACCATGCTCATGCACTGTTCCAGCATGATGGCTGGTGCCAGGCATGACAACGACCAGCTTCCCGTCATTATCCTCGGTGGCGCTGGTGGCAGACTTCAAGGCGGGCGCGCACTTGATTACAAAGACAGGCCCGAACGCCAGATGTGCCGCCTGTTCATGTCGATGATGGACAAGATGGACCAGTATCCGAAGGTTTTTGGGGATGCGAAGATGATGCTGGAAGAGGTTTGAAATTCTCCCGTTTCGTTTTCCATTCGGACTCCACCCTATGCCCATCATCACCGCCGACAAACTTCAGGATTCATATGACGTGGTCATCGTTGGTTCGGGCGCAGGGGGCGGACAGACTGCCTACACGCTGACGATGGAGGGCTTGAAAGTCCTCATTTTGGAAGCGGGGCGTGCGTTTGATGTGCAATCCGAGGTGGCGATGCTGCAACTGCCGAGTCAGGCGCCGCTGCGAGGTGAGAAGACGCCGGACAAGCAATACGGCTTCCATGACTGCTCGATCAACAGTGGCTGGGACATTCCCGGTGAGCCTTACACGAATGCGAGCAAGGACCCGGTAGATCAGTTTCGCTGGTGGCGGCAGCGGATGATGGGTGGGCGCACCAATCACTGGGGGCGCATCACGCTGCGCAACGGGCCGTATGATTTTAAACCGCGTACTCGCTTTGATCTCGGTTTCGACTGGCCCATCGGCTATGATGACATCGCGCCTTACTATGACAAGGTGGAGATGCTGATCGGTGTCTTTGGCACGAACGAAGGGTTGGAAAACTCACCGAATTCATCCCCGGGCGTGTTGCAACCAGCACCGAAACTGCGCGTGGGAGAACTCTATGCACAGAAGCATGGAAAAAAGGTCGGCGCGCATGTGACCTCGATTCACCGTGCGGTGCTGACGGTACCGCAGGATGCAGAGACGCTGCCAGCCAAGCTGCATCCGGGCAATGCGAAGGCGCAGAGCATCCTGGCGGACTCCATGCGTACACGGTCACCCTGCTTTTGGGCGACGGACTGTCATCGCGGTTGCGCCATCCGGGCAAACTACGATTCGCAGACGGTGCATCTGCGGCCTGCGCTGGCCACGGGAAACCTCGACATCCTGCCGAATGCGATGGCGCGTGAGGTCACGCTGGACAAACAGGGCCGGGCCACGGGCATCACTTTCATCAACAAGGTGGACGGCAGCGAAAGGCATGCCAAAGGCCGTGCCGTGGTGCTCGCGGCGAGCTCGCAGGAGTCGGTGCGACTGCTGCTGAACTCGAAGTCCAATGCCTTCCCGCAGGGGCTGGCGAATTCCAGCGGCAAGGTGGGCAAATACGTCACGGATTCGGTGTCGAGCAGTCTCAGCGCGTACATTCCAGCCTTTGAGGGAATGCCGATCCATAATGAAGACGGGGCCGGTGGTCCGCACGCCTACGTGCCGTGGACGCGGCATGCGAAGAATGGCAAAGGCGAGCTGGGATTCCCTGGCGGATATCATCTTGAGTTCACCAGCGGCCGGCAGATGCCAGCACTGACGGTCCTGAATGGCATCGAGAGCCGTCTGGGCCACGAGGGAGTCTTGTTTGGAGCGAAGCTCAAACAAGAAGCTCGGCGCTACTATGGCAGCAATTTGGGCTTCGGCGCGCAGGGTACGATGCTGCCCAATGAGGGCTCCTTCTGCGAGCTGGATCCCGAGTTGAAGGATCAATGGGGCATTCCCGTGTTGCGCTTCCATTGGAAGTGGACGGACTTTGAACTCAATCAGGTGCGCCATCAGCAGCAGCACATCCGCGAATTGCTCGAAGCCATGGGTGGCAAGGTGGCGGCGAAGGCCGATGCGGATCCGGCCAAGCTGATCAGGCGTGGTGGCGAAGTGATCCATGAGGTCGGGGGTGCGATCATGGGCGCTGAGCGCGAATCCTCAGTGACAAACCCGTGGAGCCAGACCTGGGATGTGAAGAATCTCTTCCTCGCCGATGGTGCCCCCTTTGCCAGCACTGCGGACAAGAACCCCACGCTCACGATCATGGCGCTGGCATGGCGCATGGCTGACCACCTGATGGACGAATTGAAAAAAGGAAACATCTGATGAGCACACCCGACGACCTCCCACGCATGGACCGCCGCAAGGCGCTGCAATGGATGCTCACCGCCACGGCTACCATGGCCGTGCGGGATCCGAATCTCTTCGCGGCTGACACCACTCCCATCAAAGCTCAGGGCTACGGGACTGATCCTGTCATGGTTAAGGTTTACAAGCCCGGCGATGTCTGGCCGCTCACTCTGACGGAGCCCCAGCGCCGCACGGCGAGCGCCCTGTGCGATGTCATCATGCCTGCGGATGAAACTTCCCCCAGCGCCTCGGCTCTCGGGGTTCCGGACTTCATCGACGAATGGATCAGTTCGCCCTATCCGGCCCAGGCCGGTGATCGTCTTCTCATTCTCGAAGGTTTGAAATGGATCGATGAGGAAGCAATCCGACGTTTCAGCAAAGCTTTTGCCGATCTCGCGCTCGAACAGCAAATCACTCTGTGCAGTGATCTCGCTGCTGCCAAACCACAGCCCGAATATAAAAAACACGTGTCGTTCTTCAAACGCTTCCGTGATCTCACGGCTGGTGGTTACTACACCACACCCGAAGGCATGAAGGCCATCGGCTACGTTGGCAACATGCCCTCCGGCAGCTTCGAAGGGCCGCCCATTGAGGCGCTGAAGCATGTGGGGCTCGCGTGACTTTTTGCAAATACCCCCCACGATCGTGAGATGATGTTGCTGACAAAAGCACGAAATCGGTGCTGTATCAAAACGATGTCTTTGCTTCCACGACTTTTCCTTTTCCTGTTAGCTGCCTGTGCCACCCGCGCCGCCGTGGTGCGAGTGGAGGTGTCGGGGCGTTCGGACGTCGGTGCGACTGGCTATGAGCAGATCGTCGGACGACTGCATTTCGAAATTGACCCATCCTTGCCCGGAAATGCAGTCATTGCTGATGTGGGGCTGGCTCCGCTTAATGAGGCAGGCAAGGTCAGCTTTTCTTCGGACATGAGTCTCTTGAGGCCAAAGGGCGCAGCTCAGGGCAATGGCGTGGCTTGGGTGGAGATTCCGAATCGAGGCGGCAGAGCGGGCGTGAGCGATTGGATCGTGAAGAATGGCTTCACCGTGCTGAACGTCGGCTGGGAGTTTGATGTGCCTGCGCAGCACGGCAAAATGAGCATCCAGGTGCCCTCGGCGAAGAACAAGGATGGCAGTGTGATTCGTGGCGTGGTTAGCGCCACCTTCACGCCGGACAAATCTGCGGATGAACAAACGCTCACAGATCTGACGCCTTACCCGGCTGTGGATGTGGACGGCCCTGAGAGCCGGTTGTTCGTGAGGTCGCACATGGCCTATCCCGGGGGGACTGAGGTTCCGCGAAAATCGTGGAGCCTGAAGGGCAACCGCCTCCATCTGGAGGGTGGGTTTGAGCCAGGGAAAACCTATGAAATATTCTACCTGGCAGAAGCACCGCCACTGGCCGGGCTCGGCTATGCGGCCATTCGCGATGCCGTGGCCTGGCTGAAGCATGATGCAGGCTCATTGGCACCAATCAAACATGCGTATGCGTTTGGCTCCTCGCAGTGCGGACGTTTTTTGCGCGACTTTGTTTATCTCGGTTTCAACACAGACGAGCAGGACCGCCAGACGCTGGATGGTGTGATGGCGCATGTGGCTGGAGCAGGTCGTCTGGTGCTGAACCAGCGCTGGTCAACCCCACGCGCTGTGGCGGGCTTCTACACGGCCTCGTATCCTTTTGCAGACACGGCGCAGGCTGATCCTGTCAGCGGCAATGCGGAAGGGATTTTGGAAAACGCACGGGTGAAACATCCGCCCAAGATTTTCTACACGAACACCGCCGCTGAATATTGGGGCGCGGGCCGCGTGGCAGCGCTGACACACACGACGCCGGACGGGACCAAGGACATCGCCTTCCCGGAAAATGTGCGCTCTTATTTCTTCTCGGGCACGCAGCATGGTGCAGCGGGCTTCCCACCAACCTCGCAGGCCACTGGCGCGCCGCTGGCCAATCCAGTGAATGCCAGTGCTGTGCTCACCGCGCTGCGACTGGCGATGCATCGCTGGGTGACGGAGGGCATCGCTCCGCCGCCGAGTGTGTATCCAAAAATGGCGGACGGAACCCTCGTTCCGGTCGCGGAGGTGCGGTTTCCCACCATCCCCGGCATGGAGGATCCGAGACTGCTGAAAGCGGGTGGCCGCGTGCGCAATCCGCAGTGGGCTGATGGTGCCGGTGAAGGCGCAGAATTGCCACTGCTGGTGCCGCAGGTGGATGCGGACGGCAATGACATCGCTGGCATCCGGATGCCGGATGTGGCAGTGCCTCTGGGCACGGCGACTGGATGGGTGTTTCGACCGGCGTCAATGGGATCACCGCATGAGCCTGTTCTGCTGCGCGGTGCCTGGGTTCCATTGGCTGCCACGCGTGAACAACGCGAAGCCTTGCATGATCCTCGTCCAGCGCTGGCAGAACGATATGCATCCCGCGAAGTCTATCTGTCCCAGGTCAAAGAGGTTCTGCAAAAGCTCATCAGTCAGCGGCTCCTTAGCGAGCAAGATCTCGCTCCTCTGCTCAAGCAGGCGGGAGATCGCTGGGACTGGGTGATGCACCAGCCTGCTCAGTAATCACTTTTTTAATATTCATTTTTATGAACTACCATTGCCTCCTTCTCACCCTCGTCTTCGTTTGCGCCACCGTTCACGCATCTGCGCAAAGCAAGGTGCTCTTCCTCGGCAACAGCATCACCAAGCATGGCCCAAAGGCTGACATCGACTGGTCGGGAAACTGGGGCATGGCGGCGAGTGCCGAGGCGAACGACTATGTGCACCTCGTCACCAAAGCGCTGACGGAAAAAGCGGGCGCTGCACCCGAGGTGATGGTGAAGAACATCGCTGACTTTGAGCGTGCTTATGCAGGCTACGACATCGCAGCCAAAATGAAGGAAGCTATCGAGTTTAAAGCCGACCTGATCATCCTCGCCATCGGCGAGAACGTGCCGGGTCTGAAGACTGCCGAGAACAAGACGAAGTTGCAGACCAGCGTGACCGCCTTGCTGAGCGCCCTGAAAGGCGAGAGGAAGCCCACGATTCTTGTGCGCAGTTGTTTTTGGGCAAATGCAGCGAAAGACGAAGTGCTGCAGCAAGCTTGCGCTGCAGTGGGTGGCATTTACGTCAACATTAGCAGCCTGAGCAAAGACGAAACGAACTACGCGCGCTCGGAGCGGCCCTACAAACACGCGGGCGTGGCGAATCATCCTGGCGACAAAGGTATGGCGGCTATTGCGGCGGCCTTGGTGAAGGCGCTGCCTTGATAAATTTGCTACAAACAGCAGCTTTCACCGGCCGAACGCAGGCTACTGCCGTGACCTGAGACAATGAAATAGGCGGGAAATTTGCCAATTTTGTGTCTAAAAGCGTACTTTCCGAGCCTTTTACTATCGACATGACACAGTCACGCCTTCCAGCCTTCCTTTTCCTTCTCACCTGCCACGCCGCCGGAGTGTCGTTTGCTGCAGACGAGGATGCAGCGCGTTCGGCGATGAAGTTCTTCGAAAACGAGGTGCGACCGATCTTGGTGAAACGCTGCTACGACTGCCACAGCCAGACCAAGCAGAAGGGCGGCCTGCGCGTGGACAATATCGGCTATCTGAAGACCGGCGGAGACACCGGCCCGGCGCTCGTTCCCGGCCAGCCGGAAAAGTCGGCGATGGTCGAGGCGATCCATTACGGCAATGCGGACTTCCAGATGCCGCCCAAGGAAAAGCTGCCTGATTCTGAGATAGCCGTGCTGGAAAAATGGATCAAGCTGGGCGCACCCTGGCCGGAGGATAAGGCATCAAAAGTCGTCATCGAAGGCGGCTT
>NZ_JAQSEA010000004.1 GCF_029946185.1 Prosthecobacter sp.
TGCATTTCAAAAGCCCGCCGCTCTCGTTATTCGGCGGCACCGAATGCTCCCCACTCGGCCCCAACTTGCTCATCATGCACATCCAACCAGAGGAAGGAATCACCCTGCAAATGCGCGCCAAAACGCCAGGGCCAACGATTCACACGCAAGCCGTGACTCTTGACTTCGACTACTCAC
Source organism: Prosthecobacter sp. (assembly GCF_029946185.1). GTDB lineage: Bacteria > Verrucomicrobiota > Verrucomicrobiia > Verrucomicrobiales > Verrucomicrobiaceae > Prosthecobacter. Next base: position 178 of record NZ_JAQSEA010000004.1, read on the forward strand.
AGTTCGGCAAGACCGCGCCTACCACCGGCTATGAGAAACTGTTGTTCGACTGCCTGTTGGGCGACATGACGCTCTTCCACCGCGCCGACATGGTGGAAGCCGCGTGGAAGTTGGCCGAGCCTATCCTCACCACTTGGGCCGATCATCCACCACCCGACCTTCCCAACTACACGCCCGGAACCTGGGGGCCGCGTGCGGCAGCGGAGTTGATTTCCCGTGATGGACATCATTGGTGGACCAGTTAGCGGTTAGAACATTGCCATGCTCAAGCAAACAACACGCATAACCACCCAATAATGGGGCGTCTGTCGAAAATCATCAATTCGTTTGAATGCTCATCAACCTTGCGCGTCTGAGACACTGTATGAAAACACATCTTACATCCAGCAAACTTCCAGCCGCCCTGATTGCGCTCGCCGCACTCGCCTTCGTTGCCTCACCCCTGCGGGCCGAAGATTACCATCACGCAGACGACCATGCGCGTGCGAATGCGCAGAGCCACCACGCCTCGCACGACAGCAGCCATGCCCGCCAAGCCGCACATAATGCCTCACACTCCGGCAGCTTCGGCTCGATCATTCATGCGATCAGTGATGCCAGGCATGCCCGTTACGCGTCGGGCAATGCTCATGCAGCACAGGATCATGCTAGCAGCGGCCATGGCTACAGCCATGGTTCCGGTGGTTACAGCCATGGAAATTCCGGCGGGCACTCTTCCTACTCACATCACAGCGGCCACTAGAGCAGTGTCATGCACCGCAATGGGGCGCAGCCGCATCGTTGATCCAGGTCAACCATGCGGCTGTTATTTTTCAGGGCATTCGTAGATGCCGCGCGCATCGGGAATTGGGGTGATCACCCCATAGCGCCCGCAGCGCTTCGCCGCCTACCATCAGCCCTTCAAAACAAACCATCGGCGCACGAACGCAACGCCAAACAGCCAACCCAACCCTAAAACCCTCACACACAAGATTCAAAAAGATGAACACACGTCGCACAACATTGAAACGCTTGATCGCACTCGCATGCCTTCTTGGAGTCTCCTACCTCATGCTGCCCACACCTGTCCAGGCGGCCCACGACCACGACCATTTCAATGTCACGATGGTGGCTTACGTCGGCTATCAACGTGACAGCCAGCACTACATCATCAAGGTGAAGGACGTGACAAAGGATGGGGCTGCATTTTACTTCCTGCACTTCCTTCAAGATGCTTCCTCGCTGCGAGGACACGAAGGCGAGCAGATGCAAATCAGCCTCAGCAAGGACGGCACCCGGTGGGATCGTTTCTCCTTTGGACGTCATGGTACCTGGAACATTCACGAGCGGGAAATGGCAAAGTAGGCGCGCCAATGGTTCCAAGGGCATCGCACGGTGACTTCAGATTGCCGGATCAATGCGTCACCAACAGTGCCTCTGCACAATATACAAACGAGCCGCCTCATCCATGATGAGGCGGCTCGTTCAGCGTGCGGGTGGAGTTCACCTCAGTGGCCAAGGCACCAGAAACGACAGCCTTCACATGACCAGTTACGATTGTAAAATCGGCGACGCGAACCTTTTCCACCGCACGGACATGGTGGAAGCTGGCCGAGCCCATGCAAACCACCTGGACCGCTCATCCACCGCCCGGCTTTCCCAACCACACACCCGGAGCCTGGGGAAAGTCGGCGGCTCAGGATCTGCTGACTCATGACGGACAGCGCCGGCGGGCGAGTTAGCACGGAATATATCCACAATGCTCATTTGGGGTGAAGACCCCATAGCACCCGCACTGTCTTTCCACGTAGGATCGCCTGCGGTAGAACATCAACCCACCACATACATGAAAAAACTATTCTTCATCATTCTGTCCTGTGCTTGCGCACTCACGGTGTCAGCCAAAGACAAGAAACAAGGCCACAATGGCCATGGCAGCAGCTCCCATCACTATTCGCCACACAGCTACAGAAGCCACGGCTATCTCGGCCAGGGCCACGGCTATAGGGGTCAGGGCCACGGCAATAGCGGCTACAATCATCAGCAGTATTACGACCGCGGCTACTATCATAGAAACTCCGCTTCCGGTCACTCCCAGAACTCCAACAACCACAACTATTCGACCGGCCACCGCGACCAGCGTGGCACGTACAACAACCTCTTCAATCTCTTCAACAACCTCGTCCGCTAACACCCAACGCCAACAGCTCATGAATCCATCTTTCTGCCGCCTGGTTCTCACCGGCTCCCTGCACCTCGCCGCTGCTGCGCTCTGCCTCACACTGTTCAGTGCGGCGGCCCTTGCGGATGACAAACTCCAAGTCAACAAGCCCGCCACCATTGCACCGCAGGAGCGCCTGCTTTCTCTCGTGGTGCTGCTGCACGAGCCACGAGAGCTGGATGAGCACACCCTCGGCGCTCTCGTCAGCAAGGCGGTGGGGGTCAAACACAGCCATGATGAGAGCAAGGGCAGCTTTGTCGTCGCGAAGCCGCCGCATTTTCTCGTCAAACTGAAGTCGGGCAGCTATGTGATCAACAACATCGCCAAGCCGTATGTCGAGAACAGCAACAAGGCGCTCGATGAGATCAAGGAGCCGGAGCTGCGCAAAGTGGTGGCGGCGCATCACGCCTGGGTTTCCATCGACTGGGCCTCAGCCACAGAGCCTGAAGATATTCAGCAGTCCTATCAGGACATGGGCAAGATCGCTGCGGCGCTCGCCGGGAACGACGCCCTGGCGATTTACCATCCCGAGATCGACGACTTCGTCCTCTACAGCGAGGCGGTGGGCAAGACGCTGTGCAGCGACGATCCGCTGCAAGCCTTCGCCAACTCCGGCGGCGGCTCCGATGTCGTCTCCATTCGGGACGACGATCCACAACTTCTGGCGGCACAAGAGCAGGCGAAAAAAGGCTGGCACGAATTTATGCACGCTTTCCGTGAAAAGGCGGGCACTGAGTTCGCCGTGAAGGGCCGCATCAGCGAAGGCGACCACACGGAATACCTCTGGCTGTCCGTTGATTCGATTGATGAAACGAAAATCCATGGACGGCTCGACAACGAACCCGCCACTGTCACGAACCTCAAGATGGGGCAAGATCTGCACATCCAAATCGCCGACGTGGACGACTGGATTTATCTCAACAAAGAAAAGAAGCCCGTGGGCGGTTACACCATCAAGGTGTTCGACCAACGGGCGCAAAGCCAGCAATAGCGCCCGGTGCAATGGGTCCGCGACGGGTGCACCCGCCGCAGGCCTGTTCTTTTTTGGTGTCACGGGTGTCTCAGAGCTGCCCGGCGGGTCCATGAAGCTCATGCTCGCTATGATGCGGGTTATACCCTTGGGAGTTCGCGACGCTGTCGAAGCAAGGCGCTGTGGCGTGAATCTTTGCCCCAAAGAAATTCTGAGGGGTTTCAGAATCAGTGGAGTTTAAACCGTGACTGAAGGCAATGCTCACACAACTTCTAACCACCACCGGCCATGAAACCTGAATATCTCCACGCCATTTCCAATCATGTGCTCGTCATCGGTGTTGGCCTTGGGATCTTCGCCCTTGTGCTCGCCCTGTTCCTGAAAAGCAGGCAGGCACAGATCGTGTCATTGGCCGTCATGCTGGTCAGTTCAGCCGCCGCCTATCCGGTGCTGTTTCTGGGGCAGCAAGCCTACAAAACTGTGCGCGGCATCGCTGATGAGCCTGGCCAGCAATGGCTCGATACCCACATGGAACGGGCAGAGAGCACGATCTACATCTATTATGCCTTGATGATTGTCGCCGGGGCAGCTCTCGCCGTGCCAAAATGGAAGCCTAAGACCGCCGTGCCGCTAGCCCTGGCGACTTTGACCCTTGCTGCCGCCAGCATGGGCGTGGGCGGCTGGATCAGCTATGCAGGCGGGCGTGTGCGACACCCGGAGTTTCGCGACGGCCCACCTCCTGGGGCAGTAGAGGCGCGACATCAGCATCCCGTGCATGAATAATCACGACAACATTTTCCGGCACTCCAACTTGCCGGAATTCGACAGAACCAGACACAACCTCAAATACGACCACGCTCCATCATGAACAAACTCATCGCCATCATCCTTGCTGCCGTCACCCTCATCACGGTGAGCAGTTGCACCACCCGTAATAAAGCTCCTGCGGGTCAGAACCCGTCCATGTCCGGCATGTCCGCAGCCGAGCACGCCAAGATGTAAAAGGTCGGCTCCATGCTTACCTCATGGCGACACCCAATAGCGGGTGCCGCCATGTCGTCCTTTTTTGACCTAACTCCGTCCACTGCCTGCTGATCATGCGCTACCACACCATCTCCACCCTCGTCTGGCTCGTTCTCCTGTCCTCATCCCCGTCATTGTGGGCAAAGACCGTGAACTATGACCTTAACCTGTCAGAGATGACGGTGAATTTCAGTGGTAAGGAACAACGTGCGATGGCGATCAATGGTTCAATCCCCGGACCAACACTGCGCTTCGCCGAGGGCGATGATGCCGTCATCCGGGTGAAGAACAATCTCAAAGAAGACACGTCCCTGCACTGGCACGGCATCCTGCTGCCGAACGATCAAGACGGCGTGCCGCATGTGAACATGGCACCGATCAAACCCGGCGAAACGCGCGAGTTCCGTTTCCGTCTCCGGCATGGCGGCACGTTCTGGTATCACTCCCATAGCGGCTTGCAGGAGCAGCTTGGTATTTACGGCAGCATAGCCATCACCCCCAAAGGCGGCGAGCGTATCAAGACCGATCACGATCTCGTGGTGGTGCTTTCCGATTGGACCAATGAAAGCCCGTATGACGTGCTGGCGCAGCTCCGTGCGGGCTTTGAATGGCAGCAGATCAAAAAAGGCACGGCCCAAAGCATCGTGGGGGCCATTCAACACAATGCCCTGCCGGACATGGTGAAGCGCTCGATGAGGCGGATGCCGCCGATGGACTTTTCGGATGTGGGCTATGATGCTTTTCTCGCGAATGGCAAACCCGCCGCTGAATTTCCTGCGCAACCAGGCGAAACGGTGCGTTTGCGGCTAATCAATGCCAGCGCCGCGAGCTACTATCATCTCGAATATGCAGGCGGGCCGATGAAGATCATCGCCGCTGATGGCACCGACGTTCAGCCCGTAGCGACCGGACGTTTTCTTTTCGCCATCGCTGAAACCTACGACCTGCTGGTGAAGGTGCCGCAACGCGGCGGAGCCTGGGAGCTACGCGCCACCTCGCAAGATGGCACCGGCCATAGCAGCCTGTTCATCGGCCAGGGAGAACGGCACGCCGCACCTGATGTGCCGAAGCCCAATGTCTATAAGGGGATGTCTGGCATGGGAGACATGAGTGGTATGAGCGGCATGTCTGACATGAAGGGCATGGATCACAGCAGCATGGTGGGCATGGGTGAGGGTGACATAGCGGCTCCCGAACCTGCAATGGATCACAGTGCGATGGCTGGCATGAAAGGCATGCCACCGCCCAAACCCACGAAGAAAATTGACGCCATAACCGACATGAAAGGCATGGACCACAGCACCATGCCGATGCCTGCCGTGAAGCAAAGCCGCGCCGCCATGAAGGACATGCCGTCGATGGCTGGAATGCACGGCATGGATGACCCAGAGCGGCCTGGAAGCCCGTATGAGAAATTGCGTGCCTTGCATTCCACCGTGATCTCGGACTCCCGCCCGCTGCGCGAATACACCTTCCGTCTCCAAGGCGATATGATCCGCTTCGTTTGGACGCTTGATGGCAAGACCTTTTCCGAGGCGGACATGATCAACGTGCGCCGTGGCGAGAAAGTGCGTTTCACCTTCATCAATGATTCGATGATGCACCATCCCATGCACCTGCATGGGCATTTCTTCCGCCTTGTCACCAGCGCCGGAAACCTCTCCCCCATGAAGCACACCATTGATGTGCCGCCCATGAGCAGCCACACCATCGAGTTCGCCGCCGATGAGCCGGGAGACTGGATGATGCACTGCCACGTCCTTTATCACCTCGCTATCGGCATGGCCCGTGTCGTCCACTATGAGGATGCTCCGCCAAATCCCCATCTCATGACGGGTGCCATGATGACCGAGCATGATCCGAAGCTCTTATTTGGCGAGGGCACCCTGCTTTCCAACATGACCGAAGGCACGATCTCACTGGAAAACAACCGCAACGGCCTCATGGCCCACTGGCAGTCCCGCATTGGCAATGGCAGCGACACCGACTACGAACTGGGCATCGACTATGACCGCTTCATCACCTCCAACCTCAGCACTTTTGCCGGCATGGAGTGGAGCAACGGCATCAACGACAACCGGGGTATGTTCGGTGCCCGCTACCTCCTGCCGTTTCTGGTGCAGTCGCAGGTCTCCGTGGACACAGACGGCGACTTCCGTTTCACCATCAGCAAAGTGTTCCCGATCACAGCACGCCTCTCCCTCTTTGGCCGCGCCCAATATGACACCAAGGCTATTTGGGAAACCACTGTGGGAGCGGAGTATTTCCTGCACCGGAACCTCTCCCTCGTCGGCCAGTGGCACAACCAATATGGCTGGGGTGCTGGTGTCGGCTTCCGGTTCTAGGAAGTCGCTGCCCATTTGCCGCAAACAATTTCAGGGAATTTTGAGGGGTTGGCCTTCTCCCAGAGTTACACCGCACGAAAAGCACTTTCTTTGACTCTATGAGACATGCCTGGATCAGAATCATCACCTCCGCCATCTTCCTGATGGCGCAGATGGCTGGTGCTTCCATCCCAGGCACTTCATGCGTGGAGAGAGAGTCGGTGAGCACATGCAGGCACGCCTGCTGTGTGAACGTCACCTGTGAATGCGACATGGCTCCAGCGCAGACTCCAGCAAAGCCTGCTCCTGTGGCTCCGTCGCCGCGCACTCAAGATATCAAGTTCATGCCGTTGCTCGTCAGCGTGTCAGTGAAGCCATTCAGTCCGCTCGTGTCCCAGGAGCCGATAAAGCTTCTCGCAGCGGAGGCCTTCTTGCCGCACTGCCCGCCAGCACTGACGCTGCATTGCGCCCTCCTCATCTGACAAAGCCTCGTTTCCACAGGCGAATTGTGCCCGCATCCAGCGCGGCACGGACCCGAAACGAAGCTTTTTATTATGAGGACTCAATGAACACACGACTTATCACTTTTTTCATCACACTGCCGTTTGGCGTGTCACTGCAAAACCTAGCTGCTGAAGACAGCGGCGCAGCATCCCCTGCCTTTATTCGCAGACTCGTGCGTGAAGCGGAGGCTTCACACCCATCTGTCCAGGCGGCAGCGGCTCGCAGCCAAGCTGCCGCCTCTGCCATCGGCGCGATCCGGTTGTGGGAAGACCCGCAACTCGGTCTTGGCACGCTGTTTGCCAGCAATGTGAACCGACAAGGCAACGGCGACATCTCGGTGGGCATCGACCAGATGCTCCCACGGCGCGGGCTGTATCGCGCTGAAAAAAGCCGTGCTCTGGCAGAGCAGCAGGCGCAGCAAGCCATGCAGAAGCAGACAGCGAATGAACTGGGACTCATGGTGGCACAAGCAGCCCTGGAACTGGCGCTGGCTGACGAGGTGATACGGCTCCAGGCGGAGAATGTGGCGTGGCTGGAGACCATCGTGAAAACGGCGGAAGAACGGGCCAAGAACCCGGATGCGACCGGCACTGAAACACTTCGCCTCGAAAGCGAGTTGTCTGTGAAGAAGCAGACGCTCGCCAGTGCGCGGCGGCAGCGCACGCAGTTCGCCACCACCCTGAATCTCCTGCTTGGGCGACCGGCAGATGCCACATGGAGTGCTTTGTCACTGCCCCCGAAGGCGCAGGACCATGCCAGCGCCACCGCGTTGAAGGTGCGGCTGGAGCGAGACAATCCACAGCTTGCAGCACTGCGCCACCAGACCGAAGCGGCGCAGGCTGAGTCCACGGCTGCGCGTGAAAAGCGCAAGCCTGCCTTCTCAGTCGGCCTCCAGGTGAACACCTATTCCCAAGGCACGCTCCAGGACACCATGGCGATGCTGAACTTCAAAATGACGCTGCCGTGGTTCAATCGCGCCGCTTACAAGTCCGACATCGCCCGTGCTGACAAGCTGCACGAAGCGGCGCAAAGCGATCTCGCTGCACAGCAGCGCCTCCTTTACTCCCAGCTCTCCGCTTTCATCACCGAGGCACGGAACGGCCAGCAGCTTGTGAACGCCTATGTTTCGGAAGTGATCCCCAAGTCTGAAAAGACCGTGGAAACACTGCAAAACGCCTGGATTTCTTCCAAAGCGACGCTGCTGGAGGTTCTGGATGCACGCCGCGCCCTGCTTGAGGCGCACATGGAGCACGAGCGTGCTCTGGCTGCGTGGCAGGTGGCGCTGCAAAACCTCGCCGCTCTCACGGGCGGTTTCACGCAAACAACTCACCCCTGATTTTTTATGAAAAACTTTCTCACTCTTTTGTTCATCATCGCCGCCCTCGGCGCGGGCTGGTTCCTGCGCGGTAACTTCGGCGGCACCTCCATGACGGCCATGCAGTCAGCCAGCGAGCGCAAAGTGCTTTTTTATCAGAGCGCCATGCACCCCTGGGTGAAAAGCGACAAGCCAGGCCGCTGCACGATCTGCGGCATGGCGCTCACCCCAGTTTATGAGGGTGACAAAGGCATTGATGCCTCGGGTGGTGGCGAAGTTGTCGCCCTGACTCAGAACCAGATCCAAGTCCTGCATGTGGAGACAGCAGAGGCCAAGGTTCAGCCGCTGACCCGGACGCTGCCAGTAGCAGGCATGATCGATGATAATGCCACACGTCACCGCATCCTCTCAGCTTACATTGATGGCCGTATCGACAAGCTGCATGTCAATTTCATGGGTGCTGAGGTCACGGAAGGCCAACCCCTGGCTGAATTCTACAGCCCGACATTGCTCCAGTCAGAGCGCGAATATCGCCAGCTCACAGGTGAGTTGAAAAAGAACACCGGCCTGCGGTTGCGGCAGATGGGACTCACGCCAGCGCAGATCGAGGCGCTGGATAAAAAGGCTGGCGATGCTCTTA
>NZ_JAQSEA010000005.1 GCF_029946185.1 Prosthecobacter sp.
TCACCGTGCCGTCCGGCAGGCTGTTGGAGGTGATCTGCAGGAGGACGGGAGGATCTTCCGGTGGCGGATCATCGCTGACCAGCGGATTGCGGCCATGGAGGTACTCCAGGGAATTGATCAAGCTGTCCCCGTCGGGATTGCCCTGCGCATCTGCGGCAGAGCGCAGATCCAAGTGGTAAAAGTACTCCCAGCGGTCCCGCATGCCATCCCCATCGTAGTCACCGCTGGCCAGGCGCTGCGGCAGGGTGACCAGCGTCGCGTCCGCATTGAGCGCGGTAACGAAGGCCTGCAAGCCATCGGGCACGCCGTCGTGGTTGGCATCCCCCGTCACCTGCCACTCGGGCTGCACGCTGCTGTTGAGTCCCAGCCCGGCGCAGGACAGCCCCGCAGGACTGCCCACCACCCGGCCGCGCCAGGCCCACTCCTGCACGTCATGGATGCTGCCATGGCGGCTGTTCGCCTTGCCAGGATTGAGCCCCAGGGCGATTTCCTCAAAGTTCATCAATCCGTCGCCATCAAAGTCCTCCGTGGCGTCATCGCGGTTGTGATTGTCAAACATACCGGGATAGGCCGCATTCCACGCGTCCTCCAGCACGTCGAGAATGCCGTCCTGGTCATAGTCATAGGTGTCCGTATGGGCGGTGAGGCTCCAGCCGTTTTGCCAGGCCTGGAGATTCGTGTAACCGTCGCCGTCCAGGTCGCCATGGGCATCCGCCGGATCTGCGGGGTTCATGCCATAGCCCTGATCCGCGTACCACTGTTCGACACCATTCGGGATGCCGTCGGAGTCGTCATCCGTCATGTTCACCATGTAGAAGTCGCTGAAAGGCTGCTCGGGGTTCGACTTCGCCAGCAGCGGGTTGGTGTGGTAGCGGAAGAGTTCATCCGAATCGTTCAGCCGGTCATCGTCTGTATCCGCCTTGCCGGGATCAGTGCCGTACTGCGTGTTCTCGTCGAAATCGCTCAGTCCGTCACCGTCACTGTCGAAGCGGTTGGTGCCGTCATCGGGATAAGCGTCCGCAGCATCGGGAATGCCGTCGCTATCGCGGTCGTCGGCGCTGCTGCCGGGGTACTCATTGCCCTGATACTCGAAATGCGGTGCGCCGTTCCATTTGTCATTGGGATTGCTGTCGGCACCATCGGGAATACCATCATTGTCCTGATCGCTCCAAGTGCCGGCGTATTCGGTGCCATTGTACCAGTAGCCGCCATAGGGAGTGGCATCCAGGCCATCGGGAATGCCGTCTCCGTCCGAGTCGCTCCAAAGACCGGAATATTCGACTCCGTTGTAGTTGTAATGGGGCTGGCCGTTCCAGTTGTCATAGGGAAAGGGGTCCAGGGAGTCGGGCACACCGTCACCATCACTGTCTGCGCCGTTGGGGGTGGAGTCAAAGGCGTCAGGGATGCCATCAACGTCGCTGTCAACGTAGTAGCCAGGGTACTCAATGCCGTTGTAGGTGTAGTGGGGCTGTCCGTTCCAGGAGTCGTTAGGCCAGGCGTCCTGGGAGTCGGGCACGCCGTCGCCATCGCTGTCTGGATCACTGGGAAGCGTGCCGCCTCCGGTGCCATCGCCATCGCCATTGGGAGTGGAGTCGGCCGGATCAGGGGTGCCGTCCCCATCCTGATCGCTCGTAACACCGGGGTATTCAGTGTTGTTGTACCAAAAGCTTCCAGCAATCAGCGGCCAGGGATCGAAGGCGTCTGGTATGCCATCCCCGTCCCGGTCCACATAGGGTGCGGCACACTCCACATTATTGTACCAGTAGCTGCCATCCGGGAAAGAGTCCGTTACATCGGGAATGCCGTCGCTATCACGGTCACCCCATGCTCCTCCATACTCGATCCCCTGATACCAGAAGCTGCCATACGGAAATGGATCATACTGATCAGGGGTGCCGTCACCATCGCTGTCCACCGTGCCAGTGGGGTACCAGTTTCCGCCAATGACCACGCCAGGATCGTATACTGGAGGGGGATCGGAGTTCGGCGGCCCTGCGCCGTTATAAGGATCGTCCATCTGCCCGGAGGCTTCGTTCCAGTTTAAAATGCCATCACCATCACGGTCGTTATTGAGGGGATCGCTGTCCTCGAAGTTTTTCAATCCATCACCATCCGCATCCGAGTAGCTGAAATAGCTGCCTGCGGTGAGGTTGTTGAAGTTCACCACCGGATTGTACCACTGGATCTGCTGGTAGAATTCGTCGAAATCAGAGTAACCGTTGCCATTGCTGTCCCAGTTCCAAGGATCGTAGGGCAGCGGAGTGCCTGCGGTGATCGCCGTCAGTGAATACTGGTACTCCACCGAGTCTGGCAAACCGTCGAGGTCAGAATCAAGGCGGTAGGGATCGCTGCCAAACTGCACCTCCTGCGCATTGCTGAGTCCGTCGCTGTCGCTGTCCTGCTGGAACCAGTCATCGCCTTCGGGGGGATTGGCGACTTCAGTTTTAATGCCACCGCTGAGGGCCCAGTAGGAGTATGCTCCGGGGAATGGATTCAGTGCCCAAGACATGAAAATAAAGATTTGCACGGTGTGTATCCAGCGTGAACGACGTAGTCGTGATAGGAAAGTAATGCTCATACTTGTAGCGTAAATCTTTATTTTTTCTACTATCATGAAAACCACCGCCACTTGTCTAGAGGTGATATGTAATATAATTGTAATACAAACAAGACCATTTCTGACCTGCCCAATGATAAGCCAACGTCCAATTTGCCTCAGTGGTCTTTGCCACAGACGCGGCACGCGAAACGGTTTCCCCGACCAGGAATTTCGTAGCTCTTCCCGCCGCAGAACGGGCAGCTCACCGCCACGCAATTTCTCACACACCAGTGCGTGACCATGCCCACCACCAGCCCACCCACCAGAGGGGAGATAGGGTGGCGGTCCAGCCAGTTCCAGAGCAGCAAAATGAGCCCGCAAAAGAGTCCGACGACGACGACGACAGGCCCAAGAAGCTGAGCACAAACCGGCGCGAGGAACTCATGCGGCCCCGCAAACTTTCACTCCATCAGGCATTCTGCAAACCTGCACGCATGACTTCCAGCGGTGCAGGGCAGTTAAACCAATGTTCAAAAGAAATCCCCCCTTGGTGCAGCAGCAAAGTAAGACCGTCCACGGTCCTGGCCCCTGCCAGTCTGGCATCCGCCAGCAGCGCGGTCTCCCCCCCTGCACGATAGACCATGTCAAAAACGAGATGGTTTGCACACAGCGCATCCCCAGGCACCAGTTGAGCGTCGTCAGGTTTCATGCCTAGTGATGTCGCATTCACGATCAGGTCGGTGTTTGCCAGCGCCTCTCGCAGGGAATCATCATCCCAGGGTACCACCGCTGCATCCGGGCAGCAGCCAAGCGCATGAATCTCAGCGGCCACCCTTTCAGCCTTGGCCTGCGAACGATTCACCAAAAGCAGTTTCTGACATCCACTGAGGGCGCTTTGCACCGCCACCGCCCGCCCTGCTCCACCGCCCGCACCGAGAATGAGGACTCGCAGGTCTTTGATGTCTGCCCCAAACGCCTCTTTCACACTGCGCAAAAAGCCCGGCCCATCGCTGTTGTAACCGTGCAATTTGCCATCCCGGATCGCAAGCGTGTTCACGGCCCCGAGCCGACGCGCCAGCGGATCGAGCACATCCACCGCATCCAGCGCTTCAAACTTGTGCGGAATCGTGATGTTCACACCGAGAAAGCCACACTGGGCAAACTGCCGAAACGCTTCCGCCACACGGCCCACCGGCACCTGTACTCGGATGTACTGCGCGTCCATGCCGCAGGCCTGCAGCGCCGGATTGTGCATCTGCGGACTGCGCGAATGACCAATGGGGTCACCGATCACCGCCAACCGCGCAGGCGGCGCAAAGCGCCCGGCCACCGCATTCCAGTCCATCAAATCTTCGAATGATAAAAAATCTCCCACGCTCCAGACATGCCGAAGAACGACGGGCTGTCAAAGCTGCCCGCAATTTTCCCGCTCGACATCCCGTTCCATCCGCGCTGCAATCAGCACCCCGTTCCCAACCAAGCCTCCAATCCATGCGACTCCTCTTCCCCCTGCTCACTCTCGCCGTCTCTGCGGCCCTCTTTATCGCCCAGGCCGCTGATACCGCCGTCAAGCCTCTGCGCGTCCTCATCGTCGCCGGCGGCTGCTGCCATGAGTATGACAAGCAGCACCTCGTCCTCAAGGAAGGCATTGAGGCCCGTCTGAACGCCATCGTCGATGTCGCCTACAATCCCGACAAAACCACCAAGGCCACCTTTGAAATCTACAAGGCCAAGGACTGGGCCAAAGATTTCGACGTCATCATCCACGACGAATGCAGCGCGGACGTGACCGACCCCGCCTACGTGGCAGCCATTCTCGATGCCCACAAGGCAGGCAAGCCCGCCATCAATCTCCACTGCGCCATGCACAGCTACCGCTGGGGCAATTTCCGTGAGCCTGTCAAAGCCGGTGCCGACAACTCCGGCTGGTATGAGATGATCGGCCTGCAATCCACCGGCCACGGCCCACAGCAGCCGATTGCGATCACCTTCACCGACAAAACCCACCCGATCACCCAAGGCCTCGAAAACTGGACCACCATCAACGAAGAGCTCTACAACAACATCCAGATCCTCACCGGCAAGCCACTTGCCTCCGGCGTGCAGATCGTGCCACCGAAAGCCAAAAAAGGCGAAACCCTGCCACCGGATGCCAAAGCCACCGAAGCGACCAGCGTCGTCGCCTGGACCAATGAGTACGGCCCGAACAAGACCAAGATCTTCAGCACCACCATCGGCCACAACACCTCCACCGTCGGTGACGCCCGCTACCTCGACCTGATCACCCGCGGCATCCTCTGGACCACCGGCCACATCAACGAAAACGGCAAGGCGCAGCCGGGATACGGAAAGTAAGACATCACCCATCTTCGCGAATGCCCGGGGGTCACACCTCCGGGCATTTTGCTTTTTTCGCACCAGCAGCTCCAATTTCCCGTCGCGAGCAGCGTTCTAATCATCCCCTCATGCGCCACTTCATCGTTCCAGCCCTCGCCCTCACCCTCGCGTTTCACGCCCATGGGGACCCCGGCCACTCCGCCAATGGCGAAGCCTTCAATGAAGGTCCGCGACAGGCCGCCGTGTTCATTCCCGGCTGCGGAGATGCGGTAAACTTCCCCATCAGCTCCAAGAACCCGGACGCGCAGAAGTTTTTCACCCAGGGCATCGGCCAGCTTCACGGCTTCTGGTACTACGAAGCCGAGCGCTCCTTCCGGCAGGTCGCCGCGCTCGATCCCGAATGCGCCATGGCCTACTGGGGCATGAGCATGGCCAACGTGAACAACGAAAAACGCGCCAGCGCCTTCATCAAGAAAGCCACCCCGCTCAAAGCCAAGGCCACCCCACGCGAAAAGAAGTGGATCGCCACCCTCGAAAACCTCTACCGCGAAAACGACAAACGCGACAAGAAGCAAAAGAGTCTCGACTGCATCAAAGACTTCGAAACCCTGGCTCAGGACGACCCCAAAGACATCGAAGCCAAAGCCTTCCTCGTCTGGCGCATCTGGTTCTCACGCGATGAAGCCCCCATGTCCAGCCTGCAAGCGGTCGATGCCCTGATCGATCAAATCTTCGCCGCCATCCCCAATCACCCCGCTCACCACTACCGCATCCACCTGTGGGATCAGAGCAAGCCCATCCTGGCCCTCAAGTCCGGCGCCAACTGCGGCCAGGCCGCCCCCGGCATCGCCCACATGTGGCACATGCCGGGTCATACCTTTTCCAAATTGAAGCGCCCCGACGACGCCGCATGGCAGCAGGAAGCCAGCACTCGCGTCGATCACGCCTACATGATCCGCACCTACATCTTGCCGGATCAGATACACAATTACGCGCACAATGAGGAGTGGCTCACCCGCACCTACAACGACCTCGGCCGCGCCAAAGACGCCGCAGCCCTTGCAACCAGCCTCATCGCCATTCCACGTCATCCCACCTACAACAACCTCGAAAAGCCCTCCACCTCCGCCAGCTACGGCCGCACCCGCCTGATCGAGACGCTGCTGAAATGGGAGCATTGGGAGGAGGTGAAGGCCTTTACCCAGGCGCCCGTGGGCGTGGCCGCCCATGACATCACGCGATTTCGGGCGCTGGGCATCGCCAGCTATCAGCTTGGCGATTCCGTGGCGCTGGCTGCCGCGCTGAAGGAACTGGAGGGCGTCTCCACCGCTGCGCCGAAGGAGCCTGAAGCTAAGGCTACGGATGCGAATGCAAAGACGGCTGACACAAATGTTGCAAAGACGAAGACATCAGCATCCAAGCCTGCGGGACCCAAGACCGAGGGCAAAGCGATGACGGAATCGCAAAACGCCGCCTCTAAGCCGAACGCCAAAACCGCCGGCGCTGACACGAGCGCCAAGAAGAAGACGCCACGGCCCGAAGTGAAAGCAAAGGCCGCAGGCGTTGCCGAACTCAAGGCGCTGGTGGCCTTGAGCACCAAGGACGGCTCTATGCGCCGCGGAGAAACGCACAAGCTGCTATCAGACCTCAAGGTGCTCGACGAAATGCCGAAGGAACGGCTGGCGCGCTACTGGCTGACCTTTGACGACAAGGTGCAGGCGGCGGAGCTCACCAAAAAATTCACCGCCGATCTGGTGGGCCTCGCTACGAAAACGGAAGTCCTCCAGGCCTGCGGCAAAACTGAGGAGGCCAAGAAGGCCTTTGAGGAAACCCGCAAGCTGGCCTTCGCGATGGACCGCGACCTGCCAATCGCCAAGCGGCTCGACACGCTCGCGAAAACCTTCGGCATCCAGAACGACTGGCCCGCTCCTGCGCCCAAGCGCACGGACAGCGGCACACGGCCGGACATCGCCAGCCTCGGTCCCGTGCATTGGCATGCTCCCGATGCGCCGGTGTTTGAAGCGCTCACGCTGGAAAACCAGCCGGTGAAGAGCTCAGACTTTACCTCCAAAAAGCCCACACTCTTCCTTTTTTACCTCGGCCATGACTGCGGTCACTGCGTGGAGCAGATGCAGGCCTTCGCCAAAGCCGCCGCCGACTTCGACAAAGCGGGCATTCAACTTGTGGCCGTCACACTCGAAACCCCGCAGGCGGCCGCAGGTATCCGCGCCAAGCTCAATCTCAAACCCGACCAGCCGCTACCCTTCCCCATTTTGAGCGACAGCAGCCTCGAATCCTTCAAAAAGGTGCGCGCCCACGACGACTTCGAAAACGAAAACCTGCACGCCACCATCCTCATCGACACCAAGGGGCAGCAACGCTGGCAGGACATCAGTTGGGAGCCGTTCAAGGACGCCAAGTTTGCGCTCGAAGAATCCAAGCGGCTGCTGCAGCTCGACCGCCCCTCAGTCTCCACTGCCCAGGCGGGCGAGTGAGAGACAAGTTTGTTTTCACGTATGCGTAACGTTGCTGCCTGCGGCATTCGCCGTTAAGACTGCGCATGGTTTTCCCACGCGTTTTCCTTCGGATCGTTGCTTCGTTCACAGCGCTCATTCTAGCCTCGTGCGAGATGCCCGCTCCGCAGCAGGCATATCAGCGGCAGGCCGCGCAGGCTGGGCCGTTCATGCTTGGCATTGATGTGCTGGCATCGCGCGGCTTTGACCTGATTCGCGGCAAGCGGGTGGGGCTCATTACGAACCAGACGAGCATGACGGGCCGGGGCGAGCGCACGCGCACCGTTATGCAGCGGGCGTTGGGACCGAACCTCGTGGCGCTGTATGCACCGGAGCATGGAATTGATGGCACCATCGGCGCCGGGCTGCATGTCAGCACGCGGCGGGACAGCGTGACGGGCCTGACGGTGCATTCCCTTTATGGCCCCACGCGCAAGCCGACCCCGGCGATGCTTGCCCACATTGACGTGCTGGTGTTTGACCTTCAGGACATTGGCAGCCGCAGCTACACCTACATCAGCACCATGATCGTGGCGATGGAGTCGGCGGCGGAATGCGGCAAGCAGTTCGTCGTACTCGACCGTCCGAATCCCCTCGGAGGCTGGCGCGTGGAAGGACCGCCGCTGGAGTCCAAATGGAAATCCTTTGTCGGCCAAGTTCCAGTCCCCTACGTGCATGGCATGACTGCTGGCGAACTCGCCATGATGGCGGGAGCGCGTGGCTGGATGGCTCGTACACCACGCCTGAATGTCGTCAAGATGCAGGGCTGGAACCGCAATATGGCCTGGCAGGACACCGGGCTGCGCTGGTACCAAACCTCTCCGAACATCCCGCACGCCAGCTCGCCCTTCTACTACGTCGCCACAGGCATCCTCGGCGGTGCGACCTCAGTGGATATCGGCATCGGCACTGAGAACCCCTTTGGCTACGCGGGTGGTAGCGGGGTGAATCCGCAGGCGCTTTATGCGTATTGCCAGCGGCTCAACATGCCAGGCGTCAGTTTCTCGCCCTATTCCAAGAATGGCTTTGGTGGCGTCCGCCTCAACATCTCGCCGCATGCCAGCGCGGACATCACCGCACTGGACGTTCACCTCCTCGCAGAAATCAACCGGCTCAGCGGCGGCAAAGTGATCAGCCGTATGAGCGGCTCCAAGCTGAACCTTTTCAACAAGGTCTATGGCAGCGAATCCCTCTACTCCGACCTGCGCCGAGGCGTTTCCCCCGCCAGCATTGTTTCCCGCTGGCAGGGATATAACCAGAGCTTCCGCTCGCAGCGGCAGAGCTTCCTGCTCTACCCCTGACCGCGCCAGCGGTAGCCCACGCCGCGCACGGTTTCGATGATCTCCTCACTCTCGCGCTCGATCTTCTTGCGCAGTTTGGCGATGTGCTGGTCCAGCGTGCGGCTCTCCGGCATGTACTCGAGGCCCCAGCAGACATCCAGCAATGTGTCCCGGCTCAGCACCTGTCCGGCTCGCTCGTGCAGGAGCTTGAGAATGGACACCTCACGCGGGGTCAGATCCAGGCTCTCATCCTCACGCTGTGCGCGCAGCTCCGCAGGAAACACGCGCAGCGGGCCGACTTGAAAACTGTCCGCAGGTGCTTTCACCACCCGAGTGCGCCGCAGCGCTGAACCGATGCGTGCGAT
>NZ_JAQSEA010000006.1 GCF_029946185.1 Prosthecobacter sp.
GCTCTGGATCGCACGCTGGCCCGACTATGGCCGCTTCTGGTCCCAGGTGCTGCGGGAAACCGCCCGCGCTCCGCAGGGACGCCTCATGGATCTGTCCGCACGCATGCAGGGAGATGACGCCCGCATCAGCGTCGATCTCCTCTCCGACGCCGGCACACGCGCCAACAACGCCACCGTCTCCGCAGAGGTGTTTCACGTCGCGGCAGATGCTCTGGGCGCGCCGATGAAAGCCGTGCAAAAACTGACGCTGCGGCAGGATGCCCCCGGCACCTATGCCGCTGACTTCAAACCCACGCAGGCCGGCGTGTATCTCATTCGCGCGCAGTTCGGTGCCGAGATGGTCACCACCGGCCTCATACACAATCCCTCCACCGAAGCCAGCCTCGGCACCGTCAACGAAGCGTTGCTCAAAGAAGCCGTGCGCATCACCGGCGGCGACTACCTCTCGGATTCCAAACGCCTCCCCAATCTCGAAACCACCAAGGCCATCCAATACGAAGAACTCTGGCCCACCCTGCTCCTCGCACTGCTCCTGATCTTCCTCATCGACACCGCCATCCGCCGCTGGGAGCACGTCGTCGGATTGTGGCAGTTGGTGCCGCAGCGAAAGTAGTCATGAGCTTTAGCTCGTTCTGGGAAGCGCCGCCTCTTCCACGAACGAGCTAATACCATCCATAGTTGAAAAGAGGTCTGCACCGGCTTTCACTCAATGAGGTGGCTCCGGACAAATGACGCCGATTATGACAGGATTCACAGGATGACAGAATTCACAGGATTCTCTCATGGGAAATCCTGCATCATCCTGTTCTCTTGTTAATCCTGTCTTCTTGCGCCGCTTTGAAATGGAATCCCCTTGGCTTCAGAGCACCCGCTCCAGAAGCTCCCAGCAAAGGGGTTTCTCCTGCGGAGTCGAAGACCTGTATTTGACTGATCGTGGTATAAAGCTCACGCACGAGTACTTTCATCCAGCAGCGGCTCCACCCGCTCCCGAATCATCGTCACCAGCTCCGGATTCATAAACTCGTAATCATCCGGAATATCGAGCACCTCGATGCGCAGATCGCTCACGACTTCAGGAAACTGCTCCATCAACCGCCGCTTGTGCGCATGCTCCATCACCAGCACACGATCCGCCCACCTCAGCAGCTTCTCCGAAACCCGGCACCGCGCCGATGCACTCAGCCCCGCACTGCGAACCTCAACACGCGCATCGTTTTGATACACCTTCTCCGCCGTCGGACTGCGCCATTGGTTGCGGGAGCAGAGGAAGAGAAGGCGCATCACTCAGATCACTTCTTCACCAGCAAACTCTTCCCCGTCATCTCAGCCGATGTATTCACACCCAGCATATCCAGCAGGGTCGGCGCGATGTCCGCCAGCTTGCCATCAGCCACCGTATAGCTACCCGCATCCGCAGCCACATAGATGCCATGCACAAGATTCGTCGTGTGCGCAGTATTCGGCGAGCCATCCGGATTGCGCATGAGCTCACAGTTGCCGTGGTCAGCGGTGATGAACAGCTTGCCTCCGAGTGCGAGCACCTTCTCCACGATCATCCGCACGCCGAGATCAATCGTCTCGCAGGCGTGGATGCCCGCTGGAACGACCCCGGTGTGACCGACCATGTCGGGATTGGCGTAGTTCATGATGACGAGGTCGTAGCTTTCAAGACGGTGCATCACCTCAAACGTGAGGTCGGGCGCGCTCATCTGCGGCTTCTTGTCGTAGGTGGGCACTTCCTTCGGGCTGATCGCAAGGTAGCGGTCTTCACCGGGATTCGGCTCTTCCACGCCGCTGTTAAAAAAGAAGGTCACGTGCGGGTACTTCTCCGTCTCCGCAGCACGGAGCTGGGTCATACCCGCGGCAGCCACCACCTGGCCGAGATTGTTGCTCAGGCTCTCGGGAGCAAAGATTACGCGGGCACCGAGAGCGGTGTAGTGGGCGTCGTATTCGGTGAACGTGTAGTAACCGGTCCTCGGCGTCACTTCGCGATCAAAGCCATCGAAGTCGGCTTTCAGGAAAGCATCGCTGAGCTGGCGGGCGCGGTCGGCACGGAAGTTGAACCACAGGATGACGTCGCCATCGCGGATGCGCTGCTCGTTGGCGTTGGAGAAAATCATGGGCTGCATGAATTCATCCCCACGCGGGTCCTTCGGGTAGGCGTCCAGCACAGCGGCGCTCGGCAAATCGTAACGGACTTCACCACGACCGAGCACAATGGCATCCCAGGCCAGCTTGTTGCGCTCCCAGCGCTTGTCACGGTCCATGGCGTAGTAACGGCCAATGACAGTCGCAATTTTGGCACCACTCGGGGCGAGGTCCTGTTCCAGCTTGGCCATGTAAACAGCACCGCCCGTCGGGGAGGTGTCGCGGCCATCCGTGATCGCATGCACCATCAAATCGCTCACGCCTGCGGCCTTCGCGGCATTGCACAGCGCGGCGAGGTGATTCTGATGCGAATGCACGCCGCCGTCGCTGATGAGGCCGAGGAAGTGAAGGCGCCTGCCCTTGGCCATCTCGAAAGCTTCCACCAGCACCGGCATGGTGGCGAGTTCGCCATCGCGGATGCATTTGTTGATGCGGGTGAGGTCCTGATACACCACACGGCCTGCGCCGAGATTGAGGTGTCCCACTTCGCTGTTGCCCATCTGGCCGTCCGGCAGGCCCACGTCCTCGCCGCTGGCGCTGACGGTGCCGCGCGGATAGGAGGCGTAAAGGTGGTCGTGGAAGGGGGTGCGGGCCAGCAGGGTGGCATCTCCATTGGCTTCAGCTTGGGCTTTGCCGCCGGGATTGATGCCCCAGCCGTCACGAATAATCAGAACAACAGGTTTTTTTGCCATATCACCCGTTCCATGCGTCAGAGCGGGCTTATTATCAAGGCCAAGGAAGACCGGCGCGTCAGAACGTTTGCGCTCCGGCCCGTCTCAGGGTATAAAGGGCAGCTTTATTTCGCTACTGCCGTCATTCCCGTCATGCCCCCCGGAATACATTCCATCCTCCCCAAGGCCCTCATCGCCCTCCTAGCTTTCGCTCTGGCCTCAGCGTCGTTCGACGTGGCGCATGCAGATGATCAGAAGCCGGGCTTCTTCAAAAAGCTCTTCGGAGGTGGCTCCAAGGCCGAAACGCCGCCACCTGCGCCTGAGCCAGAAAAAAAACCTGCCGCCAAGCCGAAGCCTGAGCCGGAAAAGACCGCCACCAGAAAGTCCACCAGCAGCAAACCGCCACGGGTCATCATCACCACGACCGGCGGCAAGAAGGTGGAGATCGGCAAAAAATCCACTCCCGCCAAGACCGCCGCGAAAAAAGAGACGCCCAAGGACGTGACGAAGTCCTCCTCCGCGAAGGACAACGAGGCCCCGATGAAGGGTGAGTTCAAAGAGCTCGACGACGACAAGCCCTCCACCGCAGAGAAATCCAAAGCCGTCGAAGTCCTTCCTGCCAACGGCGGCTGGGAGATCGTCAAGATCGGCGGACGTGACTATGTGACGGCGGAGAGCATCCGGAATTTCTACAACCCCGTCTATGGCTTCACCACCTTCCGCATTCAGGGCACTCACTTCTGGCTCGGTTCCTCGAAGCTCATCCTGAAGGCGCAGATCGGCTCGCAGGAGATGCTGATCAACAACATCAAGTTCATCCTCAGCTTCCCGGTGGTGGAGTACAACGGCAAGGTGCTCTTCTCGCGCCTCGATCTGTGCAAGCTCATCGACCCCGTCCTCTACCCCAGCCACATTCAGAACGCCGAGTTCTTCGACACCATCGTCGTCGATGCCGGCCATGGCGGCCATGACGCCGGTGCGCGTGGCATTTACGGTTATGAGAAAGACTTCGCCCTGAAGATGGCCATGGCCGTGCGCGCAGCCCTGATTCAGCGCGGTTTCAAAGTAGTCCTCACTCGTTCGACGGACACCTTCCTCACCCTCGGCGGCCGCGTGGCCATCGCCAACCAGACCCCGAAGAGCATTTTCCTCAGCTTCCACTTCAACTCCGGCGGCGCTGCCGCCACCGGCATCGAAACCTGGGCGCTCACGCCCCAGAGCGCTGCCGCAACCATCAGCCGTGGCGGTGGCTACAACGTCAACGGCGTCACCGGCAACAAGCAGGACTCCGCCAACATCGCGCTCGCCACCGCCGTGCATGCCAGCGTCATCAGCCGCTTCAAGTTCGTCGATCGCGGCATCAAGCGTGCGCAGTGGAGCGTGCTCACCGGCTGCAAGCGTCCCGGCATTCTGTTTGAAGGCGGCTTCCTCACCAACGGTGCCGAATGCCAGCTCGTCGCCTCCGAAACGTACCGCCAGCAGGTTTCAGCCGCCATCGGAGATGCCGTCCTGAACTACCGCAAGGCGCTCGAATCCGCGATGATGGGCAAGCGCTGAGAGGAGCGGGACCATCCTGGTCCCTGCAAAGGATCCAAAGGGATCAGGATGATCCCTCTCCTTTCAGATCTCCGGTAGCTTCTCCCGCAGCAGTGCAGCCAGATCCGAGGTCTCCGCCAGCGTAAACTCCGCCACCACCTTCGGCTCATGATGGCTCAAAATTCGCACCGTGCGCGGCACGCCCGCGTTGACCGCCATTTGGATGTCGCGGTCATGATCCCCCACCAGCCAGCTCCGCGTCAAATCGAGACCGTGCTCGTCACGCGCGCGGAAAATCATCTCCGCGCTCGGCTTGCGGCAGGTGCAGGTGCCTGCGAGATGCGTGCAGGCGTAGATGCCATCCAGCGCCGCACCATGCTGCTCCAGCTCGCTTTGCATGCGCCCGTGCAGAACGTCGAGTGCCTCCTGCGTCATCAATCCTTTGCCCACGCCCTGCTGGCTCGTCACCAGAATCGTCGCATAACCACGTTCCCGGCACAGTGCCAGAGCCTCAATGATGCCCGGCGCAAAATGGAAATCATCCCAGCGCAGCACGTAGCCGTCCCCAGGAGAAACATTAACAACACCATCGCGGTCAAAAAAAACGGCAGGGCGGAGAGGCGAAACAGTGGGCATGCGACCACACGCATAGCCTCAGTGTCTAGGCGAGGAAACAGCTCTTTTCGCAGCCCCCCTCATCTGCATTCCACCCCATACCACCTGCCCCCCCCCAGCGTCACGCTCGGCCGACTTATGAACTTTGGGTGTTCGCAGAACGCTGATCGACGGACAAGAGTGTCCATCGTACTTATTCAGCCCGAAAACGCTGATCCTCTGAAGTACGACAGACACTCCTGTCTGTCGGTCAGCGCCTTCGCAGCCCCCCTCATCATCATTCCACCCCATACCAGCGGCCCCCAGCACCACACTCGGCCGACTTATGAACTTTGGGTGTTCGCAGAATGCTGTGTCACCACCAAGGTGGAACTCGCCTTCAGCAAAAAGTTTGAGACCAACGGCTCAGTCTCCACCATCACTCTAGAGCCCGCCTTATTCATGCGCCGCTCCCGGCCACACAGGGAAACCGTGAAAGCAGACGTTGTCCCCCATGGGGCGCACGGTGATTTTCTCCAACTCGATGGAGGCCGGCAAATCGGGCCCGGCAATCGAAGGACGTCCGCCGCCGCAGAAACGCGGGGCGATGTACCAATACACCTCATCCACCAACTGCTCCCGAAACGCCTGGCCGAGAATGATGCCACCGCCCTCAATGAGGACGGAAAGCACACCGTGTTGACCAAGAAGGGCCAGCGCTTCGGGCAGGTCCTTGCCATGCATGATGATGGTGCGATCCTTGTGCTCGTCCGTGAAGATCTGGGAATGCGGTGGAATGTCGCCGCTGCTAGTGAGGACCACGCGCCAGGGCTGCACCTTGCCGCTGCCGGAACTGCCATCGCGCAGAGTCAGCTGGGGGTTGTCTTGGCGGATCGTCTCCGCTCCGACGAGGATGGCATCCACCCGCATGCGCAGTCTGCGGCCATGCGCGCGTGCGGCGTCATTGGTGATCAGCGAGCTCTCACCCGCTGGACGCGTGATGCGGCCATCCAGGCTCTGTCCAGCCTTGGCAATCACATAGGGCATGCCTGTCGTAATCCATTTGGCAAAGGGACGGATGATAGCCCGGCACTCTTCACCCAGCACCCCGGCAGTGACCTCAATGCCGGCGAGCAAGAAAATGCTGCGGGATTGCTCGAAGTGGCTGGGATTGGGATCATGGGCACCGAACACCACGCGCTTGATGCCCGCAGCTTTGATCGCCTCAGTACACGCAGGCGTACGGCCTTGCGTGCAGCAGGGCTCCAGCGTGACGTAGATCGTGGAGCCACGCAGCAGCTTGGGATTCGTTTTTTGCGCATCGCGAATCGCCTCCACCTCGGCATGTGGATCGCCCGCCTTGTGGTGGTAGCCGCGTCCGATGACTTTTTCCTGGGCAACAATGACCGCACCCACGGGCGGATTGGGGCTGGTGAGTCCGACACCAAGCTGGGCTTGGTCCAGCGCGAGGTGCATCCAGTGCGGGTCGGGCGTTTCTTTATGGGCGATGGGCGGCGGCATGCGGAAGCCAAATGATAGGCGGCGAAACGCACCTGAGAAGCAATAAGAGTGTCACACAACAGGCACCTTCCCGGGGTCCGAAGATTTTTGTGCTCGCTGTCGCAGAGTCGATGGCGTTAGTTTCTCTCCGCCGATGAAACTCTCCGAAAAAGCCCTGCTGTATCGCGAACTGGCCAAGCTGGTGGGGGCAAACTTTCATCTGGACCGCTCGTTGGAACTCCTGCTCAAGCAGCAGCCTTCCCATGCGCGCCGCACCTGGTTGCAGGGCCTGCAGCTCGGCTTGAAAGAAGGCAAGAGTGTCGCCACCTCCATCACCGAACATTGCGGGGCGTTTTCAGACGCGCTGGAGTTTGCACTCATCGACGCCGGCGAGCGCAGCGGACGCCTGGGCGATGCCTTCAGCCATCTCTCGCGCTATTTCGAGGCCTGGCACATAGGGGTGAAGCAGGCCCTCGGGGCCATGATTTATCCGCTGGTGCTCGCGCACTTGGGCATCGTGCTGCCAGAACTGCCGACCATGGTCACGTCCACGATGGAGGACAAACCCTATTCAATGGGGGGCATCTTCGTTCCGCTGGCTATTCTCTGGCTCGTGCTGCTGTCCCTCTTCCTGCTCTGGCGCTGGCTCTCTCGCCTAGGCGCGGAATCCGCAGCAGTGGATCGCGGGCTCGGGTACCTCCCGCTGATCGGCAGCGTGCGCCGGCACTGGGCGCTGGCGCGTTTTTCCCAGGTGTTTCATGCCTGCCTCCTGGCCTCCATGCGGATGACGGAGGCCATGCAACTCGCAGGCAGCGCCTCCCACAGCGGCCTGCTACGCCATGCCGCGAAAGATGCCGCCCAGCGTATCGCAGCAGGAGAAACCATCGCCGGAGCCATGGCGGACGTGCATGGCTTTCCCATGTCCTTCGTGCATGGCATCGCCACGGCAGAAGAAGCCGGAACTCTGGATCACGAAATGAACCGCTGGGCCGCTTCGGAGACCATCGAGGCAGCAGATGCCGTGCAACTTGCCGCGCAGTGGCTGCCAAAGATCGCCTACGGAATTGTCGTCATGTATGTGGCCTATCGCATCATCACCATGATGTCGGGCTTTTACGGCAGCACGCTGCAGCAGCTCGACAGCATGTGAGGCAAATCACGGCTTGATGTGGCTCCGGGTGGCAATTTTTCGCGTCTTAAGGATGAAAAGTGCTTTACCATCTTCAATAAATGCGCTTTCTGTTCGCCCGAACAGCTTTTTATTCCACACTGAACACCAACGATTATGGCCCGCGCACCCAAAGACTCCTCCGAAACTTCCTCCGCCAAACCCGACAAGCTCGCTGAAGCACGCGGCCGCAATCTCGATCTGGCCATCCAGCAAATTCAGAAAGACTACGGTGAAGGCGCCATCCTCCGCATGGGCGGCGAAGGCGTGAAATCCGACATCAGCGTCATCCCCACCGGCAATCTGCTCATCGACCAAGCACTCGGCACGGGCGGCTTCCCCCGTGGCCGCGTGGTAGAAATCTACGGCCCGGAATCCTCCGGGAAAACCACCCTCACCCTCACCGTCATCGCCCAGGCACAGAAGGCCGGCGGTCTGGCCGCCTTCATCGACGTCGAGCACGCGCTCGATCCCGCCTATGCCCGCCGCCTTGGCGTCAAGATGGACGAACTGCTCGTCTCACAGCCCAGCTCCGGTGAAGAAGCCCTGCGCATCTGCGAGACCCTCGTCCGCTCCAACGCCCTCGACGTCATCGTCATCGACTCCGTCGCCGCACTCGTCACCCGTCAGGAACTTGAAGGCGAAATCGGCGACTCCACCGTCGGCGCTCAGGCCCGCCTCATGAGCGCCGCCCTGCGCAAACTGACCGCCATCATCGCCAAAGCACGCACCTGCTGCATCTTCACCAACCAGATTCGTGAAAAGATCGGCGTCATGTTCGGCAATCCCGAAACCACCCCTGGCGGCAAGGCCCTCAAGTTCTACTCCAGCGTACGCGTGGACATCCGCCGCATCGGTGCCATCAAGACCACCGACGGCACCGTCACTGGCAACCGCACCAAGGTCAAAATCGTGAAGAACAAGCTCGCCCCTCCCTACACCGAGGCTGAGTTCGACATCATGTACAACGAAGGCATCTCCAATGTCGGCTCGCTGCTCGATCTCGCGATGGATTATGAAATCCTGCAAAAGCGCGGCTCGTGGATCAGCTACAAAGGCACCCAGCTCGCCCAAGGCCGCGATGCCGCCAAGGAAGTCCTGCGCAACGATACGACCGTCTATGCCGAGATCGAAGCCGCAGTGAAAGCCAAGCAGGCCGAGAAATTGGCAGGTTTGGAGAAAGGCTCTTCCGCCAAAGCGGCCGCCGCCCCTGCCGCCGCTGAAGAAGAGTAACCTAGACCAGGCGTGGGGCGTCAATGATCGCCCCACGTTCCCGGCCTTCGGCGTTTGACTTTTCCCGCCCCGTGCGCCTCTTTTCGCGGTCACTCCGTGAATCTTATGGCTAAACACGGCCAGAAAAATCAGGAATCCTCCGCAGTCGAGAAACAATCGGTCTGCGGTG
>NZ_JAQSEA010000007.1 GCF_029946185.1 Prosthecobacter sp.
GCAGTTCGCGGAAAACCTCGCGGGGCTGGAGTTCGCTGAGGGTTGGGCCGGTGTGCTGCCAGGTGGAGGCGAGAGTGGCGGGCAGGTCGGTGAGAACTTTCAATACCTCAAAACGACCGGCGGCTGCTTCGCGAATCTGGCGGTCAAGATCAGCTTCGGGCGCATCAAGTTTCACCGTGACCTCAGCCCAGCTTGCGGCGGGCACATTCACGAGATCCGCAGCGAGAGTGGCGCGGCTGACGCTGACACGAGTGAGCAGGCGGGTGACGGGCACTGGGAGCGTCTGAATTTTTATCCCCTGGGTGTCGAGGACGACCACAGACTTTTGATCCGCAGCTTCAGAGAAACTGAGAGCGACGGGTGACCCGCTGTAGCGCACAGTTTCCACGCCTCCGACCTGCTGCGGGCGATGCAGATGTCCCAGCGCCGTGTAATCGAAACCCGCAAACACATCCGCGCCCACGGCTCCGAGATTGCCGATGTGGATGTCGCGTTCACTGTCGCTGGTGGTGGCACCCAGCACGGTGAGATGCCCCATGGCAATGACGGGCCGCTTTCCCGCCAGCACACGGCAGGCGGTGAGCTGCGCAGAGTAATGAGCGCGAATGGCGGCGCGGACCTGGGCCTGCACATCCGTCATGGCCTCACCAGCCGCAGCCTGCCGCAGATCTCGTTCACGCAAAAAGGGCACGGCGGCGACGACGACGTCGCCGAGTTCGACGATGTTCTCACCTGCATGACCGAAGACGTGTACTTCAAAGCGCTTCAGCAGTTCACGCGGCGCATTCAAATGCGAAGCAGAGTCATGATTACCTCCAGTGATGACGGCCTTTACGGTGTGCAGATCTGCAAGGCGTTTGAGAAAGTCGAAATACAAACCCACCGCATCCTGTGGAGGGTTCGCCGCATCAAAGACATCGCCGCTGAGAAGCAACGCGTCGATGTTTTCAGTGCGCAGCGTGTCGATGAGCCAGTCGAGAAAAGCGGCATGCTCAGGCAGGCGGTCGCGCTCGACGAGTCGGGCGCCGAGATGCCAGTCTGCGGTGTGGAGGATGCGCATGCAGTTGAATAGAAAGGGCATCTGCTCCTGCAAGCGCAGTCATCAACAAGAGGCCGGCTGAGGGGTTTAACGCGCGGGCCAGCCCACGGCACAGTTCAGTTCCGGTTCAGCAGTTTGCGCACTTCCTCCTCCGAGTACGCGCTCTTTTTGCCGCCCCCCCTGTCATTGTAGTTTTCGATGATTTTGGGCGCTTTGCCGGTGCTTTGGGAGCGCGTCAGAGCGGAGCTGGTGTTGAAGCTGCTGTCGGCACCGCTGAAGACGGCGCTGCCTTCACGAGCCTCCCGGGTGCCGAATGCATCGGTCTTAAAGCCATTTTTCTTGGTCAGGGCCTGCTTGTCTCCCAGCGCGTAGGTCATGTCGAGATTTGCCTTTGATTTGCCATAGAGGCTCTGACTGGTCTTGAACTCCTTCTGCCCGGAATACGAGTTGCCGCCATTGAAGTTTTTGGAGTGATGCGTCTGCTTTTGAAAATACGATCCTGCGCTGCTTTTTCCCATCTTGGGATCATTCATGTATTTCTCATACCGGCTGCGCTTGTTTAGATCCACCCCCGAAGTGGTGCGCTTCACCAGAGTTTGCTCGGATGCATCCTCCTTTTTCTTCTTGGTGCTGGAACACTGGCACATGACAACGCCTGCGCTGAGGCATATCAGAAGTCGCATGGTTGAATTCATGGCTGAGGCGTGGTTTTGGCGGTCGTCTGCCGGGTGAGGAACAGAATTTCCTGCTTCACACCTCCTGGCATGTGGAACTTGGGCAGCTCCGTTTCGATGTCTGTTAGTCTGCCCCAGCTTTGGTAGAGTTCAAAGATGAGTTTTGCCGACTCAGCCGGCAGGGTCCAGTTCATGCGCATGAGAAAAATCTCAGCCGCCTCAAAATCCCGCTGACGCATAAGGAAGCGTGCCTGCGCGGCAAACAGTTCCGGCTGCAGCGCGGCAGTGTCTTCCAGGCGTCGCAGCGCTGCCGCTAGCAGCTCTTGGGCAAGTCCCGCATGGCCGGTGTCTTCAAAAGCCTGCGCCCACTCAATCGTCTGCGCGCCGCCGGGGAAGGTCAGCCGCAGTGTTTCACTGAAAAGCTCCTGCACCGCCGCTTCATCATGCAGGGCATGCGCTACGCGCACGGCCAGCGGTAGCTTGCGCCCCTGCTCGCGGAAGGTCGGGATGCCGGCCACGATTTCGCAGGCGTCCCAGGCCCATGCCGCACGTCCTGTCTTGAGCATTTCTTCAGCCGCGAGCTCGATGCAGATCCGGTCTTTTTCTTCCACCTTCTGCCAGGCGCTGATGAAATCCGCATGCGCTTCCTCGGGCAGGCCCGCCGTGAAGGCGCTCAGGGCCAGCGCTGCGAGCGGCCGGTCCGTGCCCGCCCGTGATTCAGTGCGCAGTATCGCGGCCCAGCCTGCGGCCTGTTTGCCTGAGGCCAGTCCTTTGAGCCAGGCGTGCATGTCTTTGAGTGTATCTTGATCTCGGGTCGTGGTGCGGAACAAGGCTGCGATCTGCGCCCGTCCGCGCTCCGGGGCCCAGTCAGCCGCTGCCGCCAGCACCTTGAGCTGTTCCAGCCGCAGCGTGAAGCGTTCATGATCACCCTTGATGGTGCGATCCGCCTGAGTCAGCAGATTCAGCGCCTCAGTTGCGCGGTCGTGGGTACGCAGCCCCGTGGCCAGCGCCACCACGCAGGGCAGGGATTGGCGTTCGACGCACAGCGTCATCAGATCCCGCACATCATCCCACGCACCCGCGGCTGTGGCGATCTGGCAGCGCAGTTTCAGCAGATCCTGAGCGATGGGGTCCAGCGGCTCTGCCAGCGGTACCACGCGCAGTACTTTCAATGCGGCTTGGGGTTGCGCAAGGCGTTGTAGAATCTGAGCACGATGCAAACTGGCCTCAATGTCGAGGTCGGTGCCGGCCTGGTCATTTGCCACATAGCAGGCATGCAGACGATCCCAGGCGGAGAGCGCCGCCTGATCATTCTGCATGCGTTCCTGCAGCAGGCCGAGCTCACGCAGGTAGGCGGCCTCATGCGGGCGGCGGCGTTCAAGCACCTGTGAAAATTGTTCGCGGAAGCCCTGGCGGCGCAGTTCATCCACATTGAAATTGCGTGAGAGGAACAGCGCATGCTTTTCGCGCAAAGTGTCGTCACCGGGTTGCGGCGGCTTGAGCGGTGGTTCGGCCAGCAGCAGCTGGAGTGAGTAGCTCAGTCCCGGCTCGATCTCCATCGACGTTTCACACACGCGCAGCAGCCACAGCGCGTAGTCAGGATTCGACGGCGCACGGTCTGGCAGCATGCTGTAAATGTCGATGGCCTCGCGTACAAAGCCTGCGCTCTCCAAGCGGCTGCCGAGGTTGCCGAGTGTGTCCACCGAGTGCTCGGTGCGCAGATCCACCGCAGCCAGATGCTCGCGGATCAGTCGCCGCCGTGTGGGGAAGTCCACACCGCGCAGCCTGCCTAGCAGGTCATTGATGCGCCATTCGCCAAATTCCGAATCCGAGCGCGGTCCCAGCATCGTGGCCCCGTAGTGTTGCGTGAGGGTGGCATTCGAACCCTGCGCCACGCTACCGAGGCCCTGCTGCACCAGCAGCGCCTGAATTTCCCGCGTCTCCTCCCACAGGCTGCGCAGATGCGGCGGCTCCTCATAGCGTGACGATCCCTGCGGGAGCAGGCTGCCCTTGGAATCCGTCATATCACGCTGGGCGAGAAACGGTCCGGACAGAAACCGACCCAATGCATCGGCACCCGTTTGATCCGCACCCGACAAGCCAGCAACCGCCGCCTTGCGAATGGCGGTCATCGCCGAAGGCTGGATGCGCTGCAGTCTGCGCCATGCTCCCTGCAGTGCCTCCTCGCGCTGCTGTTCGGAGTTCGTCATGCGGCTCAGAGAGGAGAGGCTCAGCAAAAACGGATCGTACGTGGTGCGGTAGTTTCCCGCCGCCACCGGGCCGCGCACCGCCACATCGAGGTACTGCCGTGCCAGATCCCAGCGCTCAGCACTTTCGGCAATGCGTGCGAGGAACAGCGAGTAGTCCATTTCCATCTCGGGTGAATTGAGCGGCAGGCTGGCACCGAGTGCCAGCGCCTCGTCATACCGCTGCTTGTCCTGCAGCTTGCGGGTCAGTTCCACGATTGCGGCGTTGCGCAGCACCCGGCTGTTGCCCAATTGACTGAGACTGCTGGAACGAAAGCGGAAGCTGCTCACATCCACCAGCATCGAGACACAGGCCTGCAGCAGGCCGGCCCGTGCTTTCAGCACTTCAGGCGACCAGCCTTTCTCGCTCGCCCAGCGCACCGCCTCATCCATCCCATGGCTGTGTAGCAGCAGCCAGAGCATCGCAAACTGCGCCTCCAGCTTGGTGGTGTCCGGCAGCACCTTCTTCAGCACCACGCGAAACTCCGCGCCTGCACCGGCATAAAAGAGCGCCCAGAGTTTTTCCACCTCGTTCGCCTGTGCCTCGGTGCTCCATTGTTTGATCCACTGGCTCAGCGCCGCCCCACCATGGGCGTGGCGCAGTTTTGCCAGCTCTTCAATAGCCCGGAGCCGCACCAGAGACGCTTCGTCCGGCAATTCGGCAAACTCCGCTCTTGGCTGGCCGAGGAAGGCCCGCAGTGTGTCCAGATCCTTGCGCTCAAGACCTGGGGCGAGATCCAGCAGCGAGACAATGTCCCCCGTCGTCGCGCCACCGCCGGAGCGTCGCGTATCCGTCAGTGGCAGCGGAGCACGCACGCCACTGGTCGGGTAATTGCGTGCTTTCACCTGTGCGGCGAGCACCAACAGCAGCTGCTTCTCTGCCTCCGCTTCATCGGCAAAACGCAGGCACTTCAGCGCCAGCCGCAGCCGCGCACGGCTGTCCCACGAGCGTACCTGGATCATCTGCTCATATACCCTTCGCTCCGCTTCGTCCTGCCCCGAGCTTTGATAATACTTCGCCAGCTCCTCCAGTGCCGTCGCGTCCTGCGCGAACCGGCTCTCCAGTCGCCGCCGTACGCGGTCCGCCTCCGTGATTTGAAACGTCTGTTCCAGCAGTTCGACGAGCCGCCGCGACTCGGCCGCGATCTCCTTCGGCGGTGCCATGGCTGCGATCTGCTTCTGGAAATAAATCGCCGACTTCAAATCCGCCACCTTCAGCGCTGCATCGCGCAGTTGATCCAGTGAAAACGGTGTGTCCGGCGCGGTGTAATACGCCTGCTTCATGCTCGCGAAGGCCTTCACATGATCGCCGCCGCGTTCATATACCTGCGCCAGCGCCTCATGATAAAAGCCGTCGAACGGATGCCGTTGCACGCGCTCCTGCAGGGCGCGCTCCAGCAGCTTCAGTCGGTCGCGTGCCACACTCGGTGCCAGTTCCCCACCGCTCGCGTCCGAAAACATCAGTCGGTCGATGCAGCGGCGCAGCACTTCGCGGCGGCGCTTCACATCCGTTTCACTTTCCAAAATCTGCACCTGCACCTCC
This sequence comes from Prosthecobacter sp., assembly GCF_029946185.1. Lineage (GTDB taxonomy): Bacteria > Verrucomicrobiota > Verrucomicrobiia > Verrucomicrobiales > Verrucomicrobiaceae > Prosthecobacter. The sequence goes on from NZ_JAQSEA010000007.1 coordinate 5,503, forward strand.
ACATGATCTGTGATGCGATGCTGCCGCAGCAGGATGTCCGCATAGTTTTCCAGAAGCGGGATGGCAGCCGGGCCTTCGATCCGCTTCACCGCCTGCTTCCACAGCGCCAGTGCGTCATCCGCACGGCGTTGCAGGAAATAAATTTGAGACAGCGCCGAGAGCAGCTGCCCCGAGTCTGGAAACTCGCGATACACCTGCTCCAGCAGTTTCGCTGCTGTCACGCCTAGCGGGGGCAGAGGAGTGTCGCTCTTCCAGCCAGGGCTGCTCGTTTCTGAGTCCACTCGTCGCTCCGCTTCCATCAGCAGTTCCGCAAGCCGCAGCGTGTACCGCACGCGTCCCGGGGGATCCAACTCAGACAGCCTTCGCAACTGCCGCTCCATCAGCGCATAGTTTTCATCCTCCTGCGCCAGATCCAGTTTCAACTGCTCCACCACCAGCGATACCGGCTGCTTTTTCTCAGTCACCGGATCAAATTCCAAAGCATTCAGCAGTTGATAGGCATCCTCAAATTGGTTCGTGCGCGCCGCCCACCAGCAACCACGAAACCTTGCGGCTTGGGCATCTTTGGATTTGGGATCAACCTGCCTGGCGTTGGAGATGACTTTTTGTGCGAACTCCAGCACGGGCTCCGGCAGCTTTTCCCGTTTGGTGCCTTCAGTGTCATCGCTTGCGAAGCTCGTGCCGGTGAACGCATCAGGGAGTTTGAATTCACCGCTTGTGGCCGGTTTGACCGCCGTCTTGGTGTCGCCCATCAGGATCGAGAGCATGCGCTCATCCACATCCACGCGCTCCTCGTCCGTCGTGCTGGCATGCCATGCCTTTTCAATCCAATCCGTCGCCTCGTCGTTCTCGCCCTGTTCGGCGAGCAGTTCCGCCAGATGCAGCCAGGCACCACGTCCTGCAGCCGGTTTGGAGACCGCCTCACGGGCCAGGATGATGGCGCTGTCGAGGTTATTGCTTGCCGCCATAAAGGTCGAGGCATCGCTCAGACGTTTTTGCCTTTCTTCCGGAGTCGTCGCGCTGTCGGTAAACTGATGGAGCAGCTTGTCCTCCGCTGCCACATCACGGCGCGCACGGAAAAATCCCGCCAGATTGAAGACCGCCTCTGCTTTCTGCGGATCTCGCTCCACGCGTGCGCGCAGGATTTTTTCAATGATGGCATCCAGTGCCCGCGTTTGTGCAAATCCTAGAATTTGCTTTTCGACGTCGGTTGAGTTTTGAGCCTCCAACAGCTTCAACAGGCGCTGCTTTGCACTGTTTGCATCGCCGTTGCGCAAATCGGCTTCACAACGCAACAGCACCAAAGCGGGCAGATCACCGCCGTCGTTTTTGAGCCGCTCATCGAGCAGTTTGGCAGCCTCGGCGGCACCTTCGTGATCCAGCAGTGTACGGACCAGTTGCCAACGGTAGTCTTCAACCTGTGGCACTGCCTGGACCAAGGCGCGCAGCCAGCGCATCTGCTCGTCAGGCTCCACCGTCAGCTCAAAGAAACGTGCGGCATCCAGCAGGGGCTGTTCTGATGGTGGCGTGACCTTGGCTGCTTCCTCCAAGGTCTTGCGCAAATCTTCCAATGTTCCGAAGCGTTCATGCAGACGCACGCGTTTGCGAAAGAAATCAAAATAACGACCATCACGGAAATGCAAAAGTGCCAGTCCGTCTGTGAGCGCCTTGTCGGCTTTCGCAAATTGATCGGCGTTTTCGTAAATGCGCGCCAGATCATAGAGGGCATCGAGTTTGCGCTGCGGGTCTTTTTGATCTGCCAGTCTGGAGAAGAAATTCGCGGCACGTTCGGGAAAGCCTGCCTGCAGAAGCAACTGCGCCACCTGGCGGGCCAGGTCAATGTCCTGCGGCTTCAGCTTGGCCGCCTGCTCATAGGCATCCGCTGCCTCGGCATTTTTTCCTCCTGCCATGGCCATGGCGCCCAGTTCAATCCACATCTGCGGTGCCAGTGGGTCATCGGCGGGCAGGAGTTCAGCTGCTTTTTTGATCAGCGTGTATGCGGTGGCGGGGTCTGACAGTTCGCGGGCCACTTCGGCTCGTGATTTTAGAACGGTTAGGTTCTTTGGGTCCGCTTTTAGCAGAGCGTCATACAGTTTTGCAGCCCGTTGCAAATTTCCGCTGCGACGGATCAGGTGGGCCTCGACGATTTTGACGGCTTCAAATTGGGAGTTCGCGGCCTGCTGGGAGACATTTTCGACGAGCAGGCTGGTGGCGTCATGCTTTTCATAGAGCGCCCAGAGCAGGTCCAGAATGCGACCATATTCCGGTTGCTGCACTAAAAGGGAGAGATATTCGTTGGCTAGCTTGGTTTCGCGTTCGGCCCAGGGCTTGGCGGTGGTCTGGGCCTGAGTTGGCGAAGCCAACGCCAGCAGCAGCACCCCCGCAAGGTGCCTGAATCCCCATAGCTGGCCAGCAAACTTCACGATGGGATCATAGACGTCTTTGCTGCTTGCGCCAAGCTGCAAGACGCTGCGTGGGGTTACTTCAAGTGCTGGGCGAGCTCGGGGGCGACTTTGTGGAGTTCTTCGGCGATGATGTTGGCGATGACTTGGGCTCCGTGGGCGTTTAGGTGGGTGCGATCGGTGGTTTGGGGGCCGGTGGTTTTGGGGACATTTGGGGGATTGAATGTGTCGGATTCAGCAAGTCCGAGCTTGTTGTGCAGGTTTACGCTGCGCGTGAAGAGATCGACGAGGGGGACCTTTTGTTCGGTGGCGACTTTGGTGGCGGCATCGGCATAGGGTTTGAGTTCGCCGCGAATTTTGTGGTTGTCGAAAATGCGGCGGGTGAGGGAGGTGACGAGGATGGGCTGGGCTCCGATGGCGCGGGCTTCCTGGATGAAACGGGTGAGGTTTTCGGGGTAGGTGGTGGCGGGGTCGGTTTCGCGTTTGGGGCCTTTGCCGGGCATGTCGTTGTGGCCGAACTGGATGAGGACGTAGGCGGGTTTGGAGTCGAGGACTTTTTTCCAGTTGCCGGTGTCGCGGAAGCTTTTGGTGCTTTGGCCACCTCCGGCGAAGTTGAGGCACTCGGCGTTGGGGCCGAGGAGTTTGGCGAAGGCGGCTCCCCAGCCGGCTTTGTCGGTGACGGTGGAGTCTCCGGCTAGGGCGACGCGGGTGCGGGTTTCAGCGGCGTGGCTGATGCTGAGGTTGAGGGCTAGGAGGAGGAGGCTGCGGCGGAGCATGGGCGGATTTTAACGTCCGATTTTTTGCCATCTCGCACGATGTATGGTGCGGCCCATGAGGAGCCAGTCTTGTTCGAAGTCGGTGGTGGGATAGAAGAAGGCATCGGCGGGCCAGTCGAGTTGTTTGAACTGGTGCTCGCGGGTGGCGAAGCTGGCGAGGGCGTCTTCGAAGTAGGGCTGGTCGTCGGTCTTGAGGAGGAATTCGCCGCCGTGGGTGAGGATGCGGTGGAGGCCGCCGAGGAATTCGCTTTGATTGACGAGGCGACGGGCGACGTGGCCTTTCTTGGGCCAGGGATCGGGGCAGAGGAGGTGGAGGCGGGAGACGCCG
>NZ_JAQSEA010000008.1:0-71 GCF_029946185.1 Prosthecobacter sp.
CCAGATCATCCCACGGTGGCAATTCACCTCAACAACCTCGCGCAGTTGCTTCAGGACACCAATCGTCTTGA
>NZ_JAQSEA010000008.1:171-3944 GCF_029946185.1 Prosthecobacter sp.
AGAGGCGGAGGAGCCGATGCGGCGTGCTTTGAAGATTGATGAAGCCAGCTATGGTCCAGATCATCCAACGGTGGCAATCTGCCTCAACAACCTCGCGCAGTTGCTTAAGGCCACCAATCGTCTTGAAGAGGCGGAGGAGCCGATGCGGCGTGCTTTGAAGATTGATGAAGCCAGCTATGGTTCAGATCATCCCACGGTCGCCAGAGGCCTTAACAATCTCGCTCTGTTGTTTAAGAAGACCAACCGTCTTGCTGAGGCGGAGGGGCCAATGCGACGAGCTCTGGGCATTTTGTTCCGATTCACTCAAACGGTAGGGCATAAGCACCCTCATCTCGATTCGACCATCAAAAACTATACTCAGATCCTCGTGGAATCAGGAAAGACTCCCGAACAGGCACAGACCGAAATCGCAGCCCTGCATACAGAGTATGGCGTTCCGCAAAGCTAATGCGGCACCCACAGCGATACTGAGCAGAGATGCAAAAAAAGGCGGCTGGAAACACCAGCCGCCCCACTTTCAGATTCAACGCTTTCCTTCTTCCATCACGCGTCCTGATGACTCTTGTCGGGTCATGCGATGGTCGTCGAGTTTCTCCGCCAACCAACGGCTGGCGAGTTGGGTCATCGGGATGCCCTCGGCTTTGGCCGCATGGTAGAGCGGTGAGATGAGCGCGCGTTCCAGTCTAGGGGAGTCGTACTTGGTTTGCATAGTCTGTTGTCGAACTCGCCCAGCGACGAGGTACTCACCACGATGAGTCATTGTAACACCCAGGTGACGAGTGCCCGTGGCTGAAAAGCCGCTAAGAAGGCAATGGCTGGAAACAACCCGCCAAAGTGATTCCTCCCTGCTGCCGGATGCTATGCAGAGACGCAGCCGCCGCAAAGTAGTCCAGTTGCGCCGCAACTGGATCTGGAAACAAACCAACTCCCACTTCAAAAAAATTTGCGTCTTCTGCGTTTTTTTGCGGCCATCTCTCATCCCCCTCATCATTGACAAATCCCCAATCTCGCGCACTCTATCACCGCGTCTTATGACACCCCGCCCTCTCATCATCATATTTCATTCAGCCCGGCTACGGCCAGGGTTCGGGATGACTATGTCATAGAGGACAGAAGTCAGATACTGCTGCTATCCCCGGGAGCCCTGAATGCCGTCAGTCTGCATCAGGGCCTTTTCATATCCTTCCGGGGAGCAGCACGTTCACATCGAACATCTGACTCTTATGAAACTCAATACGACTGACTCGGGCCGCATCCGCAACATTGGCATCGCCGCCCACATTGACGCTGGCAAAACCACGCTCACCGAACGCATTCTCTTCTACGCAGGCGCCATCCATGCCTGCGGAGACGTGCACGAAGGCAACACCACCACCGATTTCTCGGACATCGAACGCGAGAAGGGGATCACCATCTCCTCCGCCGCGGCTCCATGCTCGTGGACTCAGCAGCCCGTCGCTGGCCTCACCCGCCTCTTCACCGGCCAGCCCCATCGCCTCAACCTCATCGATACCCCCGGCCACGTCGATTTCACCGCCGAAGTCGAGCGCTCCCTCCGCGTGCTCGACGGCGCAGTCGCCGTCTTCTGCGGGGTCGGTGGTGTGCAGCCACAAAGCGAAACCGTCTGGCGTCAGATGGATCGATACCGCGTACCCCGCGTCGCATTCATCAACAAGATGGACCGCCTCGGCGCAGACTTCGCCCGCGTCGTCGGCGAACTCCAGACCAAGCTCGGCGCCACCGCCTGGCCCGTCCTCCTGCCCTGGGGTGCCGAATCCGCATTGCTCGGCCAGCTCGACATCATCGAGCAGCGCGCCCTGCGTACCCATGCCGACTCGCCCACCGGCTTCACCGTCGAAGACATTCCCACCGAATGGCTCACCCCGGTCGAATCCGCACGTCGTGATCTCATCCAGGCCCTCGCCAGCCTCGACGACGAAATCGCCGAACTCTGGATCGACAGCCTCCCCGTGCCCGCGCAGGCACTCCGCACAGCGATACGTCGTCAGACCATCGCAGGCCGCTTCGTGCCCGTCATCGGCGGCAGCGCTTATAAACACATCGGCGTCTCCGCGTTGGTCGATGCCATCGTGGATTTCCTCCCTGCACCCGAAGAAGTGCAGCGCGTGAATGCCATCGATGCCCCACTCGCCGCGCTCGCCTTCAAAATCGTGCGTCATCCACAGGCAGGCCGCCTCGTCTATGTCCGCGTCTATTCCGGCACCCTCCAAAAAGGCACTCCACTGCTCAATCCGCGCCTCGGCAAAACCGAGCGCTGCGGCAGGCTGCTCCGTGTCTTCGCGAACCGCCGCGATGAACTCGAAAGCGTCCAGGCAGGCGACATCTGCGCCGTCACCGGCCTCAACAACTTCAGCACAGGCGATACCCTGTGTCTGGTAGATCATGCCATCATGCTTGAGCCGCCCGTGTTCCCCGAACCCGTCGTCAGCATGGCCATCGAGCCCGCGAAGTCCGCCGACCAGTCACGTCTGGCCACCGCCCTCTCACGCCTCAGCGATGAAGACCCCACCTTCCGCGTCCGCACCCATGAAGAGACCGGCCAGTGCCTCATCTCCGGCATGGGCGAGCTGCACCTCGAAGTGATCCGCGAAAAACTCCTGCGCGAGCATGGCGTCGAAACCCTCGCCGGCGCACCCGAGATCGCATGCCGTGAAACCATCACGCAGCAGGCAGAAGCCGACCACTTGCTCAAAAAGCAAAACGGCGGCTCCGGCATGTATGCCCGTGTGAAGCTCAGCGTGCAGCCCCTTGAGCGCGGCTCAGGCATCATCATCGAAGACGCCATCAACGGCGGCAGCATCCCCACCCAGTTCATGGGCGCGGTGCGCCGTGGCATCACCGAAGCCGCCGTCGCCGGCCCCCTGCGCGGCAGCCCGCTCGTCGATGTCCGCGTCCGCATCATCGACGGCGCATTCCACGCCAAGGACTCCAACGACCAAGCCTTCCGCATGGCCGCTGGCGAAGCCCTCCGCGAAGCCCTGCGCCACGCAGCCCCCGTGCTGCTGGAGCCCGTCATGCAGGTCGAGTGCACCGTCACCGACGATTACCAAGGAGAAATCCTCGGCGATCTCAACCGCCGTCGCGCCCGCATCACCGGCATCGACCACCACGGCACCGAATCCGGCATCCTCGCCCAAGTCCCCCTCGCCGAAATGTTCGGCTACGCGGGTGCCATAAGGAGCCTCTCACGCGGCCGCGCCAGCTACTCCATGGTCCCCACAAGCTATGAAGTAGTCCCCGCATCCGTGCTGCCCCGCATGCTCAAAACATAACCCATAAAACCACGCGGAGCCCGTTTCTAAAAAGAAGCGGGCTCCGTTTTTGTGCGTCAAGTGGTCAAGGAATGGTCAAGCAGTCAAGGCGTGCCGCCGAAGCAAAATCGTCCTCTTCTTCTATGTCTGGAGGCTGGCTTGGAGTATTGGGCGCTTCAGCACCTCGGACGGTACTGTCTATCAACTCATTCTCGGGGCAAATTTGATACGAAGGCGCGAAAGGCGGGCTCATTTCGAATAAGATCGAAATCAGAGTCTTTAGCTAATTCTTCGGCAGTGATTTTATGTCCACATTCAGCGGCAACATGAAGCCACTGAACCGATTCGGACTCATGGTTTTTCAGGGCTTTCAGGCATGCCAGATTGTAAGCTGCTGAGCCACGTTGGATCGCTTCTGCAGCTAGCAATTGTTGAGATGCCTCTGTCCAGAGCCGGTCGGCCTCAGCTCCCTGTTTGGTTTTCGCCTGTGCCGAGAGCGCA
>NZ_JAQSEA010000008.1:4044-8903 GCF_029946185.1 Prosthecobacter sp.
CATGCTTGTCCGGCTTGATGCGAACGGCTTCGGAGTATTTGGCATAGGACTCCTGCCAGAGCCGGTCGGCCTCAGCTCCCTGTTTGGTTTTCGCCTGTGCCGAGAGCGCAGCGGCCCAGTTGTTGAAAGCCTCATGCTTGTCCGGCTTGATGCGAACGGCTTCGGAGTATTTGGCATAGGACTCCTGCCAGAGCCGGTCGGCCTCAGCTCCCTGTTTGGTTTTCGCCTGATCCGAGAGCGCATTGCCCCAGTTGTTGAAAGCCGCATGCTTGTCCGGCTTGATGCGAACGGCTTCGGAGTATTTGGCATAGGACTCCTGCCAGAGCCGGTCGGCCTCAGCTCCCTGTTTGGTTTTCGCCTGATCCGAGAGCGCATTGCCCCAGTTGCTGAGCGCATTTACACGAATTTCAGGTGAAACAGCCAAAGTTGCGTGAATTCGGCGCGCTGCCAAATACTCAAAATCTGATTTGGGTGCGAAACCATTCGAAATTTGAGCGAGTAAGGCAAAACCAAGATCAGGCTCTTGCGAGGCTATTTTCAAAGATGCATCAATGAATTCGAGGTTGGCAACCCCGCGATTCTCATTTTGGTGACGAGCCAAAATCTGAGTCGGGTGGTCGGACACTTGGCGAATAAGTCTTCCTGCAAGACTCAGGTACTCACGGGCCAGATATTCGTCCTGATAGTCTCTGACAAACACGCTTTCCATCAGCGCCATCTGCGGATGGTAGGAAAGTCGCACCGGATGAATTCCGATTTTGTTCTTCAACTCATCCAGGCGCTGCTTTTTAAAGTCGATCTCGCCGTTTGGAACGGGGCTGGCAACTAAGATGGTGGGCTTGGGGCCAAGTGCGGGAGCTTCGTCCTGACCTGGTACATCGACATCGTCCCAAGGAATGGATTTGTCATTTCTAGGCCCCGCCTGGATGCCTGACTCTTGCAGGAAGGTGAGGGTTCCTTCGATGTTCTGATCATTGAGGGCTGAGAGAACAACCAGACGGTCCGCGACCGGGCCAACGCACAGACCTCCCACCTCAGTGATGCCAGTGCGGCTGTCGATCAGAATGTAGTCGTAGGGGGTTGGCTCGGTGGGTTCAAAATCTTCCAATCCATAAGGACGGTGCGGGAAGCGGTGCGACTTGAAGTAAAAGTGCAAAGCGCTGCTCACTTGAATCAACTGATCCTGTGGCAGTTCATTTAAGCTTAGTGCGGACAAACGTCCGCACCAGTTCCGCTCCATATCTGCAGCCACAATGTCCAGACGGCCAACCTTGCCGAACTTTGGTGCAAGAAGCTCCAGATTTTTCGCGGCCACCGAGCGGAGATAACTGTCTAAGGGAGGGAGGCTGGCGGCGATGTCTTTCGGCTCCCTGCTTTCTTTCACCTCAGTGACAATTTGCCCCAGCAGAGTAAGAATATCGAGCGAATGGCTGCCCTGTGCCGGAGCCAGTTCATTTTGCCGGTGCAAAAAGCCGCTGAGGCCGGGAGCTTCCAGATCCATGTCAACGATCAGCACATGTCTGCCCCAACTGGCGAGGGTGTAGGCGGTGTTCAGCAGCGCCATGCTGCGTCCCACACCACCCTTGTAGCTGTAGAAGGTGAAAATATAGGGGAACCCGCTCATGAAATCTCAAGCCGCACGTTGGAGGGCTATGTTATGCATTGGATGGCATGTGAACAGATCGGCCGCAGGTCGGGCGCAGGTCGTTGCACTGGCCAGGATTTCCTCATAACCGGCTACCATCAGTTTAAATCCAGCCTTGGTGGAGCGCGAGCCTACGAGATGGAACATCAAATTCAGCTGCCCCAGTTCATTCTCTTTCTGTGCAATAGCGGCACGGATGGCCAGCGGCTCAATGAGCCGGTCATTGGCGCACATGGCCTTGCGGGTTGCGTTCTTGGCCGTGGTGTAGTCTCCCGTTTTCAGGGCTTCTTCCGCCTCGCTGATGCACTGCTCGGCGATGGCCTGTAGTGCTTCTTCCGCGTCTGAATTCGACTCATAATGGCGTTGGTTTTCCGAATCGATCCACAGTTCGTAGTCAGGCTTTGCCTCTAGAGGTGGCTCCGCAAAAAGCGTCACGTCACCTCGTTCCTCCAGTTGCCGAAGCTCTCTGGCATCTCGTTTCTGGTCGCTCCAGAGATGGCCATCTTTCAACACATACGGAGGAAGAAAAAAGTGGTCAGGGTTCGCTATGGAGCGAAAGACGGGCGGTACGACCGTTGGCAACATGCTTTCCGTCAGCTTGTTGGCATAACCGACGATTTTGACCTGGAAAATGGGCAGTGGATCGGGCATTCGAGAAATCAGGATAGATGTCTCCTCAAGTACTGAATACATGCGGTTTTCAGTTTAGTGAAATCATTTTCTCGGTCGGCCCCATACGACACCACATCATATCCCTCTGCGAGGCACCAAGTCAGCAGCTTCTCAATCTCCGGCTGCATGGTCAGCCTGTATGGAACGAACACGGCCTGCAAATGCTGGCTGCGAATGGGGACCTCATGTGGGATGCGCACCTCATGCGTATGCCGGCGCACGGCATCGCCACCGCTCAGCCCCAAAGATCCGGCATGCGTGGCCGGCCGCCCTTCAAGATAGTCTTGCGGAGCGGAGAACAGGAGGTGTAAGCAGTCATGCAGAAAGTGCCGATGTTCAGAAAGAGGCAACTCGTGGCGTGAAAAGAACGCCGCTACAGGTTCACTCATGTCGGCTCGGGTGAAGTGGTTCACGAGACCACCGGAGTCGAACGGCGTGGCGGCACCATCGGCTGAATGCGCGATTTCTAAAGTGGAGGAGAAAAGCAGGCCGCAGCCGCTAGAGGGGAAGGAGAATGCTCCCGCATAGAGAAAGACAAATTCTGAAGTGCCAAGAACCCGCTCCACCGCGTCTGGCTCCAACGTTTTGTATCCTTCATCATGCAGCTTCGCTGGTGACTTCAGTCGGCCCGTCCGACAAAGAGTCTCAAATTTGAGGTCCGAAGTGGAGTGAGCGAGCAAAATGGAATCCGCCATCTTCCGGCACTCAGCACTGGCGAGCAGGTTGTGGGTTTGCGCATATGCCACCAAATCCTGCTGTAAACGATTCAGATTTTCCTCTAGTCTTTGTCTATCCATGACTTTCATCAATCAGCCCGGTTTTGCTCAGGTTGTAAACGAAATTCATACTTCATCGTCACGCACTCACCAAAAAAAGCGGCCGGGTCACCCCAGCCGCCTTCAAAGTAAGCCCAGTTGCACTGCAACTGGAGTCTCAGTTCCACATGAACTGAGCTACTTTGGGCTGTCGCCCTGGCGCAGCAAAGTAGCCTTGTTCCTGTGGAACAAGGAACGCGCCGCTTCATCCCAAACTCTTAACAAGGTAGAACTAGGTCGTGTTTGAAAGCCGCTGAGGAGCGCGGAATTGATTCCGCAGCACCCCGCAAGAACGCCGAACTCCGCACATACCCGCCACTTTTTCGCAGCCAACGCTTCTCCTGCTTTCTAGACAGCCGCAGGCTGCCCGAAGAATCAACGCGCCGGACCTTCGCCACTTCCGAGTGTCCATTGGCCCGCGAAAAGCTCCAGAGGACTGGAGCACTCCAAGACGCTGGCGCGCACTTCCATGTCCCAGATCCTTCTCGGAACATCGGAACGCCGAGCTTTTTCACCCACCCCCCAGACCCGCAAGCGCGGCACTCTGGCGCGTCACGGCTGCGGCCAGAAGTTCGGGGCCGCGCAGCATCGCCTCGGCCAGCGGCATGTCCTTGGGCTTGATGGCGCAGAGCAGATCAAACCGCGTGCGGAGCTGCTCTTCCGCCTCGATGGCCCCGGCAAATGCCGCGACCGGTTTGCCAAGTTCGCGCGCCATGTCCGCGACCCCCATGGGGCCTTTGCCGTGCAGCGTCTGCTCATCCAGCCTGCCTTCCCCGGTGATGACCAGATCGGCGCTGGCGATGCGCTTTCGCAGATCAACGAGCTCCGCGATCAAATCGAAGCCGCTGGTGAGCCGCGCCCCGCAGAAGGTCATGAGGCCATAGCCCAGCCCCCCGGCCGCGCCCGCGCCGGGCACGTCACGGTGATCCACCCCGAGATCCCGCTGCGCGATCTCCGCGAGGTGCTGCAGCCGATTCTCAAAGAACACGAAGTCCTCCACACCCTTCTGCTTGCCATACACCTGCGTGCAGCCATGCGGGCCGAGCAGGGGATTGTTCACGTCACAGGCCACCAGGATTTCCGGGAACGCAGCGTTAGGCCGCTCGATTTTGGCCAGCCGGTTCATATTAGCGATCACGGGCTCCAGCGCAGCGCCCGCAGCATCCAGAAAGCGGAAACCCAGCGCTGCCGCCATTCCGACCCCGGCGTCATTCGTGGCGCTGCCGCCGATGCCGATCACGATGCGCTGCACGCCACGTCCCATGGCATCCAGCAGCATCAACCCCGTGCCTTGCGTGCTCGCCGTGGCCGGGTGCAGGGGGCGGTCGCTGACCATGGCGAGGCCAGACGCCGCGCTCATTTCCATGATCGCTTCCAGACAGCCAGCAGCACGGACCAGCCCATAGCGGGCGGTGACCGGGAGATTTTGCGCATCCAAGGTGGCCGTTTCACACCACTCGCCCTTCAAAGCCGCGACGACGGCCTCCGCGGTGCCTTCCCCCCCATCAGCGATGGGGCAGAGGTCGCAGACAGCCTCTGGCAAAGTCAGCTTCAGGGCCGAGGCGATGGCCTGAGCGGCCACGGCAGCCGGGATGGAGCCTTTGAATTTATCGATGGCGATGAGAATGCGCATGGGGGGAGGGGGGAGAAAGAGGTCAAGGCGCTGGGAGCAGTCAAGAGGTCAAGAGGTCAAGAGGTCAAGAGGTCAAGAGGTCAAGAGGTCAAGA
>NZ_JAQSEA010000009.1 GCF_029946185.1 Prosthecobacter sp.
CGGTCCTGCCAATGAGTTTGCCTTCATTGTCGAGCAATGATCGGGAGTTCGCCCTTATCGCCACGGTGCTGCCATCTTTGTGCAACACATGCGCGAGATAGTCGGCATGCCCATCACCGCTTTTGATGATTTTAGCAAAGACGGCCAGGTCCTGCTGCCGCCGGTCGGCAGGGATGAGGTCCACCCAGTGTCTGCCGATCAGTTCCTCTGGGGCATAGCCCAGTACGCTGCGACTGGCTTCATTGATGAACAAAATCTGCCCCTCGGGCGAGACTGTGTAGATCACGTCATGCGAGCTTTCCACCAGGCTGCGGTAGCGCTCCTGTGTTTCGGTCAGGGCTTGCTCCGCCCGCTTTTGCTGCGTGATGTCGCGCACAAAGGCGGTAAACTGCGCCGGCAGGCTCTGACCCAGCCGCGTGGCATTGAGTTCGATGAGGATCTCGGTGCCATCGGCACGAATCGCGGGCAGTTCAAGCCGGCGGTCTAGCACCCTTTTTTCTCCGCTCTCCAGGTAACGAGCCAAGCCACGTCGGTGCCCCTCACGCAGGCGTTCGGGAATGATCACTTCGCCCATGTCACGCCCCAGCACTTCTGCTTTAGGCCAGCCAAAGATAGACTCCGCCGAGGGGTTGAACTCAAGGATGCGGTTTTCGTGATCAAGGGTGATGATGCCGTCGAGGGCGGAGGCCACGATGGCGGAGCTGCGTTCTTCCGCCTCACGGTGCGTCTTTTGCGCCAGGACTTGCACCGTGATGTCCAGCACGGTGCCGGCGAGCACTACAGGTTGACCGTTCTCGTCATGGATCAATTCCGCCCGCTCCCGCACATGGCGGATTTCGCCGCCCGGGAGGAGGATGCGATGATCGATCTCCAGAATCCCCTCCCCGGTAAGGGCCTTCCGATGGGCGTCATCCATCGCCTGCCGGTCCTCGGGATGAACGAGCCCGAGAAACGCCTCGTAGGTGCCGGCAAAAGTTTCCGGCGTAACGCCGAAAATACGGTAAGCCTCATCCGACCACATCAGCCGGTTCGGGGCGATCGCCAATTCCCAGTTGCCCAAATGGGCGATGCGCTGGGCATCACGCATCCGGCGCTCACTCTCGCTCACACTGCGCTGCGCGGCCAGCCGCTCGATCACCACCGCCAGCAGCGCGGCCACCGACTGCATGAACTGGGCGTCCTGCTCGTCAAAGTTGCGGACAGAACGGCAATGCGCGCCCAGCACGCCCCAAGGCTTGTCGAGCAGCGGGATCGTCACACTCAGACCGCTGAGGACATTGTGCTGGGTGAGTAACGGTGGCGCTTGGAAGCGTGTTTCTTTCCGGAGGTCATTGACGAAAATCGGCCCGTCCGATTTCAGAGTAAACCCGGCTTGGGAAGCCACATCTACTTCCACCATAGCCACCCCGATCAAGCCCGGCTGCCAGCCCACGCCAGATACGAGCCGGACACGGCTGCCATCGGGTGTCAACTGGAGCACCTTGCACATCTCCACGTCCAGCGCCTCAGCGACCACCCGCGTGGTAAAATCAAAAATGTCCTCCAGCGTCGTCGCCCGCATGGACTCAAAACCGATCCGGGCAATCACTTCCTGCTGCCGCGCGCGGATCCGCAGTGCTTCACCGACCAGCTTGCGGGCTGTGATGTCCTGACAGGTACCCACTGCTCGGATGGGCCGACCCGCATCGTCATTGAACGCCTGCCAGCGTTCCTCCACATGCTTGATTGTCCCATCCGCCAGGCAGATGCGATGCTCGATGGAGAACGCCTCGGGCCGCCCATGCGATTCGGCGAATGCGGCCTCCACCCGGGCGCGATCATCGAGATGCACGAAGGAAAGGAAGCTTTCGTGAGTGGGGCTGAAAGCCGCAGGATTTGTCCCAAAGATGCGGTGTGTCTCCTCTGTCCATGTCACGGCCTGAGTGGGCAGGTCCGTCTCCCAGCTTCCCACGTGAGCCACCGCCTGGGATTCGTGCAGGCGCCGCGCTTCCAATTCAAGCCGCTGCTGGTTCTTGCGCAGATCTTCTTCCGCCAGCAGTCGCTCGGTGACATTGACATGCATCACCACCGCGCCTGTCATTGTGCCGAGGCTCAACGGCGTCACCATCAGGCGGAACCAGCGCTGCTCAGTGAGTGAATGGCAGGGATATTCGAGCGAAAACATGGGCGTCTCACCGCTCAACACGCGGCGGATACCGTTGGCAACGTCCTGCGCCTCCTCTGCACAGTCGCCGCTGGATTGTTCGCAAACAGCGAGATAATTCTGCCCCACGAAAAAGTCGGCACTTTGCGGCATGTTGGCCGAGGCGAACCTCCGCCAGGATTCATTGACGGTAAGAATGACGCCTTGTGCATCTAACAGCGCGATGTGGGCGGGCAGTGCGTTTAGAATCGCGATCTGTGTTTCTGCCGTGATCCTTTGCGCAGCCTCGGCCACATGTAGCTTTTCTTGTGCCTCGCGCAGTAGCAGCGGATCACCGCTTGGAAGCGTGATAGCGTCCAGTTGACCACCAGTCAGCACCTGCAGTTCCAGCTCCGTCTCCTGCAACAGGCGCACCAGCTTTGCGATTCGCTGGTTGTCATCTGACGGGGGGGGGATTTTGTCATATCAGGGGTGAAAGGTTGATTTTCTGTAAAATTGTAGGAATTTGAGCCAAAATACCAGTCAAATCACGCTGATGTCCTGGGCCTCAGCAGCATGGTGCCATGCTGCGCGCGGATTGTTTTCCGCCATTGAGCATGAGCAAGCCGTGGCCGACAAAATCACCGGCATTCTCAAGCTGCGTTATCTCACTTCTTGGGAAGGCTTCCGGCCGCTGCTCGAAGAACTCACCGGCTACGCCACACGCGACTGGAGCAAGGGTGGCAAGCCCCCCTTCGACCCCATGCTGAGGTTCAAGGTGCTTGTGCTCAAAAGATCCATGGCCTGAGCGACGACGCCACCGAGGTCAGCAGGAGAAGAATAGAAGTGAACATGTAGCAGCAGGATGCAGACAAACCGTCACCGCACCACCATCACACTGCATGGCGCGTGGCGCACCACTTTCTCCGCCACACTGCCGAGCATGAAGTGCTTCATCGCCGTGATGCCATGCGTGGCGATGAAGATGGCTTCTGCATTCAGCGTCCGTGCCAGTTCACAGATGACATCTGCAGCGCCGCCAGCCTGCACCAGCGTGGTCACTGAGGAGGCACTGCTGAAGTGTGCGCTTACGAGTGCTTCCATTTTCTTTCGGGCTTCCATCTGCATTTGATCGTGCTTGGCCTGAGTGTTGATCCGCAGGCCTTCGAAGGCGGGTTCCGTCACATGAAGCAGCACCACCTCCGCCTGGGTGAGTTGCTGAAACTGCTGCGCCTGGTGCAGGGCCTTCAATGAGTCCTCAGAGAAATCGGTGGGGACCAGAATCTTTTTCCATTGGCTCGGTGTGATCATGGCGGGATGAATGAATTTCCTCATGCTGCCGCATCCTGAGAAAGAGGCAAGCAAACGCGTGTGGTTCTCTACTATCTTTAACTCGGCTTGATGACAGCACTAAAAATCATCGCTTCGAATCAGCCATGAAACATGCCTCGTGCATCTTGGGTCATCTGCTGCACCGCGGGATGCTCGATCATTCGTTTGCCTGTGATCGCATAAAAGCGGATTCTGCAGGAGTCGGCTCTTCCCACCACTTGGTAGTTGTAGCAGGAAACGGCCTCGGCCAGGGACACGGCGGGGACGGCGATGTAGCCGCGACCATCCGCCGCCATGGTTTTCATGAGAGCGGGGTCGTCGAACTCGGCCACGACTCGGGGTTCGATTTGATGCTCGTGAAACCAGGTGTTCAGCGCACGCCGAAGCGCGGTGTTTTCCGTGGGCAGGAGCGCCGGGGCTCCGTGCAATGACTCGGGGAAACCACGCCGCAGCCGCAGTCCGAGTTTTTTCTCCGCACAAAACACGGTGCCCGTCTCCCCAAGTGAATGGCTGAAGGTCTTGAAGTTCGTGGTGCTTGATGCGGATTCATCGCTCAAGACAACATCCAGCCGGTGCGCGGCGAGCTGCGCGAGCAGGTCCGGCAGTTTTCCCTCACGGCAGATGACATGCACGGTCTGCGGGAGTGCGAAAACAGGGCTGAGAATCTCATTGGTGACGAGTTTCGGCAGCGAGTCCATCACGCCCACATGAAGCCTCACATGCATGGCGGAGGGGCCTTGTGTGATGACGCTGGACAGCTCTTGACCAAGAGCAAAGATCTGCTGCGCATAGCTGAAGGCGGTTTTCCCGGCATCGGTCAGCGTCAGGCCGCGCCCCTCGCGACGGAAGAGCTTCTCTTTAAACACCATTTCCAGCTCCCGAATCTGCTCTGAGATCGCGGGCTGAGAAATGTGCAGCTTCGCTGCTGCGCGTGAGATGCTTCCTTCCTTGGCCACGGTCCAGAAGTAGCGGAGATGGTGGTAGTTCAGTGAGTCCATGTGCAGCCAGACTATTCGGTTAAACCGATGGTTCCACTCGGAAATCCATACTCGTCCGCTCGGGGCTTAAGGCCCATGCTGGGGTGCTGGAAATGACCAAAACCAAGACCTGACACCGAACATGAAACTCACTTTGCAGCACAAGAACGTGCGCTCCACCAACACCCTCGACTCATGGGTCGAGGAGCAGATCATCTCGCTACAACCCGCGCTCCAGATTGACGAGGCCGTCATCTCCCTGACGCATGACAACGATGCAAGCCCGGCTTTTTATGTGAAGGCTCATCTCATCACACCCGGCCCGGATGTTTTCGCTGAAGGCTGCGACCACACGCTTCAAGCCGCCTTTCTCAAGTTGATGGAAAGCCTGTGCGGCAAGATCGGCAGCCGGGCCACCAACCGGGAGAAGCGGCAGAGAAACCACGGGCCGCACCCGTCGCAGCCTGCGCCGTGCGTCCGGTAGCGAGATCCCCCTCAGGCGTCGCCCTCGCAGCATGACAAAATGAGCCTGTCTCATCACAATTCTCAGGGCATCATTCCTGAGGTCACCGGCAGAATGCGGTGTTTCATCTAGGTGGTGAGGGCGTCTCTACTCAAGCCATTCCATTCAATCCACTTCTTACCTTATGAATGCGAACACAAACCCAACCACCGATGCGGTCCAGCCGAAACACATCCTGGCCCCCGTTGATTTTTCTGAGCCATGCCTCCACGGCCTCCATGCCGCGCTGGACCTCGCACGGCGATATGAAACGAAGCTCACCCTCGTGCATGTGGTGAAGCATCTGCCGCATGGTTCGCACATGGTGCTGGATGCAGCCGGCATCCAGCAGGACTGGCAGCGGCCGGCGCGTGAGCAGCTCGCGGAGTTCGTGGCGGAGCATGTGCCTGCCGATGTGCCAGTGCGGCAGGTGGTTGCCCTTGGAAAGCCTTTCCACAGGGTCGTAGAACTGGCCGCCGAACTGGAGTGCGATCTCATCGTCATCTCCACGCACGGCTACACAGGGCTGGCCCATGTGCTTCTCGGCAGCAATGCGGAGCGCATCGTCCAGCACGCGCCATGTCCCGTGCTCGTGATGCGGGGCCGCCCGGATGAGAGCCGACCTGCCGCGAATGCCGCCGCCTTTCGCTGGATTCTGTTGCCCACGGACTTTTCTGAGAATTCACGCAAAGCCTTTCCCCTGGCCGCCGCCATGGCGCGTGAGTTTGATGCGCGGCTGATCCTGGCGAATGTGCAGCCTGCCATCGCCATGACTGGCGAGATTCCGCTGGTCTTCACGGAGCAGGATCTTGCCTCCCGGCACGTCAAGATTGAGGCTGAGCTGCGCAGGTGCCGCAGCGAGCACTTCAGCCCGGAGATCAACAGCACCACCGTCGTGCTGGAGGGCATTCCACATCAGGCGCTTTGTGAGATGGCGAAAGCGGTGGACCCCGGCTTGATCGTCATCGCCACGCACGGCCACACTGGCTGGGAACACGCGCTCATCGGCAGCACGGCGGAGCGCGTGGTGCGTCACGCGCCGTGTCCTGTGCTCGTGGTGCGCTGAACAGCGCTCTTTTTAAATCACCCACCCAACAACCACCATGCAAACCATGCTCGCCACCGTGTTTCACGGCGTTAATGACATCCGCGTCGATTCCGTGCCCAAGCCCTCTGCCGGTCCTGGCGAGGCCGTCTTGCGCATCACCGCCACCACCATCTGCGGGACGGACCTCCACATCGTGCGCGGCGAGTATCCTGTAAAGCCGGGGCTCATCATCGGCCATGAGCCAGTGGGCGTCATTGAGGAACTCGGCGTGGGTGTGACGGGTTACAACATCGGCGACCGCGTGCTCGTCGGGGCCATCACGCCTTGCGGACAATGCCGTGCCTGTCTCTCCGGCCAGCACTCGCAATGCGGCCACGGCTTTGGCTGCCAGGCGATGGGCGGCTGGCGATTTGGCAACACGATCAACGGTGCCCAGGCGGAGTATCTGCTGGTGCCGTATGCGCAGGCGAATCTGGCGAAGATTCCTGACGAAGTGACCGACGAGCAGGTGGTCATGCTGGCGGACATTGCCTCCACCGGCTTTGGTGGTGCAGAGAGTGGCGGCATCAAGATCGGGGACACGGTGGTCGTCTTTGCACAAGGCCCCATCGGGCTGTGCGCCACGGTGGGTGCGAAGCTGATGGGAGCCACGCTGATCATCGGCGTCGATGGTGATGAGAACCGTCTGGCGATGGCGCGCAAGATGGGTGCCGATGTCACATTCAACTACCGCGAGTGCAATGTCGTCGAAGAAGTGCTGAAGCTCACCGGCGGCGGCGTGGATGTGGCCATCGAAGCCCTCGGCACGCAGGAGACATTTGAATCATGCCTGCGCTGTCTGCGTCCGGGCGGCACGCTGTCCAGCCTCGGCGTTTATTCAGGCAAGCTTCAAATTCCGTATGAAGCCTATACCGCAGGGCTGGGAGATCACCGCATCGTCACCACGCTTTGCCCCGGTGGGAAGGAGCGCATGCGCCGCCTCATCAACGTGGTGCAGTCAGGCCGCTTCGATCCCTCGATGCTGCTCACGCACCGCTTCTCGCTGGCGGACATCAAGCAAGGTTACGAGGTCTTCGGCAATCGGGCGGAAGGCGTGCTGAAGGTGCTGATCACGCCCTGATTCCTCCAACTCCCATTTCCAAACACATCACCATGAACACTCTCAAAACCATCCTCGTCCCCGTGGATTTTTCCACCGGCTCACGCTCGGCACTCGAACAAGCCTCACGTCTCGCCGGGATCAATGGAGCCAGCCTTCACGTCCTGCATGTGGTGGACACTGCCGCCGTCGCCTCACAGGCGGACAGCCGCAACATGAGCTTTGAGCGCCAGGCTGCCATTGCCGCCGAAGGAGCCAGAGAAGCCCTCGTGCGCTGGCTGGCACAGGCTGGAGCGCCCGCGGGTTGTGAGAACACCATTGTCGTGGGCGTGCCGCTGCATGAAATCCTGAAACACATCAAAACGCAGAACCCCGATTTGGTCGTGGCCGGGATCACGGGCGCGGGCGAATCCAAAGCGGGCGCCGGATCGCTGGCCCACCGGCTCGCCCGCCAAGTTCCAGGCAAGATCCTGCTGGTCAGAACCAATCATCCGAATGCGTTCCACAAGATCGTCGCCTGCATTGATTTCTCCGAGACCTCGCGCGAGGTCGCCGCACAAGCGCATCGTGCTGCCATTCACGACGGTGCCAGGGTGGACTTTCTGCATGTCTGGCAGGAGCCGTGGTTATCAACGCCTTATGCCTATTTGGCGACGGTGGCGTCCGAGTTCATCGAGCACCGTCGGCAGCTTCTCAGCGCCACGCTTCAAAAGTTCGTGAAGGAAATCGCGCCGGGCATTGAATCCAACGAGGTGCTGATAAATGAACCCAACTATGCCAATGCCATTGCTGACCATGCCGAGATGTCTGGGGCCGACTTAATCGTGATCGGCGCCCGAGGACAAACCAACCTGCGCTACACCCTCATGGGATCGACGGCGGAGCGCCTGCTGATGCGACTCCCTTGCTCCGTGCTCGTGGTGAAACCGGCCATGGAATGATGTCCGCCGCCGATCTCATCTTTGCCGCTGGGCCGATTCTCCTGCTCATCCATTGGATGACGAAGAAGACGCCGATGCCTTCCGCCAAGGCGCTGCCGCTCGCGGCGGTCGTGGCCTATGGCCTCCGGCTTGCATGGTTCGGCACCGACGCCAATCTCGTGAACGCGTCGGTGGTGGCTGGATTGCTGGTGGCGCTGACGCCGGTTCTCATCGTTTGGGGCGCGATCTTTTTCTTCCTCACGATGGAGCACTGCGGTGCGATGGAAACGATCCGCCGCTGGCTCAACCATCTCTCTCGCAACCGCGTGGCGCAGGTCGTCATCATCGGCTGGTCGTTTCAATTTCTCATTGAAGGTGCGAGCGGCTTTGGCACGCCCGCCGCGCTCGCCGCGCCACTGCTCGTCGGCCTCGGTTTTCCGCCGCTGCGCGTGGCGATGGCATGTCTCATCCTGAACAGCGTTCCAGTTTCATTTGGCGCGGTGGGAACGCCGACGTGGTTTGGCTTCGGGCAGCTCGGCTTGACTGCGGAGGAATTGCACGCGGTGGCATGGAAGACGGCGCTCATCCACAGCGCCGCCGCCTGCGTGGTCCCGCTGCTGGCCTTCCGCCTTCTGGTGAGCTGGCAGGAGATCCGGCGGAACTTTGTCTTCATCTACCTCGCGCTGGCTGCGAGTGTGATTCCGATGTTCCTGCTCGCGCTGGTGGATGATGAATTCCCCGCCGTCGCCGGTGGCTTGATCGGGTTGAGTGTCACGGTTTGGATGGCAAGACGCCGCATCGGCCTAGTGCATGAGGATGAGGCTGAGGACGCGGGCGCGGCACCGTCCGCCCGCGAAGTGGTGAAAGCGCTCTTCCCGCTCTGGGCCACGGTGC
>NZ_JAQSEA010000010.1 GCF_029946185.1 Prosthecobacter sp.
TCGAATGTGGACCGCATGCTTGCGCCGGACTTTGATTTCGTTGTGGATGCCATTGACCGGACTTCGATCAAAGCGCTCATCATCGCCAAATGTCACGCTCGTGGTCTGCCGGTCATTACGTCGGGATCTGCGGGGGGGCGGCGTGATCCCACCGGCATCAAGATCGCCGATCTCGGTCACGCGGGAGCTGATCCTTTGCTCCGAGGCGTGCGTCAGTGCCTGCGCCGCGAACACGGCTTTGAGAAGAGCGAGCAAGGCCGCCCGATCACGATGGGCATTCCCTGTGTGTTTTCCATGGAGAAACCGGTGTTTCCGTGGGCGGATGGGTCCTGCTCTCTCGAAGCTGAGACCGGTGCCGAAACTGGGCTGCGCCTCGACTGCGCCGCTGGTTTTGGTGCTGCGACATTCGTCACCGGAACGTTTGGCTTTGTGCTCGCGGCGGAGGTGGTGAGAAAGGTTCTGGAAGTAGATTGAGTTACGACGCCAACGGATTTTTCCAACGCAGACAGATGCAGTTTGAGAAGTCGGCGTCGTTCGTATGCAGCTCTGCGCTGTGTTCAATGGCCAGCGCCGCGAGGTGCGCATCAGAGAGGGCGGCTCCAGTCCAGCCAATCTTTTCCAACTCATCCCAGTGCTGGGGTGTGGGGTAAAGCAAGGTGACGTTTGGCGCAGCGATCCAACGTTTAACTTCAGACAAGGCATCCGCGAGGGGCATGGGAGGCTGGATGACTCTGGGATTTGTCATCAGTCGTACAAACCCGAGAACGACATTCAGTGGCAGGCCCACCTCCTCACCCCGCGTCATAACATCCTCTCACCACAATCGGGCTGCCACATGGTCAGGTGCAGTCAAATTGTAGGCGTAAATAAGCAGATTGATGTCTGGCAGAATCATGATTTCTGCCGGGCTAG
Source organism: Prosthecobacter sp. (assembly GCF_029946185.1). Lineage (GTDB taxonomy): Bacteria > Verrucomicrobiota > Verrucomicrobiia > Verrucomicrobiales > Verrucomicrobiaceae > Prosthecobacter. The sequence continues at coordinate 913 of NZ_JAQSEA010000010.1, forward strand.
AAAGGCATCGACATCCAGTTGATCAGCCAGCCGGTTCAATTTCTGCAATGGAAGACCGGGTGCAAAGATGCCCTGGTGTGGACGAATGCGAAAGGGCGTCGAAGACGCGGCCATGTGGGTCGGTTTGCCGAGTGCTGTGCGTAGCAGGCTGAACGCCACCTCGGCCACTGGCTGTCCTTTTTGCTGCGCTGCTGCGCGGAGCAAACCTGCAAGATCGTCGTCAAGCGTGAGTGTCGTAGGCATGGCAGAAGAATGCCATAGGCTGCGAAATCGCCCAATGATTTTTTTTGCGACGCCAAGGAAGCCCTTGAGAGCAAAATGGAAGGAGGTGCTGACTAAGCAATCACCGGCACTGCGTTACTTCACCACCGGCTTGCCGGCTGTTTCCCAGCCGCCGAAGCCGTCATCCAGATGGATGAGGTTTGTGAAGCCGAGTTTTTCCAAAATCGGGAGGGCGCGGGTGCTGCGGCCACCGGCCTGGCAGTGGACGAGGGTGGGCTGGGTCTTGTCGAGTTTGCCAAGCTGCGCTTCGAAGTCTTTCGACATGATGTCGATGTTCTTCGCGCCTTTGATGTGACCGTCTTTGAACTCATCCGGCGTGCGCACATCAATGATGGCGGTTTTACCTTCGGCGATGATCTTGGCGGCTTCGTCGGCTTTGACGTGTTTGGCGGGGTCTGCGGCGAACATAAGGATGGGAAGGAGAAGCAGGAGGGTGGTGAGGAGGAAGGTTTTCATGGGATGTTAGAGTTTCAAGTTTAAGGTTTCAAATTAGACCGAGCAGTGAACTTCGACGGACATGTGGCTGAGGCGCTGATAAAGCTTTCTGAGGGCGAGCAGGGGCCACCAACGGTAGAGGTAGATTTCGAGCGGCTTCCACATGGCCACCCAGCCGATGATGGTGAGGCCTTCGCGGGAGACGGTCTGCCAGTTGGAGGCAGCGGGGATGAGCAATGTGGCGGCAAACTGGCAGGCACCGAGGAATAGGAGGCCGATGAGAAGGGATGCGCGCCCTTCGCGCATGAGCTGCTTGAAATCGCGCAGCGCCATCGCGGCGCGATAGTCAAAGTAATGGGAGATGGAATTCGCGACGAGCTGTCGTGCATCGGCGATATCGGAAGGATGTTTTGCCAGATGCACGACGAGCTTCAAATCATGTTTGCGCGGGTGTTCCTGCGCCCAGCTGACGATGAATTCTTCAGCATCGTGATCCAGATCACGCTCATGGAATGGGGAGGGGTCCAAGGAGTTGAACAACTGGCTCAACTCCGTGAGATTGACCTCGATGAGTTCGGTCATAAGCGTGATGCGGTGAAGACGCTCACGCCTTCGCTGCAGCGTAGCCCTTGGCGACTTCCGCCCAGTTCACCACGTTCCACCAGGCGGCGATGTAGTCGGGGCGCTTGTTTTGATACTTGAGGTAGTAGGCGTGCTCCCAGACATCGAGGCCGAGGATCGGGGTGCCGAGGTCAGCGGCATCGACAATGCCTTTCATGAGCGGGTTGTCCTGGTTTGGCGTGGAGGTGACCTTGAGCTTGCCATCCTTGGTGACGATGAGCCAGGCCCAGCCGGAGCCGAAGCGCTTGGTGCCGGCTTCGCCGAAGAGCTTTTTGAAGTCGTCGATGCTGGTAAAGGTGCTCTGAATCGCTTCACCGAGTTTGCCTTCGGGGCCGGTCGGGCCGCTGCCGGCCGGGGCCATCCATTTCCAGAACCAGCTGTGGTTCACGTGGCCGCCACCATTGTTGCGGATGGCGGTCTGGGAGGCTTCAGGGAGCGATTTGATGTCGGAGACCAGTTTGATGGTGTCGGTCTTGCTGATATTCGCCGCTTTGAGTGCATCGCCGAGCTTGGTGATGTACCCGGTGTGGTGCTTGCCGAAGTGGATGTTCATCGTCAGGGCGTCGATGTGGGGCTCCAGGGCTTCGGGTGCGTAGGGAAGGGGGGCTTGGGTGAGATCCAGCGCATGACTGCTGGCGGGAACAAGAAGTGAGCCCGCGAGGGTGGCGGTGCTGGTGGTGAGGAAGTGGCGGCGGTTCATATTATTGGGGTGTGGTTGAAGTCACAGAATACGAATTTTGAGGGGGGGATGTCACGGCGAAAGTGCCGCGTGCAATCTTTTGTCACCGTGGTAGCTTGGGATTCGTTATGGCCGCAGTCACCCATCCCCCCGAATGGACCACTCCGCAGTCCTCTTTTCGTTCTCGCGACGATTGGAGCCTGAAATGGTGGGTGATGTTCGCGCTGATTCTCTCGGTGGTGTTTCACATGATGCTCGTGGTGGGGTTTGACACACTGGGCATTTCGAATGTGACGCCGACCAAGCCGCGTGATGTGCCCGAGCGTTTGCGCATCAGCGAGCAGGTGCTGAAAGACCAGCAGGCCATCCAGGAGATCCCGGAAATCATCGCTCCCGGGAATGTGCCGGACATGAAGGCCTTTGAGCCCAAGCTGGATGATTTCGACAAGCTGCAGGAACTGCCCAAGAACCAGGAGATCGACCTCACGCCGAACGTGAAGGAGATCACCAATTTCCTTCGTGCCAATGATCCGGGTGACGGTGCGCCCGGCATGCCCAAAGGCAGCGACATGGCGAAGCTGCTGGCCCCTCAGACCATGGATGGGCCGGACATCGCCGCAGAGATGGCCAGCGTGCGCCGGGATGTCTTGTCCAAGCCTATGTCTGAAAAGCAAATGCTGCTGGATGCGGGAGCCGTGGACCCCGGTGATGGGGGTAAGATGGACAGCGGCCTGCTTGACGCTGTGAAAAGCCAGAGCACCACGGCCGCCTCCGGCGCGCGAGTGAAGGGCTTCAGCAATCTCGATGATCTGCTCGGCGGCGGCGGCAAGATGGGCGGTAGCACGGCCCCGATTCTGATGCCAACCGATCTGCTGTTTGAGTATGGCAGCGACCAGCTTGCCGAAGCCGCGCGCCTCAGCCTGATGAAGCTGGGTTTCCTCATTCAAAAAAACCCTGACTCGCTTTTCATTATCGAAGGGCACACCGACAGCTTTGGTGGTGAGGACTACAATCTCGAACTCAGCATCCGCCGTGCGAGTGCGGTGGTGAGCTGGCTGCGCGAATCCCTTGGCTTGGGCACGGACCGCATTCAGGCCGTGGGCATGGGCAAGTCGAAACCCATCGTCAGTGTCGCGGGTACGCCGGAGCAGCAGGGCATGAACCGCCGTGTGGAAATCAAGGTGCGGCCGAAAAAGTAACCCGTTTCACGTCAACCACGCAGACGCATGTCGGTAAAGTCCGTTTTCCTGCAGTTAACGAAACAATGGCTGCGCGGCGGCCGCTGGGTGGTGATGGTTGCATGTTTGATCTTTTTTGCGTGGTGTTACATGCGGGCCTTTCAGCGGCAGGGGATCATCCGTTCGGATTCACTTACCGGGCACGAGCGGGCTTATCTGAATGCCGCCATCGAAACGCGGCATGATCTGACGCCGGATTTTTCCAAAAGCGTTTCCCAGCCGCTGAACGACTGGCTGCCGCACCGTACGGATGGCGTGGTGCGCCCGCTCTGGCCCTGGCTGGCCGCATGGAATGTCGGGGCGGAACAGCCCCTCTCAGCCGGTGCCTTGAGTGCGGAGGACCAGCGTGTGCTGCGATTCAGCAAGCTCTGGCTCATGGGGCTGAGCCTTGGCTTTTTGATGATGCTGGGGCTGGCGGCGGCACGGGCGTTTTCAGTGCCGGCGGCGCTGCTCACGATTTTGACCATTGGCTTTGGCGTGCTGCTGCCTTCCACCGCTGAGTTTTCACCCGATGTGTTGTTTCAGCTGCTGTTTCTGCTCACCTGGGTGTGCTGTGTCGCAGCGTTGAAGCGCAATTCCCTCTGGCTTTATGGCTTGATCGGTTTTCTGTCGGCGCTGGCCAATCTGACGCTGCCGACCGCCACCACGCTGGTGCTGGTTTTTATAGCCGTGAGCACACTGCGCTGGCTGTGGGGCTGGGTCCTGGCCCACTGGCCGCACGAAGGCGGCACGTCACTCTGGGTCTGGCGCAATCACTGGCTGGGCATGGTTCTGCTGGTGGCGTGTCATCTGATCACCGTGGGGCCCATGATGGCGAACTCGAAGGAGAAACTGGGAGATGCCACACCCTTTCACTGGCGCTGGTTCGAAAACGAACCGGCCATGCAGCAATGGACGGCAGTGCACCGGACGCGCGAAGCTTTGCAGGCCGTACCGGCAGATGAACTGCCAAGTTATAAGAACTACCTCGCAACACATGCGCCCAATGCGAGGCAGGAGCGCTTTTGGCAGGGCGGGCTGAAAATGATGGATGCAGTGCTGCAATTCCCCTGGAGTTTTGATTCGCTGCCGCATGAACGCGGTGTGTTTGTGATCGTTTTGGCCAGTATTTTGGGCCTGCTGCTGTTGATCATCGCGTTCGTGGCGCCGCGTGCGGCGCATGCCGGGCAGGCGTTGCATCCTGAAACGGCCCCGCTGGCTTTGTTCGGCATCTTGGCATTTGTGGCCTGCTCCCTAGATTTCGGCTGGGACTTGCCGGTGCTGACCTGGGGGAATCGTCATCTGGCCTTGTATCCGCCGCTGGTGCTCAGCCTGCTCTGGGCCAGTGAGGCGCTGGTGCATCGTGCACGCCGCCGGAAAATGTGGCTGCCGGTCTTTGTGATCTACGAAACCGTGCTGTGGACGCTCTGTATTCTGGCCTTCTGGAGAGTGATCGCGGTCTTGCAGCCGGTCTCTTTCGCGGCATGACTGCGCGCCCCTATTCATGGCTGCCCCCAAACATCGTTTCATTCTCTGCTTCGACTTCGACGGCACTCTCATCCATCCGGGGAGCGACCCCGTGTTTCATCCGGGGCTCGGGCAGATGATTCAACTGCTGCGCGAACAAGGAGCGGCGTGGGTGATCAATACGGGGCGCGGTTTGAGCCAGACGACTGAAGGGCTCGCGCAGCATGGCATCTACATTGAGCCTGATTTCATCATTGCGCAGGAGTGTGATATTTATAAGCCGGGCTTCTTCAGCCGCTGGACCGACTACGGCTCATGGAACCGGCTGGCACGGCGTGCGCAGGAGCGGTTCGTCAAAGACCACCAGGCATCTTTGCAGGACATCCGCCGCATGGTGGAGACGCAGACGCAGGCCTCATTCATCAGCGGTGGAGAGGGGGAGATGGGCATTGTGGGCACCACTGATTACGAACTCGACGGCATCTGTGCTTACATCGACAACCACGCCCGGCAGTTCCCGGACATTGGCTATCATCGCAACGGCATCTATCTGCGCTTTTCGCACAGCGGGTACAGCAAAGGCACCGCCCTCAGTGAGCTTGCGCGCCTGCTCGGACTGGATGCCTCAGTGTGCTTTGCGGCCGGGGACAATTTCAATGACCTCAGCATGCTGGATCCGCGCCATGCCCGCATGATCGCCTGCCCTGGCAACGCGTTGGAACCGGTGAAACAGATCGTGCATGCACGAGGCGGATTCATCGCCACCCGCTTCGCCAGTGAGGGCATGATGGAGGCTCTGACGCATTTTTTTGGCAATTCTCAGGCTCCGGCAGCCTTATTTTAACAATTCTAAGGCTTTCGAAGGAAGTTTTCCCTTGCCGAATGGGGTGACGTGTGGAAATCTCTGCGCCCCTCGCCCCAAAATGGCGAAGGACAACTCTCTTACTTTTCAGGTTATGGCATACGCAATCATCAAAACAGGCGGCAAGCAGTATAAAGTCTCCGTGGGCGACAAGTTCGACGTGGAAAAACTCGAAGCTGCTGAAGGCGACATCGCCACTTTCGACCAGGTGCTCGCCGCCGGTGAAGGCAGCAGCATCACCGTGGGCGCTCCTACCGTGGCAGGCGCCAGCGTCTCCGCCAAGGTAATCAAGCAGCACCGTGCTGACAAGGCCACCACCTTCAAGTTCCGCAAGCGCAAGGGCTTCCACAAGACTCGTGGTCACCGCCAGCCGCTCACCCTCGTGCAGATCACTGCCATCAACGCTTAATTTTTAACTCTCTCTTCTTATGGCCCATAAAAAAGGACAAGGTTCCGTCAAAAACGGTCGCGACAGCCAGAGCAAGCGTCTTGGCGTCAAGAAATTCGGCGGCGAAGCCGTCATCGGTGGCAACATCATCCTCCGCCAGCGTGGTACGAAGTGGGTTCCAGGCCGTAACGTCGGTCTTGGCCGTGACCACACCATCTTCGCTCTCGTGGCTGGCCGCGTCCTTTTCGACAAGGAAGGCCGTCGTGTGAACGTCGAGCCTGAGGCTGCCGAGCCAGCTGCTGCCCTCGTGGCATAAGCGATCAAACAGTTATTTTTATCAGGGCGCGGATCACCTCCGCGCCCTTTTTCTTGCCCAATTTCCGTGATGGAATCCTATTTCCTACTTTACACATCGGGAATCAGGTGAATACTCCGCGCCCCTCGCATGAATCCCGACCAAATCCAAGCTCTCAACGATGCCGCCCGTGGCCAGTCGCCGCAGGAGATCATTAAAACCGCTCTGGCGCATGCCGAAACCGGGGCCATCGTTACCACGAATTTCCGTCCGTATGAGGCGGTGATCCTGCACCTCGCCACCGAGCAGAGCGCAGACATTCCGATTCTTTGGGTCGATCACGGCACCAATCTCCCTGAAACCTACCTCTTTGCAGAAAAGAGCCGCGCCCGGCTGGGCCTCAATCTTCAGGCCTATCTGCCGAAAATGACCGCTGCCCACTGGTTGGCGCTTAATGGCGGACAGATTCCGATGCCGGATGAAGTCGAGCGCGTGGAATCCTTCAGCCGCATCATGAAGCTGGAGCCCTTTGAGCGCGGCATGCGTGAACTGGCCCCGAAAGTGTGGATCACCGCGCTGCGCAAGGAGCAGAACCCCCAGCGTGCCGCCACGCTGCAGCCCTTCATGTGGGATGCCAAGTTCAACTGCCTCAAGGTGAACCCCATCCTCGAATGGACCCCCGTGGAGATGGACGCCTACCTGGCCGAACACAAGCTGCCGAACGAGCGCACCTACTACGATCCCGCCAAGGGCGACGAAAAGCATGAGTGTGGCCTGCACGCCAAGCTCGTCACTGACAAAGCCTAAGCGTTCATGGAACTGCCTGATCACTTTCTTCTGTACGTCCTGGCCGGCTTCGTCGCTCAATTGATCGACGGCGCACTCGGCATGGCCTACGGCGTGAGTGCTTCGTCTTTGCTGTCCGTCTTCGGTGTGTCTCCGCAGGTGGTCAGTGCCACGGTGCATGCGGCAGAATGCTTCACCACGGGTGCCTCGGGCCTCTCCCACCATGCGTTTGGCAATGTGGACCGCACGTTGTTTCGTCGGCTGCTCATACCTGCTGTGGTCGGTGCGGTCGTGGGTGCCTATGTGCTCACCTCGATCGATGGCAAGGTACTGAAGCCCTACATCTCCATCTATCTGGTGATCATGGGCGCGGTGATCATCGCCAAGGCCTTCACTCGTGTCCCGCCGCGCAAGGTCACCACACACCTCGCCCCGTTGGGATTCTTTGGCGCGCTGGTCGATGCGATGTGCGGCGGCGGCTGGGGGCCCATCGTGGCATCGAACCTCATCATCCGTGGCAATGACACGCGCATCACGGTCGGCAGTGTCAACGCCGTGGAGTTCTTCGTCACGCTCGCCGCTTCCATCACCTTTTTCCTGACCATTGGCCTCACGCATTGGAACATCATCCTGGCGCTCGCCATCGGCGGTGTCATCGCTGCGCCCTTCGCTGCGTGGGCCGCGAAGCACATCCCGCACAAGCCTTTCATGGTGCTTGTCGGCGTGCTGATTGTCGTCATCAATTCCCTCCGCATTTTCAAGATTCTTTAATTTACCCGTCTCATGTCCGCGATCACCCATCTCCAATTCCTCGAATCCGAGGCCATCTACATCCTGCGCGAAACTGCGGCGCAGTTCCAAAAGCCCGCGCTGCTGTTCTCCGGTGGCAAAGACTCCATCGTCATGGCCTGGCTGGCGCGCAAAGCCTTCCATCCTTCGCGGCTGCCCTTCCCGCTGCTCCATGTGGACACCGGGCACAACTTCCCCGAAGCCATTGAATACCGTGACTGGTTCGTGCAGGAGATCGGTGCCTCGCTGACGGTGGGTCTGGTGCAGAAGTCCATCGACGATGGTCGTGTGCAGGAAGAACAAGGCCACAACGCCAGCCGCAACAAGCTGCAGACGGTGACGCTGCTGGATACCATCGAAGAAAATCAATACGACGCCTGCTTGGGTGGTGGTCGCCGCGATGAAGAAAAAGCCCGCGCCAAAGAGCGCTTCTTCAGCCACCGCGATGGCTTCGGCCAGTGGGACCCCAAGAACCAGCGCCCGGAGCTTTGGAACATCTTCAATGGTCGCAAACACTTCGGTGAGCACTTCCGCGTCTTCCCGCTGAGCAACTGGACCGAGATGGACATCTGGCAGTACATCCGCCAGGAAAACATCCCCCTGCCAAGCCTCTACTTCAGCCATCAGCGCAAGATCATTGATCGCCACGGCCAGCTCCTCGACGCCAGCACCGGCATCATCCCGCTGCACGATGAAGAGAAGCCGAAGGTGAAGGAAATGACCATCCGCTTCCGCACCGTGGGCGACATCACCTGCACCGGCGCCGTCGAATCCACCGCCAGCACGATTGACGAAATCGTCGCGGAAGTCGCCGCTGCGAGACAGACCGAACGCGGCACGCGTGCGGATGACAAGCGCAGTGAAAACGCCATGGAAGACCGTAAGAAGGAGGGGTACTTTTGATGAAAAGATTGGCTGAAGCACTCTCCTACTCGGTGGCTTATCTCGCTTCCGTCCGTCGCAACGATGAAGACGCGGCAGAAGAGGACGGTGACACACTGGACTTCTTGACCTCCATCGTACGCGAGGCCACACCCGCTGAGATCGAAGCCATTCGAACCGCTTCAGAATCGGCCATCGCAACCCTTCTCGAAGACTCGGAACCCGACCACGAATTCATTCAAGGTTACCGCGACTGCATCGAAAACTTCTGCAACCCGACCGCATAGTCCCTCTCACTCCGCTTTTTATCATGGACGTTCTCGTTAACCCTACTGAATCCTCTCTCCTTCGTTTCACCACTGCTGGCAGTGTGGACGATGGCAAAAGCACTCTCATCGGCCGTTTGCTGTATGATTCCAAATCCATCTTCGAAGATCAGCTTCTCGCCGTCGAAGAATCCTCCAAGCGTCGTGGCGATGCGCATGTGAATCTGGCACTTCTCACCGACGGCCTGCGTGCCGAGCGCGAGCAGGGCATCACGATTGATGTGGCCTACCGCTACTTCGCCACACCGAAGCGCAAGTTCATCATCGCCGATACACCGGGGCACATTCAGTACACGCGCAACATGGTCACGGGGGCTTCCACAGCGGATCTCGCGATCATTTTGATCGATGCGCGCCTTGGCGTCATCGAGCAGACCATGCGCCACACCTATCTCGCCAGCTTGCTGCGCATCGGCCACATCGTCCTTGCGGTGAACAAGATGGACCTCGTTGGCTTTGACGAAGCCGTCTATAACAAGATCGTGGCTGACTTCCAGGCTTTCGCCAAAGGCCTCGATCAACTGCCGCAGGTCACGCCGATCCCGATGAGCGCGCTCAATGGGGACAACGTCGTCGATAGATCCGAGCACACCCCATGGTATACCGGCCCTTCGCTCCTGCAGCATCTTGAAACCGTCCAGGTACACAGTGAAACCGCTGCGGATGAAGCACGCTTCCCCGTGCAGTGGGTGATTCGCCCGATCTCCGACCGCAAGGATTCCAAACTCGGCAATCTGCATGACTACCGTGGCTTCGCCGGGCGCATGGCCAGCGGCACCTTCCGCGTGGGCGATGACGTGCTCGTGTATCCGTCCGAGATGAAGTCGAAGATCACGGGCATTCACACCTTTGAAGGCCCGCAGGAAGAGGCGATCCCGCAGCTCAGCTACAGCATCACCGTGGCCGATGAAATCGACACCAGCCGTGGCGGCATGATTGTGAAGGCGAATGAGCCGACGCAGACCAGCCAGGAATTCGACGCCATGATCTGCTGGTTTGCCGACAAGAAGACGCTCAAGCCGAACAGCCGCTTCCACCTGCGCCACACCACCAATGATGTGCGTGCCGTGGTCACCGACGTGCTCTACAAAGTGAACATCAGCACGCTGGAAAAAACCGTCGCGAGCAAGGAGTTCTCTCTCAACGACATCGGCTGCATCCGCCTCCGCTGCGCATCCCCGATTTTCTTTGACCCGTATGGAAAGAACCGCACCACCGGCAGCTTCGTCCTCGTCGATGAACAGACGAACAACACCGTCGCCGCCGGCATGATCACCCGCTCGCTGGTGGACGCCGGTGACGAAGATGCGGAAGTGGCGATCTAACGCGTGTGAAATTGGCAACATGGCCACGTTTGAGGACGTGGCCATGGTATGCAGGGCGTCATTCTTGATTCAGGGCTGACGCGCAGGCCGGACTGGGTCGGCAATTGAGGTATTGAGCCGGAGCAGTGGAAACGATAAACTCAGATCCATGTCACAGACCATTCACCTTGATCTGGAACTGCCGGGCGATCTCGCACGTTTCAAGCTGCCTCAAGGCGTGAATGAGCGGCTCATGTCCTTGCTCGACAAACAAGACTCCGGTCAGGAGTTAACCGATCAAGAACGGCGTGAGGCAGAGGGCTTGGTGGATCTGGCGGACACACTGACCTATCTCGGACTCAAAGCCAAGGCTGCTGCCTGAGCCTTGTGATGGGAGCCTTAGCGTGAAACAGGAAGAGGCAAGGCGCTTTTGGCTTTCGTAACCTACAGTGATTCGATCATCTCCCCTGCCTTCGTGCGGCAGGGGACGCGGAGGTGTTCGAGCCAGATGGGAATCCAGGTGTTGAGCACAAGCTTCCGCGCTTCGGCGAGATCATTGAACGTCGCAGCCGCCCATGGAAAGCCACGCTCTTGAAAGTAGAACTCCCATTCTTTCTTGCCGTGGGCGATGAAATAGGCGCCATCGTGTGAGTCCTTTTCAGTCTGAGTGGACGGCAGGTCTTCGGGCTGCAAACCTTGTGCCGCCAAGCTCGCCTCAATGTCCGCCCGCGTCAGCGTGAAGAGCCGGTTCACCGCTTCCTGGCAGCGCTCGGTATTGCCCTCTTCATTCGTATCCCGCCACTCGGCAGGCAGCCCCAGGTGCGCTAGCGACCACGTGGCCACATCCTCCACGGAATGCAGCACCTTCATCTGCTCGGCGATGGAAAGGGGTTCAGCAGGATTCATGCACCAAGCATTCCCGAAAACCGTCAGGAATCAAGCCCGTGGGATCGGCAGCCCAGTCAGCCCGCCTGTTTCCCAGTGAGCGAGCAGAAACTCGATGGGGATGGAGTATACCAAACGCCATTGGAAACAGGTCTGTATTCCTGTCATAGCAGAGGCTGTAAGCGAACAGGTGAACAGCGCGGCGCCCAGGGCCGTAGGTTGGGTGTGTTTGGCGTCGGGCGCGTATCGTGCTCCACAGCGCTCTCCGCCAAACCGCCCGACCACCAGGACGTTCGTACGCCAGGGTGCGTTGCCGCACGCTGATGGACGGGCGGGCTGTCGCCACACCCATCCTACGACTGCCTTTGCCTGTCTTCTCGCTGATCATCCGACTCGTTTCTACCTGCTCGTGGTATTACAAAAGATCTCCCGCGCGACCAGCAGAGGGTCTGCCTGCTACTGGTGCCATGCGGTCAAAGGCCCGAATCTTTCCCGCATTGATCCCGACAACTTATCTGGCGCATGGATTCGCTTTCTACGCATACCGTCCCGGCAGGTTCGCGGTATCACTGCGCGTCGGCGGCGCTGGCGCTAGCCGGTGGATCACCTTCTGCGAAGGCAGCCAGCCTTGATCCCGCCACTTGCGCAGCCCCGCCCGCCAGTCCTTGACCGAAGTTTGGCCGTTCACCCATCCGTTCGCCGCCCAGTGGTTAAACATCGAGGTGCCATCGCTGGCCGGTAGTCCGATCTGCGCCGCGTAGGCCTCCAGCTCCGCTTGGGTTCCACGGTCTGCATGGGGCTCCGCGCCAATGGGCAACTCCAGGCCTTTGAGGTTGATGCTCCGGTCCGCTTTGTTCAGCCAATTCAGCAGCCTCACACGGCTGAGCCGCCGTTGTTTCAGCTCGCACCAGGCGGTGCATTTCCCCAGTTCCGCCGGGATGTCGATGGCTTGATACGCCGGGTTTGCAGCGAGGTGCGCGAGCCACATCGCGTCATCCACCGGCAGTCCACGTCGTTTGGGTTTCTGGGTCGCGGCCAGGGGCTGCGCTGCTTGGGAAAGGTCGGCTTCGCGTACGTACGCGGGCGCTCGCCCATATGCAGGTGTGGGGGTGTGTGGGTGGGCGGGGGAAAGGGGAGTCTGAGGGGAAAGGGGGAGGGAGGGCGAGAGGGGGAGAGGTGTTGTGTTTTCAGACGATTTAGACGCAGCAAGACACTCCAAGACGGGTTCAGGCGAATTTAAGACGTTTTCAGTCGCATGCAGACGCCCTGCTTGATAGTAGCGGCGGTTCCTTTCGGCACGCTTGCTGACCTTGGATGGCTCCGCATCCACGATAACGCCTCCTTCGGGAGTGAGTTCAAAGCGCCGGCCCGAGGCGAGCAACGCAGCAATCGTTTCTGGTAGGATCACCATGGTTATATTATGGTATGAAATGCTATTTAATCAAGCGCTTTTGACCTGCTCCAGGTTCTCCGCCCAGGCCTTGAGGACCTCCCAGACCTGCACCCGACAGCCGGATTTCAAGAGACGTTCCCGCCACCCGGCCTGTGAGCAAAATGCCTGGCATGAATGGCACTTGATTAAGGCTGGGCGGCGAGGAAATCATCCATTCACTGACGAAGCCGAAAAGTGTCGCGGAGCGCGGACATGAGTCCGCAGCGGGTCGTCCGCGTGGGACGTGTGATGGCTCTTACTGAATGCCGCAAACACGGTGATGCTCGGTGTCGCGAAAGTTGCGTGCCAAAGCGGAGTGGGTGTTTGCTGCGGAGTGCAGCGGAATAAATTCCGCGCTCCGAGGAGCGCTACGCGCAAGCTGTGAGTCTCACGATCTACGCCCTTAATCAAGTGCCATTCATGCGTGGAATCTTGCCCGGTCTTATATGGTGCCTTCCGTCTCTCTCAACCGGGCTCAGCTCCCGTAAACATGAACCTTTTGCAGGTGCCGTTCCAGAAGCTCCGGATAGCCGGTCGAAGACTTGGGATGCAGGCGCTCATGACAGGGGCGGCAGATCGCCACCAGCTCGAAGAGGAGCTCATCACCCACATGGGCATAGGTCAGATGGTGGACTTCCGTGGCCCGAGCCTCCCAACACCCTTCGCAGGTGACCCAGGCCCTCCTCAAAACGCGCTGGCGCACGGACTGCCAGTCAGCAGATGCCAGATAGCGGCGATAGACAGCCCGCCACTCCGCCTTCCGCTTGGCGATGGCCGCTTCCCGGCACTGCCCGTAGGCAGCAAGGCCACTGCGGAGGCGCCTCTGGTACAGCTCCTCATTCCACTGCGGGCACCTCTCGCGGTTGGGGACGCTGGAGTGCGGGAGTGAATGGCTGAGCTTCTGGCCGCAGTCAGCACACTGGATGCGGTAGAAAGGCTTGCCGTCCGACTGCAGCGCCACACGCGGCTCCCGCCGCAGATGATCGCAATGCCGCTGCCTGGCAGCCTCCGCGCTGATCTCACGGCTGTCGATGTCCAAGGAGGGAAAGTGCCACTTCCTGCGGATGAATCTTGGTTGGGTGTCCGCTTCCATGAGGATGGGCAGGTGTGTTTCCATAGTGTCTGGAGGCAGTGCTAAAACCGGTTTGGATGCCCATGATGACCGGCATCTCTTTCTTCCAAGCGCCGGTCCGGGTGCGGGCGGCAAGGCAATCGCTTCTGGTAGGATTACCATGAATATATTATGGTAGGATTCGGTATTATATCAAGAACTTTTGACCTGTTTCACGATCTCACCCCGCTTCTTTCCAAGACTTGCAAAACCCTGCCCCGTGGCCGGATTTCAAGGGACGCACCGCCCCGGCCTGTGTGCAAAAACTCGCAGCAGGAAGCAAATCAGGGCAGGCGTTGGCATTCAATCCAGCCTCCCGATGGTTTATGCCCCTGGCTCCCACGTCCGCTCACGCGCCAAATACAGTCGATGGAAGGTTGCTGAAATTCATTGATAATCAGTGAACGGTGGCGCTTGAAGCCGTCGCTGGAGGGTTTCGGTGCATCACTTTTTAGCACCACCTGAATGGTTGCAAAATAAGATTGTCAAAAGATCGGCTTCATCCAATGATGGACACATAAAGGTAAATAATCGTAAACGAAACATTACCTGAAGCGGTTGCACAGCCTAGGAAAGTGTCGTGAAATTAAAGAAAAGTGGCGCAAATTCTTAAAATCGAATACCTGTATCATCCAATGACCGGATCTTCCATTGCTGCTCCGAATTGCCTCCAGGGCACCCCCTTCAGACCTGCCGCACAGAGTGTCCATGCACTCTGCGCACGGCCCCAGTCCCCCAAAGTAAACCAGAAATAGAACCTTAGACAAGGAAACCATAATACCATGAAGAGAGACGAAATACCACCCATGCACCCGGCCTGCAGGCCCCGCCTGCATCAGCCTCCCCTCGCGCGCCTGCTCCAGTCAGGCCTCATCCTCCTCATGCTCATCGGCATGCAGCTCCAGTCATACGCCGTATGCGACACCTGCTGGGAAAGGCAGTACCTCACCGGTTGGCTCGCAGACGCCCAAGCCGAAAGGAATGGCCTCGCCGTAGAACTCGGCATTTTGCAAGACACCCTCGAGGACGTCCTCTGCGAAGAAGAACCCGACGAGCAGGAGATCCAGGACATCACAGATCGCATCTCACAGGTGACACAGTCCATGAACACCGCAGACTCCATCATCAACGACGCCAGCCAGCGCCTGCAAAATCTCCCGCAGTGCATGATGAATCCCCCCTGCGGCGAGGGCATCCCCCAGGATCCCGTCTATGACGACCCGCCGCCCCCCGAGGACCCGCCCGAGGATCCTCCCCCCTACTACGGCGATCCCATCCCCGTCTACGAAGACCCGCCGCCCCCGCCAGACGATCCCCCGTTCCCACCGGAAGATCCCCCGTTCCCACCGGACGACCCCGATCCCGTTCCCGTGTAATCCCTTTTGAAGTCCGCACCCGCAGCGCTTACCGGTCCGCACCCCGGGCCGGTAAGCCGCTCACCCACGCACGCCCGCATGAAAAAGCCGCTCCTCACACTCCTCCTGCCGCTGCTGCTTGCCGCCACCCTCCTTTGCACCCTGCGCGACAAAGACGGCCCCACACCCAGCGCCCCGGCTCACGTAGCCGCCGCCGCTGCCGCCCCCGCCACGCAGCCCTCACGCCTCGCCATCCCTTCGCCCGCCGATCAGCGGGCCGCCTTTGAAGCCGTCGTGCAAAAAATGGAGGACCAAAATGAAAAGCTTCGCGAGCACGCCACCAAAGCCTTCTCCAACATGAGCCCCAAGCTCGAGCGCAGGCTCCTCGCCACCGTCATGCGCTTTCGCGAGCCCCGCTGCCGCCAGCTCTTCAGCACCTGGAAGCTCGATGCCGAAACCGCAGACGCCGCCATCAAGCTCATCGAAGCACACCAGGCCGAAGTCATGACCCGCCGCAGAGACTTCCTCATGTCCGGCATCCACGGCGCCCCCGACTACCGCATCGATAAGAGCGTCAATCAGGCCCTCGCCGAAGTCCAGCTCACCGCCCTCCTCGGCGAAGCCCGCTCCGCCGAACTCCGCGCCCTCGAAAAGCAGATCGATGCCGAATACCTCGCCCGCGCCCTCAGAAACGCCGCCGACTAAGAGCCTATCCAGTGAATAGCCATGATTAGTTCGAGGGCGTCTGGCGTTGGCGAATCCAGGCGAGAAGCCTTGGTTTGGCTGGCGGAGTTTTAGGGGGGGCTCCGGTGGAGGCCAACCCTGTTTGTGGCGGGCTGTTGCTCAGGCGTGAAAAACGATGGATTTCGGCGGTGAATCGCGGACTAAGGACCTATGAGCACGACCGCCTTGCCCCAGTCTTTGTTCTCGTTGCCCGTCGCCGAACGCGTGGCTTTGGCCGACAGGCTATACGCCAGTGTCCCGGAAGACTGGCAGAAGACCGTGGATCAGGCCTGGCTGGACGAGGCGACACGGCGTTCTGAGGAGTTGGATGCTGATCCGAGTTTGGAACTCTCGCATGAGGACTTCATGGCCGGGCTCAAGATCAATCTCAGCCACCCGACCTACGAGCAAATGACTGGCTTCTTACCCTGGGCCTTCGGTCTCGGTGTTAAACAAGGGTTCTGACCGAAGGCAGGATTTGTTTCATCTCCATTGGATTGACACAGTTCTAGCTGACCATCTGGCTTGCACGGTATCCTTTACCTGTTCCAGGATGCGCGGTCTCCTTGTGAGCGAGATGCCAGTATTTTCGTGGAGTGTTGTGTGTCAGTTCAGGGGGAGGTGCAGGGCCTTTGTATGTTGGCAGAAGCGTAGGCAGTTTAGAATGCTTTTGTCCATGCCATTGCTCCAGAATGGCACGACCAATGACTTCGGCGAGAAGTGAAGGAACTGCGTTGCCAGCTTGCCGTTGTTTGGCGGCAAGGTTTCCAGATAGATTCACATCGTCAGGGAAAGTTTGAAGCCGGCAGAGTTCTCTGGCGCTGAGGCGTCGGTTGTTCCAGTGAAACGGCCCCACCGCTGGACCGGGCTGTGCCTGAAGAGTCCACGAAGGCAGATGTTTTGCGAGTTTCAGAAGGAAGGTCCAATAGCGACGGCGCCAGCCGAAGAGCGGACGGCCTTCGCCACGTTCGGTATGATAAAGGTAGTTCTGACCTTCGGGGATGCTGGGCAGTAGATCAGCCCATTTTCCTTTCATCCGCAGATCGTCCTCATCATCAGGCTCTGCGGCAAGATCGCCTAAGGCATCCCAAGTGGTACGGGCGGATTCCAAGAAAAGATTATTCTCACCCGGTAGCGCATAGGAGGGTTGGGGGAACTGGAATTCACGACCTTCGCGATGTGCGACGAGGATGAAACGCTCCCGCAGTTGAGGCACACCATGTTCGGCTGCACGCATTATCTTAAAAAAGGGACGGTATTTAGTTCCTGCGCGTTGGTTGAGGCTTCCCACCATTTCTAGTAGCAGCTGTAGGCCCTCATCTTTGCCAGAGTAAGCAAGACCTGTGACGTTTTCCAGTACGAACGCGCCAGGCAGCGTCTGTTCGACAATGCGCATAAAGGCGTTGAGTGTATTGGCGCGTGGATCATCGAGTCTTCGAGAATCGCCGTTGGCCCAATAACCGGCTTTGGAAAATGGTTGGCAAGGAGGCCCGCCGATGAGAAGATCAGCTTCGCCAAGCCGCAGTTCTGCGGTCTCGAGAATGGTTTCCGTAGCGGTTTGAAACACATCGCGCTCTAGCACGGGCCACTTACGATTTGCTCGAAGTGTTTCACAGCAGGCATGGTCCATCTCCAAGAGTGCCCTTGCCTCGAAGCCTGCGGCTTCGAATCCATAGTCCATCCCTCCGCAACCGGAATAGAGACTTAGGAGTGTTGGAGTGCGAGCGGGCACGGCGGTAAGATCAATTTTTCAAGCGCACTGCCTCGGACAAGACAGCAGATGCGGAATTTTTCCAGCGTTCATCAACACGAACATTATTACTAAGTTTGGCTGGGCAACGGCTGTGCACATCCAATGTGATAGGAATGGCGTAACGGAAGGTCCAACTCTCTTCCACGGCATGGAGACAAGCGGCGAGGACATCGAAATCCGTTGGGCTATAATAGCGCGAGCATGGATCATTTTTCGATGCGCGTGTGCGCTGAAAATCCATACGCGCCAAGCCATTCGCCGCGCGCTGGCGAAGAACATTTTTGCACTCCACGGTAAGTGGCACCCGGGCATAATTGAGCCGCAAGTCAGGTCCACCTTCCTCATCCAAGCGAATACAATCCGTCACGCCTTCAAGTTGACTGAGCTGCTTAACCAAATGCTCTTCAGCCACCCAACCGCGAACGGCCATTTTTAACCTTCGGGCGCTGGCGATCAGGTCAAGCACCTGCCGCTCAGACATCTCAAACTCGGTCGCCAATTGGTGCAGCTTGTCGGCCTCTGGTCGCGTAAAGTTGTCGGGTTGAATCATGCGGGTCGGAGGCATCCAAATTTCCGGCCTTTCTGCCAGCAAGGCTCGATGACCTTGATCTTCACCCAAGGCTTCTCGTTCAAAGCGGACATAACGAAGAAAACTCGAGCGAGTGCCCCCTATCATGACTTCGGCTGGTTCTTCGGTGTTCTCCCGGCGGTCTCGCTCCCAAACATGCCATCCATTCTTTAACGTAGCCTCGGAATGGTGCTGCTTGTACTCAATGGACATGAAGAACCGAGTCGGATTGTGCATTTCAGGATCAACACCTACAAATGTGCCACGTTCCGGATCGATTCCGCAAAAGATAGTGGTGTATAGACCAAATGGATCCTGCCAGATCGAGTGCTCTTGCTTGTCATCCGGGCCGTACTTTACCTGGAAGCGATGTTCATCACCTGGGCGGTTCTTGGTGACCTTGCTATTGGCGAAAAACGCATAGGCCATGATGCCCATGCGCTCACCCGAAGGCAGTTCAAACGTGAAGCGGTAAGGAGCGGTTCCTGAATCAGGTCGATGCAGCAAACGGCAGCCTTGGAATTCCAACGCATCAGCGATAAAATCCACCAGCACCTGCCTTTTTGCACGACTGACCTTGTAGAAACGGGGCTCCATAGGTTCCTGGTGAATTTAAACTTATTTAACGGGAACTCCTCAGCGAGCGTCACTGCTCACCGAAGAGTTTGAGGTTAGCGCAAAAATGCGCCAGATGGCAACCACGTCCGCTTACTGACAAGCCTCACACGTGCCGCCATTCCTCATCGCTTCAATCGAGCAGGCCATGGCTTCGTCAGCGGTGAACTGTTTCGCAGCGGCAGCCGCAGCGGCGACGCCGGCGTGGTGGGTGCCGACGATGCCGCGCTTTTCCTTCTCGACTTCGCTGGTGGCTTTTTCGATGTTGGAGGCGCTGCGGGTGCGGAGGTAGTAGGTGGTCTTGAGGCCTTTGCGCCAGGCGGCGCGGTACATGTGGGAGAGGGTCTGCAGGGCGCTCTCGCCGCAGAAGAGGTTCACGCTCTGGGACTGATCGATCCACTTCTGACGACGGGCGGCGGCGTCGAGCAACCATGCCCAGTCGATGCCGAAGGCGGTGGCGTACTTGCGCTTCAGATCGAGGGGGACTTCCTCGATGCTTTCGAGTTCGCCGTCGGTGTACTTGATCTTGTTCTGGATCTCGGAGTTCCACAGGCCGCGCTTCTTTAGATCCTTCACGAGGTAAGGATTGAGCACCATGAAGTCGCCGGAGAGATTGCTCTTGGTGTAGAAGTTGGTGAACAGGGGCTCGATGCAAGGGCTGGAGCCCATGATGTTCGAGATGGTGGCCGTCGGCGCGATGGCGAGGACGTTGCTGTTGCGCATGCCGTTCTTGGCGATCTTGGCACGCAGGCCGGACCAGTCCATCTTGCCGCCACGGGGGACGTCGATGTCGATGCCGCGCTCTTTGGCGAGGAGATCCACGGTGTCCTGCGGCAGGAGTCCACGGTCCCACTTGCTGCCTTTGTAGGTGGAGTAGGTGCCTTTTTCTGCGGCGATGTCGCTGCTGGCTTCATAGGCGTAGTAGGCGACGGCTTCCATGAACTCGTCATTGAATTCGACGGCTTCCTTGGAGGCGAAGGGCAGGCCTTTGCGATAGAGCGCGTAGCCGAGACCCATGACGCCGAGACCGATGGGGCGATGGCGGCTGTTGGCGGTCTTCGCGGATTCGGTGGGGTAGTAGTTGATGTCGATGACGTTGTCGAGCATGCGCACAGCGACGCGGATGGACTCGCGCAGCTTGGAGTGGTCGATGTTGCCGTTGTCGTCGAGGTGGTTGTCGATGAGGACGGAGCCGAGGTTGCAGACGGCGGTTTCTTCGTGGCTGGTGTTCAGCGTGATCTCGGTGCAGAGATTGGAGCTGTGGATGACGCCGACGTGATCCTGCGGGCTGCGGACGTTGCAAGGATCTTTGAAGGTGATCCAGGGATGGCCGGTTTCGAAGATGGACTTGAGCATCTTCTTCCAGAGGTCAACCGCTTCCATCGTGCGGCCAAAGATCTCGCCCTTGGCGGCCATGGCTTCGTATTCGGCGTAGCGTTTTTCAAAGGCGCTGCCGTAGAGCTCG
This sequence comes from Prosthecobacter sp., assembly GCF_029946185.1. Lineage (GTDB taxonomy): Bacteria > Verrucomicrobiota > Verrucomicrobiia > Verrucomicrobiales > Verrucomicrobiaceae > Prosthecobacter. The sequence continues at coordinate 21,153 of NZ_JAQSEA010000010.1, forward strand.
TGGAGGTCGGGTGCTTCGTTGGCGCGGAAGAGCGTCCACTGGCCGCGGTTTTCCATGCGCTTCATGAAGAGATCGGGCACCCAGTTGGCGGTGTTCAGGTCGTGCGTGCGGCGGCGTTCGTCGCCGGTGTTCACACGGAGCTGGAGGAAGTCTTCGATGTCGTTGTGCCAGACTTCGAGGTAGGCGCAGCCGGAGCCACGGCGCTTGCCGCCCTGATTGACCGCGATGAGCTGGTCATTGTGCAGCTTGAGGAAGGGGATGACGCCCTGGCTTTCGCCATTGGTGCCCTTGATGTGGCCGCCGGTGCCGCGCACGGCGGTCCAGGAGCCACCGAGGCCACCGGCCCACTTGGAGAGGTAGGCGTTGTCGGCGATGCCGCGCTGCATGATGGATTCAATGCTGTCGTCCACCTTGTAGAGGTAGCAGGAGGAGAGCTGGCTGTGCATCGTGCCGCTGTTGAAAAGCGTGGGCGTGCTGGAGCAGAAGCGGCGGCCTTTGTAGAGCTTGTACAGCGCGATGATCTTGTCTTCGGCGTTCTCCTTTTCCTGGACGCAGAGGCCCATGGCGACGCGGAGCCAGAAGAGCTGCGGGGTTTCGAGGCGCTTCGAAGGCTTGGAGACTTTATCGATGATCAAGTAGCGGTCATAGAGCGTCTGGATGCCGAGGAAGTCGAAGTCCATGTCGGCGGCCGGATCGAGGGCGTCGGCGAGCTTGTCGAGGTCGTACTTGAGGAGCTGCGGGTGCAGGCGCTCGATCTCGATGCCACGGGCGAGGTTCTTGCGGAAGCCACGGCGATGGTAGTTTGGGAGCTGCTCAATGCCGTGATCGACGATGCTCCAGCCGAGCACTTCTTCATAGATGTAGGTGAGGAGCATGCGGCCGGCGAACTTCGCGAAGTCGGCGTCCTTCTCCATCAAGGTGCGCGAATTGAGGATGATGGTGGTCTTGAGAGATTCGACGGAGATCTCGCTGAAGATGGAGCGGCGCAGCTCCATTTCGATCTCGGCACGGGAGACGCAGAGGTCGAGGCCGAGGCTGGCGAAGTCGATGCGCTTCTTGAGGTCCTGGCCGTCCCAGAGGAAGGTCTCCGTGGGGGAAACACGCACGAGGATGAGCGTCTGCTGCTGGTCGGACTCCTGCTCGTCCAAGATGGCGGCGGCCTGCTCGTCGCCGAAGCGCATGTTGGAGCGCAGCGCACGGTACTGGATGTAGGAGCGGGCGACTTTAAAGTAGCCCTGCTTCATGAGCTCTTCTTCGACGAGGTTCTGCACGTCTTCGATGTGCATGAACTGCTTGCCGTCATGGATGATGGCACGGCTGACGGCCTCAGCGATCTGCACGGCGGGGGTGGAATCCATCTCCATGGAGAGGAAGGCCTTGCGCACGGCGATCTCGATCTTGTTGTGATTCCAAGAAACAAGCTGGCCGTTGCGACGGATGACTTTGGTGGTGACCATGATGGGTTGGAGTGAGCCGGCGTCGTTTGCGTCGGAGTTGGCGAGGGTTCCGGTGCGCTTGCGACGTTCGGCCAGACTGCGGGCGACATCGTGGGCGTTGTGACGTACCAGCGCCTGCTCAATGACCTGGTAGATCTCCTTGGTGCTCAGCATGGGGGCCTCAGCGCCATTGTCCGCCGTGCGCTGGGCGACCTCCTCGGCCACCGCACGTGAAATGACCTGAACCAACTGGCGGTTCGAGTCATTGAAGATTTCGCTCTGGCGCTCGCGTGCCATGAGCAGATCGGTGATCGCATTGCCCACGGTGTCGGCGATTTCACCGACATCGAAATCACGCTCGCTGCTGCCGATGCGCACCTTGGTGTTTCCCGTCATGGGAATGCCAAGCACACCTGCGGTCAGGGCACTCCATTGGAACTGGGGTTTTTGGTGCTGAGGCGTGTTGTGGGCGACGTTTTTAAGCGCCTTGTCTTCGTGGAGCAGGTCTGTGATCATGGCGGGAGGTCCAGGCTTTGAGTTTAACGTGAGCAGGTGATTAACGGAAATGAGTCGGTGTGAAAGTTGACCTGAGAACTCCAGCGGGAAGTCGGCCAGTAAGGATAAATTAAAGATCGTCGTCGGAGCAGGCGGCAAGCGCGGAGGACTTCTGATAGTCGGTGACCTTGCCTTCGAAGAAATTCTGCTCCTTCTTGATGTCCATCAGCTCCGCCAGCCATGGCAGCGGATTGGTGATGCCTGGGTTCAGCGCCGGGAGGCCGCAGCCGTCCAGACGACGGTCAGCGATGTAGTCGGTGTAGCGCTCAAATTCTTCCGCGCTCAGGCCCACGGCATTCACGGGCAGGCAGTCACGGATGAATTCCTTCTCCAGCGCCACGCCTTCACGCATGATGTTGAGCAGTTCCTCGCGGAAGTCAGCGGTCCAGATGTCAGGGTTTTCCTCGATGAGGTCCATGAACAGATTGCGGAAGACTTCGATGTGGTTCGACTCATCCCGCAGCGTGTAGCGGAACATCGAGCCGATGCCGGGGAACTTGTTCTGGCGGTACAGGCTCAGGATCATGCCGAACAGGCCGTAGAACTGCGTGCCTTCCATGCACTGGCCAAAGACGAAGATGTTCTTGGCCAGGAGCTGCTTGTTCTCGAGCAGGGTGAGGTCGAGATCGCGGCGCAGGTTGTTGGAGTGTTTGGTGACGAACTCGTTTTTCTTCACGATCGTCGGGATCTGCTCAAACATCGCCTCGCACTCATGCGGGTTGATGCCCAGGGAGGAAATCATGTACAGCAGGGAATCCGCATGGATGTTCTCTTCATGGGCATGGCGGCCCAGGACGAGCTTCAATTCGGGGGCGGTCACCAGCTCGCGCACCACATGCTGCACGTTGTCTCCCACGATGCCTTCGGCAGCGCTGAAGTAGCCGATGCCCATCATGATGATCCAGCGTTCGTTCTGGGAGACATCGTTGGAACGCCATTGTTCCACATCCTTCTGCATCTGAATGTCTTCTGGCTCCCAGTGGTTGGCCTTCATGATCCGGTATAGGTCATAAGCCCATTGATATTTCAGCGGGAGGAGGTTGAAGGTCATGCTCTTACGACCATTGATCACCTTCTTGGCTGCGAAGGCAGCTTCAGCTTTGTCTTGATCGAGTTGGAACTCGCGGTTGCCAATCTTGTAGGTCTTTTCCATGACGATTTCGTTGCAGAGTGAAGGGTGTTTATTTGATTTTTCGCGAAAATGACTGATAATCGACCAACACTATAAATACTAGATGTAGCGGGTGCCGAGGCGGATCATGCACAAGATATTGTGTTCTGGCGAGATGTTTTTCCCAGCCATTGTGCAAAAATGCGTTTCACATCGAAGATTCAAGGGTTCCACGGCGAAAAAATTTTTCTCGCGTCAAAATGCCGACCGTGAAGAGCGAATTTGAGAATCTTTGCATCCTTGCTCGAGCGCATCGAAAACCAAGGTAAACCAAAAAATACCTAGAACTCGATAACGACATGGGACCGGAAGCGGATCTTGTCACGTAAACTGCTCATATTGAACCTATGAAATTCCCCCACATCGCCCGCTACGCTCTCCTCGCGGCCCTCTTGAGCTCCTGTTCGGTCATCGTTCCCCAGGGCACGCCGCCGGGTGTCACGGTCGATTTGATACCGAACGGACGCTACGCGCGCCGTCAGCACCGGCCCATGCGGCCCACCTACATCACCATCCACGCCACGGAGAATTATGGGAGGGGTGCTGGGGCCTATGCCCATGCCCAGATGCTCAAAACCGGCTCAATCAAAGGCAGGCACAACGCCATCGGCTACATCGGCTGGCATTTCACCGTGGATGACCATTCCATTTACCAAAGCATGCCCACCCATGAGCGCGGCGAACACGCCGACTATGACGGGCAGGGCAATCGCAGCTCCATTGGCATCGAAATGTGTGAGAACCGTGGCAATAACCGCACCCGCACCTTGGACAAAACCGCGCGTCTCACCGCCTGGCTCATGAAAGAGCACGGCATTCCGCTGAGTCACGTCGTCCCACATCAGCACTGGCTCATGATCCGCCATGATGATCACCGCAATCTGGGCCACAAAAACTGCCCGCACTTCCTGATGGAGCATGGGCGCCCCGGGGCGAAGTGGCAGGCATTCCTCAACAAGATCGCGGCGTATCGGCGCGCATTGGGAAATTAAAAGCCCTTGCCACGCCAGCCACCCCACGCTGGAGTCCTCCACATGGCTCAAAATCTCGACGCTCTTCGTCTAGCACTCCAACATTCGCCCGACAACGCGCCGCTGCTCATGCTCTTTGCGGACGGCTGCCTGGATGATGGGCTGCTGGAAGAGGCTGAACAGAGCTTTCAGCGCGTGCTGAAGGACGATCCTGCCCATGCAGACGCACGTCTGGGCCTCGCCCGCGTCGCTTTGCTGCAAGGCAAGACCTCTCAGGCGGCGGTGCGCGCTGAGCAGATCGTGTCTGACACCCCCACCTGCGCCGCCGCCTTCCTGCTGCTCGCACGCATTCACATCACCGAGGGCGATCTGCCCAAGGCCCGGGCCATGTATGACAAGGGCATCGCCTTGAACCGCTCTTTGGCAGATCCCGGCATCGAAAAAGATCTTCACGGCATCAAACCCTCCGGGGATGATGCCTCCGGCCCCAAGCGAGGTGCCATGACGTCCAGCGGCACTCTCATCGAAATGGTGGAAGAAGACAAAGACGATGATGAAGGTCATCCACGCGGCGGTGCCGCCTACGATCTCGGGCTGGCTGAATTTGGCAAACCAGAGCTGAATTTTTCCAATGTCGGCGGCATGGAGGCGCTGAAGGAAGAGATCCGCATGAAGATCATCTATCCGCTGAAGCATGCGGAGCTGTTCAAGGCCTACGATAAAAAAGTCGGTGGCGGCGTGCTGCTCTACGGCCCGCCCGGCGTGGGCAAGACGCTGATCAGCAAGGCCACCGCCGGCGAGATCAATGCCAACTTCATCGCCCTGGGTCTGCACCAGATTCTCGACATGTGGATCGGTGGCTCGGAGAAAAACATGCACGAGGTCTTCGAACTCGCCCGGCAGAATGCTCCCAGCATTCTGTTCTTTGATGAAGTGGATGCACTGGCTGCGGACCGCCGTGATCTGCGGCAAAGCGCTGGTCGCAATCTCATCAACGCCTTCCTCTCTGAAATGGATGGCGCGGAGGGCAATAACGACGGCGTGCTCATCCTCGGTGCCACGAATGCCCCGTGGCATATCGACCCCGCCTTTCGCCGCCCGGGCCGCTTTGACCGCACCTTGTTTGTGCCGCCGCCGGATGAAGCCGGACGCGTGTCCATCATCGAAGTCATGGCGAAGAATAAACCGATCGGTGAGCTCGATCCACGCGCCCTCGCCAAAAAAACCGAAGGCTTCTCCGGTGCCGATCTCAAGGCGGTCTTCGATCTCGCCACGGAAGACGTCATGAACGAAGTCATGCGCACCGGCAAAATCATCCCGCTGACGACGAAGGATCTGATCAAGGCGGCAGGTCGTCACAAAGCCACGACGAAGGCCTGGTTCGAGAGCGCGAAAAATTACGCGATGTATTCCAATCAAAGCGGCTTCTACGATGACGTCTTGAAACACCTCGGCCTCATGAAGCGCTGAACCCCTGACGGCGCATGTCTGACGATTTTCATCCCTCCCCTGAGGCCGCATTTGCCCGTGGCCGCCTGCTGCAGAGCCAGCACCGCACGCAGGACGCCATCGCCTGCTATCAGCAGGCGCTCGAGCTCGACGCGCATCACACGCTCAGTTACATCATGCTCGCGCTGTGCTGGATGCACGAGGATGGCACCGCGCCGAAGTCGATCGACGCGGCCCAGCGTGCCGTGGCGCTGGAGCCGGAAAACGCCTTCGCCCGCAGCGTCCTGGCGCTCGCCTTGAATGCGAATGCCAAAGACGGGCAGAACGCTGCCGTCAAAGTGGCACTGCAGCATGCTGAAGAAGCGGTGAGTCTCGACCCCGACAGCGATTTCAGCCACGCCGTGCTCGCACGCCTGCACCTGCGCCAGCGCGATTATCCGAAAGCGGAAGCCTCCGCCCGCGCCGCTCTCTCACTGGACACCGAGAACACCATGGCCGCCGAGGTGCTCTCCGCCGCGCTGCTGCTGCAGAAAAAGGACGGCGACAACGCGGAGCTCATTAAATATCAACTGCAACGCAATGCGGAAGATGACAGCGCGCATACCAGCGCTGGCTGGATGGCCGTGATGAAGGGGGATCACAAAAAAGCCAACGAGCACTTCCTCGAAGCGCTGCGGCTGAACCCCATGAATGAAAACGCAAGGCTGGGACTCATCGAGTCCTTTCGTGCGCGGTCATGGCCCTACCGCCTGCAGCTGAAGTTCGCGCACTTCATGAATCAGTTCACGGACGGCCGGCAGACCGCCATCATGCTCGGCGGTTTCATCGGCTACCGGATTCTCAGCAGCTATCTCAAGACCGTCTCGCCCATTCTCGCCTCGGTCGTCATCGGCGCATGGTTGCTGTTCGTGCTGTGGGCGCATCTGGCGCGCGGACTCAGCTCAGCCTTCATTGTGATGGATCGTTTCGCACGGCAGGCGCTGCGCCCGCGCGAATACTGGGAGGGCGTGGTGGTGGGCGGGCTGATCGTTGCCGCCGTCTCCAGCCTCCTGCTCGGCTTTGCATGGCATCTGGTGGACGCGGGCAGCTATGCCGCCCTCGTTTGCATCTTCGCCGCCGTGGTCAATGCCGCTGCCTTCACCAATGACCACTGGATTGGCCGCTATGTCTATGGCGTGGCCGCCGCGCTGGCCGGCACAGGCGCGCTCTACGCCACGCTGGATGTCTTTGCCGACCTGCACCTGCCCTTCGCCGGAGAATTCGGTTCTCTGGCTCTCCTCCTCGGCGTAGCTGCTACCTGGCTGCGCGGGTTCGGTGTCTTGTATCGGTGAGGTGGAGTGGGGCTTGCTCTCCTGCGGAGGACAGGAGGAAAAGCGGCTTGTTAGGCGATTCCTGTCCTGGTATCTTCTAGGCGTGAGCGCCCGTGACCTATTGCTGCAAGTTAAAGCTCTGCCCCTGGCCGAGCAGCTTCACTTCATGGACGCCATGATGGATTTTGGGGCCGCCACGCACATGCCCTCTGTTCAAATGCAGGTTCCCGATTTTGAGGCCTATTGGGAGCGCCTGCATGGTCTGGGCATGCCAAGATTGACGGCTGAGCAGACCGCAGGACTGGCAATGATAAACTGACCTGCTTGAGGCAGATCACTTCTTCATCAAATACGCAAAGAAGTCCTTCAGGTCCGCGTCGCTCATGCCGGTGGTGAGGCCTTCTGGCATCAGCGAAATGGGTGACGCTGTCATGGATTCGATGTCGGTCTGTTTGAGCGCGGTTTTGTTGTTGGCCATGTCCTTGATGACGATGCCCTTGGCGTCCTGCGCGTCCATGAGCCCGGTGAGGATCTGGCCGCCCTTTGTTTTCACGATGTAGGCGCCGAAGCCCTCGCGGATTTCCATGCTGGGCATGAAGAGGTTGTCGAGCCAGAAGTCGGCGTTGCTGCGGTCATAGCCGGTGAGTTCGGGGCCGATGGCTCCGCCTTCGCCAAAGAGCTTGTGGCAGATGAAACAGCGGCCCATGAACTGGATCTTGCCCTTCTCGGCATCGCCTAGTCCGGTTTTCAGCACGGCCTTGATGCGCTCCGACTCCTTTTTCTTTTCCGGTGTGGGACCGGTTGCCAGCAGGCCCTTCCAGTGCTTGTCGATGGCCGCATCAATCTCCGGGTCTTTGTGCAGGCTGAGCTGGCGTACGATGTCGATGGTGAAATGCTTCACCGGCACCTTCCAGTCGTTAACAAAACTCACCAAAATCTGCGCCCACTCCTTGCGGCCTGCCATCACGCGCAGGGCGTCTTCACGCAGCGCCTGGTCACCGGAAATTTGAGTTTCCCAGCCGAGCAGTAGCGCTTCGGGGATGCGCTTGTCGCCAAACTTAGCCGCCGCTTGCAGCATGCCACGTTTGAGACTCGCCGGATTGGTGGTCTTCAAAATCGCCACCATCGGCATCACCGCTTCCTGTTTGCCCAGTTCGGCCAGCGTCTTCGCGATGCCGATGCGTGCGGTGTTGCTGGCTTTCTTGTCGGACAGCAGCGCGAGCGCCTTCTTAAGCGCGTCGGCATTGCCACTGCGCAGCGCCAGCGTGAGGTCGCCGCCCCCTTGCTTCGCCATGTAGTCGTTGAGCGCTTTGGTAAGTGATTCCGGCAGCTTCGGCATCTCCGCGCCTTCAAACGCGGACGCAATGCCCGCGATGAACTTGCCACGCAGCGCTTCGTCGTTGGTCAGCGCGAGCAGATCGGCGCAGGACTGGAAGTTCTCCTCACCACCCGCCAGCGCGTAGCGTTTCGCGAGCTTTTCAGCGAGGTGATCGAGGAAGAGGGTGGTCTTGAGAAAAGCGGTGTCGGCTTTGAGGAAGGTGAAGACGGCGGCGCGTTCCTTTTCCGCCTTCGATTCGAGCGCCCACCATGCGAGTAGCGGCAGATGGCCGCTGATGTCTTCGGCATCACCAACCCAGAGCAGGGGCAGGGCGGACTGGGCCGGAATCTTTTTGGCCGTAGCAAGAATCTGGGCGCGGACTTCGGGATGTTTCTCTGTTTTAGCCATTTTCAGAAGGGCGTCCGTGTTCCGGTTTTCCTCCCCGACCATCTTCACGGACCAGCGCCGGATGTAAGGATCGCTGCTGGTGAAGGGCAGATCGTCGGCCAGCCCCAGCGCATCCAGTGCCCACAGGGTTTCGAGCGTCTGCGGCAGGGCCTTGAGCTTGGGGCCGAGTTCGGTGAGATGACGCCACCCGATCTCCAAGATGGCCTGCTTGCGGAACCACTCATTCGGATGGCTCAGGTAACCGAGCAACTCCTCCCCGCTCGCCTTGCTCAGATCAAATGGCTTCAACTTCGGCGCACCCGCAGCAGGCCGTACGCGATAGATCCGGCCGCTCGTCTTGTGCCAGTCGTCGATGGGGCTGACGTGGCTCAGGCGGGTGTCATACCAGTCGGCCATGTAGAAGCCGCCGTCGGGACCCACACCAGCCCAGACGGGGCGGAACCAGCGGTCCGGGGTGCTGAGGAGATTTTCCTCATCCTTCGTGCGGAAGGTGGAGCCGTCCGGGAGGCGCTCGCTGACATAGACGAGGTTATGCAGCGCGTTCGGGGCGATGATTTTACCCTCGTAGGCGCTGCCGAGCAGGCCGCCTTCATACACGGTGAAGGCCTGGGGGAAGCGTTTGTTATCGCCCTCATGCTTCATGTGCTCGAACCAGCCGAAGGCATACGGATTGGTCAGCGGGCCGTGCTTGCCCCAGCCTTTGATGCCGTAGCTGCCCTGCTCATAATGCATGCCGCGTGTGGCACCGTTCGTGCCGGAGAACAGGCGGCCCTTGCTGTCGAAGTCGAGGCTGAAGGTGTTGCCTCCGCCTTCACCGTAGATTTCGAAGGTCATCTTCTTGGGGTGGTAGCGCCAGATGCACTGGCCCTCCCACTTCACATTCTTGGTGTTGGCGCTGCTGACGTTGCCGGTGGTGGTGCTGCCGTTCGCACCGTAGAGCCAGCCGTCCATGCCCCATTGCAGATTCGTGGCGACGCTGTGCGTGTCTTCCAGGCCGAAGCCGCTGAGCTCCACCTCGGGCGTGTCATTGTCGGGCTTCGCGTCAAAATCGGCGTCCGCATAGCTGAGCAGATACGGGGGATTCAGCACCCAGATGCGCCCCATGCCATGCAGCGCGGCGCTGGCGATGTTCAGACCGGTGATGACGTCCTCGTGCTTGTCGAAAAAGCCGTCGCCATCCGTGTCTTCAAAGACGGTGATCTTGTCGGCCCCCTTTTCGCCCCGTGGCGGCGGCAGCGGCACCTTGTCAAACTTGGCGCGCAGGTGCTGATCGTAGCTGATGATCTTCAGCCCGGCGGGGAATTGGTACTGCCGGTACTGCACCACCCACATGCGGCCCTTGGAATCCCAGCTCACATACAGCGGCTGCTCCACCACCGGCTCGGCAGCCATGAGGTCGATGACGACATCGCTGCGTATTTTGAATTTCTTCAATGCCTCCTCGGGGGGCGTGGGCGGCGTGTCGTCACGCATGACCCCGCGTCCGGCGCGGGTTTCCATGATCTTTTTCACGGCCTCATTCCCCGCGACGGCGTCGGTTTTGACGTTCGGGTCGGCAGCGAGCGCGGAACTGCCGAGCATGAGGAGAAGGAAGCGCGTTTTCATAAGTGAGAGACTAACAAACGAAGCTGCGGTGCTTTCTTGCCGCCTTGTCACTGGTTCCGGTATTTTCGTGTGGCAGAAAAAAGAAGAGGTCAGGCGGGATTTGCACTCCAATTTACGAAATCCACCCAATTCTATTCCATGGCTGACTCCTACACCGAAGTGACTTCACAAAACTGGTTCAGCCGCATTGGCGGATCGATCAAAGGCATCCTGTTTGGCATCATTATCATTCCCGTGACGATCGTTCTGCTCTGGTGGAATGAAGGCCGTGCCGTCACCACCGCGAACAGTCTGAAGGAAGGTGCCGCCGCCGTGGTGCATGTGGCTGCGGACAAAGTGGACCCTGCCAATGACAAAAAACTCGTGCATGTGACAGGGGACGCGAAAGCCACGGGCATGGTGGAAGACACAAATTACGGCATCAGCGTGCCAGCGCTCCGGATTGTTCGCACCGAGGAGATTTATCAGTGGGTGGAGAACACGAAGACGGAGACAAAGGAAAAAGTCGGTGGCAGTGAAGAAACCACGACTACCTACACTTATGAAAAGAAATGGGTGGATGAGCCGGTGAAGTCCTCCGAATTCAAAAAGCCCGAAGGCCACACCAATAAGGGAGACTTGATCCCCGAAAACGCGAACATCGCTGCCGGGGAGGTCACCCTAGGTGTGTTCGATGTGCCGGAAGACTTCGTGAAACAGATGGGCAGCCCGATCAAGAATGCGGTCACGGATGCGGATCTGGCCAGGCTGCCTGAGGATCTCAAAACTGGAACGAAAATCCAGGACGGGGCCTTTTACATTGGTGAAAACCCCAAAACGCCCCAGGTCGGTGACGTGCGCGTATCCTTTGAAATCGTGAAGCCCGGCACCTACAGCATCCTGGCGGCGCAGATCGATGAAACCTTTGAGCCCTACCAGACCAAGGCCGGTGACGCGATCAACTTCATCGAGGAGGGCACGGTCAGTGCCGAAGCGATGTTTAAAAACGCCGCCGCCGCGAACTCGATGATCACCTGGCTGGTGCGCTTTTTCGGCTTCCTCTTCATGGCCTTCGGTTTCATGGCCATCATGAAGCCGCTTAGCGTGCTGGGCAGTGTGATCCCCTTCATTGGGAACATCATCGGCATGGGCACGGGCCTGATCTCTTTTGTCCTTGCCGGCACCATTTCCTTCCTGGTGATCGCCATCGCCTGGATCTTTGTCCGCCCGCTGCTGGGCATCGCCATGCTGGCGCTGGCCATCGGTGGATTTATCTACATGCGTAAACTGGCAGCCGCCAGCAAGCCCGCCACGGTTTGAAACGGAACACCTAAATATACCCCAAGGTTTAAGGTTGTTGCTCCCTTGGGCAGGTGTGTCACAGTACCTCACTGATGCGACTTACCAGCAGTTCCGCCGCTCCCCTTGTGACTCGTTCCGCTCCACCTTCCTCGCAGGAGCTTTCCGCCATGATGCCCTTTGGGCGTTATTCGGTGCAGGCGCAGGTGGGCATTGGCGGCATGGGTACGGTGTATCGTGGCACCCAGCTCAGCCTGGGGCGGCCGGTGGCCATCAAGGTGCTGCGTGTGACCGACGGGTATGACTTTGCCTTTGAAGACCGCTTCCGTCGTGAAGCGCGGGCCATGGCCACGCTCAACCACCCAAACATTGTCGCCATCTACGACTATGGCCACATCGGCACTGAGTTTTTGTTTTTCGTCATGGAGTTCGTCGATGGCACCGACCTCGGTGAAATCATGAGCACCGGGCGCATGACGCGCGAACTCGCGCTGCAGCTGCTGCCGCAGATCTGCGCCGGACTCGAATACGCGCACTCCAAAGGCATCGTCCATCGTGACATCAAGCCCGCGAACATCATGCTCACGCGGCAGGGGGAGGTGAAGATCACAGACTTCGGGCTCGCCAAGGACGTCATGCGTTCGCCCTCCATGGTCACAGAAACGCACATGGTCATGGGCACGCCGGAGTACGCCGCACCGGAGCAGTTCAACGCCCATCGGGATGTCGATCATCGTGCCGACATCTATGCTTTCGGCGTGCTGATGTATCAGATGCTTACCGGGGCTCTGCCGCGCGGCTCCTGGCAGCCACCTTCGTCCTTGCTGCCTGGCCTGGACCCCCGCTTTGACGCCATCATCATCCGGGCGCTGATGACAGATCCGCAGCACCGTTATCAGTCGTTGGGTGACATGCGCCACATGATTGAGGCTGCGCGAGTGCCGGTGGCGCAGACTCCCAGCAGACCGTTGATGCAGGTCGCCAAACCCTCTGCCGGACGCATCCTGCTGCTCGAGGACGATCTCATGGTGCGCGATCTGATGCGGCGTGCTCTGGAAAAGTTCTCTTTTGAAGTCGTCGAAACCGGAGACGGCAAGGACACGCTGCGACTGTATCAGGAGGCGATGCAGCAGGGCCGCCCCTATGACCTCGCCATTCTCGACCTCACCATTCCCGATGGCATGTGCGGCCGGGAAACCATGATGTATCTCCGTCGTCTCGATCCACAAATCCTCGCCATCGTCTCCTCCGGCTACCGGGATGATGCCGTGATGAGGGACTGCGCCGCCTACGGCTTTGCTGCTGCGCTGCCGAAGCCCTATCAGGTCGAAGGCCTGCTGCACGTGGTGAATGGTGCTCTCGCCGTGGGCCGCCGACGGACGGTGTAGTACATGCCTTCAAAGGTATCGGGGCTCATAAGGTTCATTCAGCATAGTCGGGCACACGATTTCCTGAGCCAAACTGTCTGCGCCAGGCAATGAATCTCGTGTGAGCTGGGCTGATTTGGTGAACCTGAGTTGCCACGAACACTTCGTTTGAATAAATGTTCTCAAAGTGACCAGAAACGTCCACCCAAGCGGCGGTTCCTTTCTTATTTAGCGAGGAGCCGTCTCTATGAGCGGGTTGAGATTGAACATAATCCCAGACGCTCCGGGGGAAACAGCAGCTGAGAGCCTGATACCTGCGATACACGGGGGTGGTCACAATAAAGTCCGCTCCACCAGCTACGACGGTAACGTGCCCTTGACGCCGCAGTTCCTTTTCATGTGAAGCCTTTTGAGAACTGGTGCATCCCAGCGCCGAGGTCAAAGCCAGCATGGCGAGCAGCGTTTTCATGCAATTCAGGGATGAAGGTCGTTTTTTTACACCACCCTCACCGCCGCCTGGGCGTCCATCGCCTGCCACACGGCATGCACCACTCGCATGTAGTTCATGCCTTCGCCGAATCCTGGCCGTGGTCGCGGCGCTTGGGGATCTCGCACTGCGGCGATGAAATCGCGCTCCACCGTCCAGCTTCGTTGCATCTCGGTGGGAACCGACAGTGACTCCAGTTTGCCGCCGCGTTTGCCGAGTTGGAGGTCGTCCGTGTTGAAGTCATAGCTCAGCGTGCCTTCGGAGCCGAAGATCCACAGCTTGTCCGTCGGCGCATGCGCGGCCACACCGCTGAAGAGCATCGTTGCTTCGATGCCGCTGCGGAATTTGGCCATCACGTTGACGAAATCAGGAATATCCACCTCCACGCCCGCACGTTCCGGAATCACCACATTGCCGCGTGCCTCCAGCTCCACGATATGTCCGAGCCAATGCTGCAGCACCTCGGTGTAAATGCCCAACGTGAGGATTTGAATCCCGCTCAGGTCCGACTGCTGCCGCCAGTGCGCGGGCTTCGCCGCATCCAGCCAGGCATCATTGAAGCTGTGCAGCAGCACCTGATGCGGCGTGCCGATGGCTCCTTCCGCGAGCAGTTGCTTCACTAGTTCGCCACCATGCATGCCCTGCGGTGCCGGACAGATCGCGGTGACGAGTTCCGGATACCGCATGGACGCCTCCCACATCTGGTTCGCCTCTGGAAGGGATGCCGCCATGCGTGCCTGCGTGAAGACATGCTTGCCGTGCTGCAGCGCGTAGCATGTCATTTCCGAATGCATGTACGGGTGCGTGCCGATCCAGACCACATCCACTTCAGGACTCGACGCCAGCTCTTCCCAGCGCTCCACGGCCTTCGCTTCGGGTGCAAACTCGCGGCAAAAGGCCTCGGAGCTCTCCAGCGAGCGGTTCGTCACCTGCGTGATCTGCACGTTCGGGATGGCCCGCAGGCCGGGCATGTGGCGGGATTTGACGATGCCACCGGCACCAATGATGCCGATGCGGATGGGTTGCTCTGTTGCGGTCATAGACGTATGGATTGTGACACGTTGGAGCCAACATCCAAGCCCTGCATGCAAATCCTCCACATCTTCATTTCCCCAGAGCACAACTTCGTCGGTCATCACGGCCTGCCACCCGGCACCGCGCCGACGGTCGAAGTGCCTGAAGTTGAATGCGTGACCGGCAAGGGCCTGCGCGGCGACCGCTATTTCGACTGGAAGGAAGACTACAAGGGCCAGGTCACCTTTTTTGAGCACGAGCAGTACGAACGCGTCTGCGAACAATTCAGTGTGATGGGCGTGCCAGTTTCCGCTTTCCGTCGCAACATCATCACCAAAGGCATCGATCTCAACACTCTCATTGGCACCGAATTTGAAGTGCAGGGCGTGCGTTTTCTCGGCACGCAGGAGGCCGCGCCCTGCCATTGGATGAACCAGGCCTTCGCCGAAGGCGCGGAAGCCGCGCTCAAAGGCCACGGCGGCCTGCGTGCCAAAATCTTGAGTGACGGCATCCTCCGCAAAACATGACCTCTCCCTTCGCCGCCGCATTGCTCGCCGGGGGCCGCTCCACCCGGATGAAACAGGACAAAGCCCTGCTTCACTGGCATGGACAGGACCTGTGGCAGGCGCAATTGCACAAGCTGCAATCTTTGGGTGCCGAACGCGTGCTGCTCTCCTGCCGCAGTGAGCAGTCCTTGTTCGTCAGCCCCGACGAAAGCGTGGAAGTCATGCACGATCCCGAGGGCATCGATGAAGGCCCGCTCGGTGCCATCACCCGTTGTTTGGAACAGGTGCAAATGCCGCTGCTCGTCCTCGCCGTCGATATGCCCTGGATGACCGCCGCCTTTCTGCGCGAGCAATTGCACCAGCACGAGAGCCCGGAGAAGGGCTGGTTCTTCCGTGGCCCGCACGGCGATGAAGCCCTGGCCGGACTCTACGTTTCCTCCATGCTGCCGCTCATGCGCGAGGCGCTGTCCAAGAAAGACTTCAAGCTTCAGCACCTCATCGAGGCCGCCGTCCATTCAGAACTGGCCATCACTCATGCGCTCGGGGACGAACAGATGCCGTTTTTCCACAATGCGAACACGCCGGCGGATTTGAAATGATGTCGCAATATCGCGCCATCTCACAACTTTTGAAGCTGGGCCGTCAGATACTCGCCACAGGGCGTTTCTTTGCCATCCTTGAAGCGGATCAAGTAGGCCTTGCCGGAAGTCCCTGACGAGGAGGCCACTTTGGCGATGAAGTCGGCGGCGGTCTTCACTTCCTTGTCATTCCGCCCCCATTTGGCGCGGAGGAATTTGGCCGCGTTCGCCGCGCTGTAATCGCTGCCGTTCCGGACGAAGGTGGCGTTTTCCAGTCCCTGGATATGCGAGATCAGAGATTCGATCTTCGCCTTTTCCGCCGCCGGCGCGGTCTCTGCAGCAGGCAGCGCGGTAAAGAAACAAAGAAGGTACAGGAATGGGAGAATGAGCTTCAGTGACATGGCTACTGATGAATCGCGTCTCGCCACCGCATGGGATGTGCTGAGTCAACGCAGCTCATGCCCCAAAATCGCCAGCGTGGCGATGCAAGCGGTCTCAGCCCGCAGCACCAACGGGCCTAGCGTGACCGGTACAAAGCCCGCCGCAAAAGCCTGCGCTTCTTCTTCCGTAGTGAAATCGCCTTCCGGGCCGATCAAGACGGCCACGCTGGTGGGTCTCGATTCCGGCAAAGCTTGCTTGAGCGTGCGGCTGTGTTCGCTCAGCGCAGGAATCAGTTTGAAGTCAGCCTGAAAAGTCAAACCCATGGCGAGCGCAATGGGTGCCTTCAATTCAGGCACGAACGGTGTGTGACACTGCTTCGCACTTTCGATCATGTGACGCCGCCATTTGGCGAGTTTCTTTTCCACCTGCGCGGAATCGAGATGAACCACGGTGCGCTCGGTGATGACAGGCTGCACACTTGCCGCGCCCAGCTCCACCGCCTTTTCGAGCATCCACTCAAAGGGCTCGGCCTTGATCAGCGCGGGCAGCAGATGGATCGAGGTTTGAAACGGCTCGACGCATGTTTCAGAACGGATCACGGCCTGCACCGTCGATTTGGTCACCTGCGTGATCTCGCAGACGGCCACGCGGCCTGCCCCATCAAAAATCTCGATGACATCCCCCGCCTGTTTCCGCATCACCCGCCCACAATGCTGCGCCTCATCCCCGCCGAGCGTGAGACGCGGCGTGGTCCAGTCAGCAGCAGGGAGATGGAAGCGGGGCAGGGACATAGGTGGGTGCGCGGGTAATGAGCTTGTCTGCTTGGGCTCTTCAGGCAAGCAAGTCAAGCTGGAGGCGGAACCATTCATTGATGGGTATTTTGATCTAGACTTCTAGGAAATAGTATGTTTGTTTGTTAAACAAACATTCAATAAGAGCCTCAAAAACAGCATATTATTCGTCATGAAATCTTCATCTTTACGTTCCAAGCCGATGCCACTCCTCGTGCTGTTCTTGATGATGGCGGGCATTTCAGGTGTCGCAGGTGACGAGCCCGCTAACATGATCACGGGCAAAGCGAATCTCGGCAAGAAGGTGAAGGAACGGCTTCTGTCATCCGATACCGCCATGCCGAAGCTTCTGGCCTTTGGCGAAATCATGGAAGGCGGGAAGTTCCGTCTCGTGCCCGCCGACACCACCCTCGATGCAAAATTTTCCTCCGATGTCTTCGTGGTCATCAACGACCTTGACGGCTTGTTCGGCGAACTGTTGGAGCCTGAGACCGAGTATGCAAAAAACTGGAAATTGATCGTTAACAGGACCGGCGAAGATCAGTTGAAACGAGCAGCGCTTGAACGTGCAGAACAGAAGATTAAACTCGACAACGTTGACAAGGAACGTCTCGCCAAAGCATCCGATGCCACAGCGATGAACATGCTCAACGTGGAGCGTGGGAAGACCGATCTGGCGCTCAAAGATGCCGACAAAAAAGAGACGACGCTTACGACGCAGGTCGAATCCGCGAAACGGTTCATCAAACATGGCTTCAAACCGTTGAGTTTGAATTTCCGTCTGCGAATCGGCGGTGAAACGTTCGACAAACTCCATCCCACCGATGTGGCGGAGATGATCGATTCAGAGAAGTCGCTCTTTCTCCTGCGCTTCAATCTGCGTGACATTAACAAGGACAAGGACGCATGGCTGAAGCTTTTGAAATCCAGCCCGATGACGTGCATGGTCGGTGACGTGGCACTGACGTATGTGTCAGAAAGCGGCAAGAAGAGCTACATCGGCGTGGACAGCGGCTTTCGTCTCGGGATTCCGCTGTTCCGCTGGGAGTTCTGGATCAGCATGGGCATCATCGTCGGCTGCCTCGGCCTTTTCGTCTGGAAGGCGCCGACAACGGACGTGCTCCGTGACACCGGCATCACTCTCACCAACCTCACCCAGGTGAACCCGAACTACTGGCATCAGCACAAGCACCCGTTGAGTCTTGCGCGATTGCAGATGTCCATCTGGTTCTTCATCATCATCGGCTCGTTTGTTTTTCTATGGTCCACGACTGGCAGCCTCGCAGGCGTGAACAACACCGCACTCATCCTCATGGGCATCAGCGGCGGGACGTCCATGTTTGCCGCCATCATCTCAGAAAAGAGAGATTGGGACGCGAAAAAGCGCGAGCCCGCAAACGTGTCAGACAGCGCCTTCACCAACTGGTTCATCGACATTTTGAGTTCTGACGAAGGTATGACCATCCACCGTTTCCAGATGTTCGCCTGGACTCTGGTGCTTGCCGTCGTCTTTGTGAACGGCGTCCTGTCCGACTACGCCATGCCGCTGTTCAGTAACGAACTGCTCGGCCTGATGGGCATCAGCTCGGGTATCTATATCGGCTTCAAGATCAAGGAAGGCAATTGAGAAGGCGGTGCGCCTGACGCACCCCCATGCCGCTCACGCGTCAGCCAGCCATCAGCGCCTCAATTTCATCCGCCTCAATCGGAATATGCGCCATGAGATCAATGTTCTCATGCTCGCCGATGAAGATGTTGTTCTCCAGACGCACGCCGAGCTTCTCCTCACGGATGTAGATGCCGGGCTCCACGGTGAAGACCATGCCAGCCTGCACCGGCTTCCACATGTGGCCCACGTCATGCACGTCGATGCCCAGCGGATGAGAGGTGCCGTGCGGAAAGTATTTTTTATACGCGGGCTTTTCGGGGTCCTGTTTGGCGATGTCGTCTTCGGTGATCAGTCCGAGGCCGAGCAGTTCTTTTTCCATCAGCTTGCCCACCTCTTCCTGATACTCGCGAATGAGAATGCCTGGGCGCAGGATTTGGCAGCACGTTTTGAAGACGCGCAGCACGGCGTCATACACCTGGCGTTGGCGCGGCGTGAACTTGCCGTTCACAGGAATCGTCCGCGTGAGGTCGGCGTTGTAGTTGCCGTAGTTCGCGGCCACATCGAGCAGCAGCAGTTCACCATCCTGGCACTGGCAGTGATTGGTGATGTAATGCAGCACGCAGGCGTTCGCGCCGCTAGCGATGATCGGCGTGTAGGCAAAGCCGCGCGCACGCTGGCGGATGAACTCATGCGAAAGCTCGGCCTCGATCTCGAACTCCTGCACGCCGGGTTTCACAAACTTCAGCAAACGGTCAAAGCCCTCGCCCGTGATGCGGATGGCCTCATTCAGCGCCGTGATTTCATGCGGGCTCTTGATGACGCGGAGCTCGTGCATGAGCTGCGCGAGGCGGCGGTAGTCATGCAGCGGATACTCGCGCTGGCAGCGCTGCGTGAAGCGCATCTCCCGCGTTTCTGTGGGGATGGTGGCGCGGGTGTGCTCGTTCGAATTGAGGAAGACATGGTCTGCCTGGCAGATCACGGAGCGGAACTGCGTCTCGAAGTCCTCCAGCCAGTGCACACGCGCGATGCCGCTGCGCTCCTGCGCCTGCTCCTTGCTGAGCTTCTCGCCCTCCCACACGGCGATGTGCTCGTTCGTTTCGCGCACAAACAACATCTCCCGCTGCTTCGGATCAACAGCATCAGGAAAGAGCACCAGAATCGTCTCCTCCTGATCGACACCGCTCAAATAAAACAGATCACTGTTTTGCACAAAGCCGAGGGAGCCGTCCGCATTCGTCGGCAGCACATCATTGGCATGTACGATCACCACCGACTGCGGCGGCAGCTTGGCATAAAGATGCTGACGGTTGGAGACAAACAGTTCGGCGGGCAGGGGTTGGTAGCGCATAGGAGTAGGGCAAGCGTCCCGCTTGCAGCAGGAAGCCGAAATTGCACGCAAGCCGGAGGCTTGCACCCCTTTATTGCGCCACCACCGCCTTCGGCGGATGGCGGTCGGCCTTGATCCACTGCTGGACCTCGGTCCAGAAGGCTTCCACGGGCAGGGCAAAGGTGGTGACGCGGTCAACTCGTGCGATGTTGATGCCGACGACCTTGCCTTCGAGCGTGGCGACGGGGCCGCCCATGTCGGCGGGGAGGAGCGGGATGTCGTGCTGGAGGACTTCGGGGAAGTTGTCGTTGCGCAGGGAGATGCCGCCATTGGCGAAGTCTTCCCCCTCCCAGTTATTCAGCACCTTGGTGCGGCTGGCGAGGCGGACCCGGCAGCTTTCCTCCTTGTTTTTGCGCAGGTAGTGGATGTCAATGATCTCACCGGGCTGGCGCCTTTTGACGATGTCATAAACGCGATCAAGCGCCGCCACCTTTTCACCTGCAATGGTGATGAGGACATCGTCCTCCTGCAAACCGGCGGCCTCAGCTGGGCTTTCGCTGGCGATGCCAACGATGCGTACGCCTTTTCCATCTTTGGACGTCTTGGCATCCATGCGGATGCCCATGGCGGCTCCTTCGCCCGGAATGCGGCGGAATTTGGCGCTGACAATGCCGATGCGCGTTTCTTGGCCTGACTCGGCGAC
Organism: Prosthecobacter sp.; assembly: GCF_029946185.1. GTDB lineage: Bacteria > Verrucomicrobiota > Verrucomicrobiia > Verrucomicrobiales > Verrucomicrobiaceae > Prosthecobacter. Next base: position 41,417 of record NZ_JAQSEA010000010.1, read on the forward strand.
ACTGCACAGCCACTGGCCGAGGCCGAGGGAATGGGCACCCCCAAAAGAAACTGCACGCAGGCCGGTGATGCCAACGGCCTGAGCCAGCACCAGATCCAACCGTGTGTCGCGGTGCACCTCGCGCAGATCGGCGCTGCGCCCGTCGCTGAAATTGATGCGTGTTTTCTGCAGCTCGGGCACTTCACTGGCCTTGATCAAAACGTAGCCGTCTTCACCCACAATGGTGGCGGTGCAGAGGGTGCGGCCCAGCGGGCTCTTAATGCGCGCGGCACAGGCGATCGTGAGCGGCTTGAGCTTCTCGACCGCGGAGAGTGTGTGCTTCCCATTGGTGCGGTCTTCCTGAGGCAGAGGCAGGCGGGACGGATCCGCCTGAAGAAAAAGAGGGCTGAGGAGGACGAGAAAGGCGGAATGACGAAAGCCAATGGATAAAACTCCCCACGCACGGCATGCGGCGGGCCTGACATTCGTCATTGCTTCGCTTTGCTCACCCCTTCGGGGCAGCACACGCTTCGCGGTGCTGGCTGTCTCGCTTCGCTCGGCTCTGAATTCGGCATGCGTCATTTTCACTGTCCTTCCTCCTGCGGTTTTTGCGCCAGTTGGACGGACAGGTCACGTTCCTTGCCGTGGGTTCTCAGTCTGATTTTGAGGGTGTCGCCGGCGGCAAGGGCACGCACGGTGGCGGTGAACTGCTGCTGGTCGGTCATGGCGTCGCCATTGACACTGAGGATGACATCCCCGGTACGAATGCCGGCCTTAAGAGCGGGCGAGGCGTCGATCACATCGGCCACCTCGAGATCGAGGCTGTCGTTCATCACGGTCGCCACCCCGAGATAGCCGCCTGCGCCCGTACCCCAGGTCTTGATGACCTGCGACTTCTGCATCGCCCCCCAGGAGCGGAGAAAAGGGGCCATGGAAACGTGGACGTTTTGATCCCGGCCCTCCCAGATCTGGCTGTGGATGCCGATCACCTCGCCATTGAGATTGAACAGCGGGCCGCCAGAGTCGCCACCCATCAGCACGCAGTCGGTATGCAGGCTGTTGGCGGTTTGTTTGATGATCTTGCCCACGCGCAGCACGGGGCCGCGTGCCTTTTCGTAGCCGCCAGGGTGTCCGAGCGCAAAGCACCACTCGCCGGGCTGCGCCTTGGCGACTTCACGGCTCAGATTCACAAAGGGCCAGGGTTTGCCACGATCTTTCAGTCTCGCCAGTGCGGCATCGGTCGTTTTGTCCAGTCCTAGAGATTTGGCCGTGGTGATGGTGCCATCTTCCAAAATGATCTTCATCTCCTTGCCAGGGCCATTGGGGACATGGGCGGCGGTGAGCAGCAGTCCGTCGGCGGAAATGATGACGCCGCTGGCCGTGCCGTCGCCGGACTGGATGGCCACCAGCGCCTGACGCACTTGGGGCAGGAACTTCTGCACGCCGTTCTGGATCTTCAGAAGTTCGGCGATGTCGGCCTTCGGCGCTGGGTTTTTATCCGCCCCCCCCGCAGCCATGGCTGTTGTGGCAATGAGGCCGAACGCCACGGAGACCGTAGCGGCTCTGCGAGCCAAGGAAGTGCAGAGAGAGAACATGCGCGTGCTGGAGTTTACGTTCACCCGCCCGGCAGGTCAAACTGCGATCCTGCGGGGAATCTGCTGTTGAATACGGTGCCGGGCTGCGCTTCTCTCGGTCGTCTTACTCCCAATTACACTCTTTACATGAACTACGACCTCATTGTCATCGGCGGCGGGCCTGCGGGCTACGTCGGAGCTATCCGCGCAGCGCAACTCGGCAAAAAAGTGGCCTGTGTCGAAAACGACCGTGCCGGCGGCACCTGCCTGAACTGGGGCTGTATTCCTACCAAGGCTCTCCTGCGCAACGCCGAGCTGTATCATACCCTGACCCACCGCGCCGAGGAGTTCGGCCTCAAGATCGGCAGCATCGAGTACGACTGGTCCAAGGTCATCGGCCGCAGCCGTGGCGTCAGCGACAAGCTCAACAAGGGCATCGAGTTCCTCTTCAAGAAGAACAAGGTCGATTACATCCGTGGCACCGCCAGCATCCCTGCCGCAGGCAAGGTCGAAGTGACCGCTGCAGACGGCAAAACGGAAACCCACGATGCGGCTAACATCCTCATCGCTACCGGCGCCAAGACCCGCCCGATGCCCGGCTTCCCCTTCAACGGCAAGACCGTCATCGGCAGCAAGGAAGCCATGATGCTGGAAAAGCAGCCGAAGAGCATCATCGTCATCGGCGCAGGTGCCATCGGCATTGAGTTTGCCTACTTCTTCAACGCCTACGGCACCAAGGTGACCGTCGTTGAAATGCTGCCAGACGTGCTGCCAGTGGAAGACACCGAAGTCAGCAAGCTCCTGGAAAAGAGCCTGACCAAGTCCGGCATCCGCATTCTCACGAACACGAAGGTCACCGGCACCTCCGAAGACGGCAATGGCGTCAAAATCACCGTCGAAGGCGCTGCCAATGAAACGCTGGAGGCAGAAGTTTGCCTCGTCGCCATCGGCGTGGCCCCAGTGCTGCCCGGCGGCATGGAGATCAAGCTCACCGACCGCGGCTGGCTGCAGACCGACGACCGCTATCAGACCTCCGTCAAAGGCGTCTATGCTGCCGGCGACATCATCGGGCCACCCTGGCTCGCCCACGTGGCCAGCTACGAGGCTGTCCAGTGCGTGGAAGGTCTCTTCACCAAGAGCAAGCCGAAGAAAGTCGGCGTGTTCCCAGGCTGCACCTACTGCCATCCGCAGGTGGCCAGCATCGGCCTCACCGAGCGTGCGGCGAAGGAAAAGGGCCTCAAGTTCAAGGTCGGCAAGTTCCCGTATGCGGCCAGTGGCAAGGCTCTCGCCGCTGCTGAGTCCGAAGGCTTCGTCAAGATCCTCTACGGCGAACCTCACGGCGAAATCATCGGCGCACACATGATCGGCAGCGAAAGCACCGAGATGATCGCCGAGATCGGCCTCGCCATGAATCTGGAAGCCACCTGGGACGAAATCGAAGCCACCATCCACGCCCATCCGACTCTTAGCGAGATGGTCAAGGAGGCTACCGAAGTCGCCAAGGGGCATCCGATCCATGTGTGAGTGAACTCGTGACGCGCCATGCCGCATGATGATCTGCTCGATTTCGGCGACCTCGCCGAGATGATCATCGGCGGCTGGCGCTATCTCTTGAGTCGGAAGTACCGGCTCAAGAAGCACCGCGAGTGGCAGAATGATGGATGGGTTTGGATAACGCTCGAAATCATCCTTGGCGTATTCGGAGTTCTAGTATCGCTTTGGCTGCTGAATTTGGTGGTCTTTTCAATGTTGAAGTAAGGCGGCCCGAAGGGCTTAGGATGCTGAAAGAACCTGTCTTGCGTGACAACGCTTTACCTCTACCATCAGGGGATATGTCACCCGCCGCCCTTTCACTGCTGAACATGAACCGTCTGGATCGCACGGCGGTTTCGGTGGGCACGTTCGAAGATCAGCGACGCGAGGATTACGAGTACTGGATGTCGCGTCCGGCACGGGAGCGCTTTCTAGGAATCGAAAAATTACGACTGGCCTACTATGGAGAGGATGCTCTCAGACGATTTGACCGAGTTTTTGAGGTATCTCAACGAGGAGAAGGTTGAGTATCTCTTGATCGGCGGCTGGGCGGTGGGATACCACGGCTACCCGCGACTGACCCAGGATATGGACGTCTGGGTGGAGATGAGCGTCGAGAACACGTGTCGCCTTCTAAAGAGCCTGGAACGCTTCGGTTTTAAACCGGGCATGGTCGATGAGTCCCTGTTTCTCAAGCCTGGAAACATTGTGCGTTTTGGGTTCCCGCCGAACCGGATCGAAATCCTCAATCAGATTTCAGGCATTGAATTTGCCGAATGCGTGCCGCGCAAACAAATGGCCGATTTTGACGGCCTCATGGTACCTGTCATTGCATTGGAAGATTTGATCCGCAACAAGCGGGCGAGCGGACGGCACAAGGACTTGGCGGACATCGAAGGATTGAACGCAGACGAATGATTGCCTGCAAGACCAACGGTTCCTGACAAGGACGCGTTTTGTATCCCGTATTGGCTTCTCCAACATCACCTCATGAATCGCCGCCAGTTTCTCCAGACCACCTCCGCCGCAGCTCTTACCGCTTCCTCCTGCACTACGACGACCAAGCGGGCAGACAAGCTCATCATCGACACCCATCAGCATCTCTGGGGCGGCGATTTCGTGAACCCTCCGTGGGTCAAAACCGCGCCTGAAGTCCTGCGGCACACCTTCCTCACGCCGGAATATCAAGAAGCCACACACGGCCTGAACGTAAAAGCCATCTACATGGAAGTCGATGTGGCTCCGCGCGACCACATCAAAGAAGCTGATGCCATCGTGGCACAGTGTCGCGCCCGCAACACGCCCACCATCGCCGCCACCATCGGCGGTCGTCCCGCCTCCGCTGATTTCGAAAGCTACGTGCAGCGCTACGCGGGCAACGGCATCGTCAAAGGCCTGCGCCAGGTGCTGCATGGTCCCTCCACGCCCGCAGGCTACTGCCTGCGCCCGGACTTCGTGCGTGGCGTGCAGACGCTCGGCAAACACGGCCTCAACTTCGAACTCACCATGCGCCCCACCGAGCTGCACGATGCGGCGAAGCTCATCCAGCAGTGCCCCGAAACTCACTTCGTGCTCGACCACTGCGGCAACGGCGACCCCAAAGCCTTCAATCCCAAACTCGGTCCCGGTTTGCCACGCACCTGCACCGCCGACGGCTGGAAACGCGGCATCGACGCCGTCGCCGCACAGCCCGGCGTGATGTGCAAGATCAGCGGCATCGTTGCCTTCGTGCCACCCGGCGAATGGCGCGCCGAAGACCTCGCCCCCGTGGTGAATCATTGCCTCGATGCCTTCGGCCCCGACCGCGTCTTCTTCGGCGGTGACTGGCCCGTCTGCCTCCTCGGCAGTCGTGTTCGTGGCTGGGTGGAGGCGCTGGATCAGATCGTCGCCTCACGCCCCTTCGCCGACCAGCGCAAGCTGTGGTCAGGCAACGCGACCCAGTTTTACAGGCTCTAAGAAACCGCTGCCCAATTCAGAAAATCTCTGTGGCGTTCCCGCCTCTGCGGTGCAAATCCGTGTCTCCCCCTCGCAACCCGGCAAATCACCGGGTCATGCCCACGCCAAAAGCGCCGGACAGGCCTTGCGCCAAACCGCATCGTCGAACCACGCAGAACTTACGCGGGTGTAATGCGGCACGCCCGCTTTCTTCCAGGCGATGATGACTCCTGTGGCAGTCAGAGACACCTCTTCCACCAGTTGCCTGCCGATTTTGAAACTTTGGAACAAGCCAGTCGGCACAAGTATTTCGGCATCAGAAAGCTGAAGGCAGGCAGCCGGACGCCGCAGCCGCCAAAACCTGTAAATGAAAACCACGCTCACGACACCCAATGCAAAGAGCCAGTGCTCCCACACAATCAATGCAAGGTAGATCCATAGCACTTTAAAAAGAGGAGATCTGAGATCAGGGAAACGTCGCAACTCAAAAGACTGGACGGCAGCGTTGGTATTCATGCGAAGAGTATTCCAAGAACAATGACCCTCAATCCAGCGTCTGCCGGTAGCGCATCGCGCCGATAAACAAGGCAACGATCGCGAGCAATGCAATCTGCCAGAGCTGCAGGGAAATGTCTGCAAGTATATTCCCTTCAGATCCTCGCCCGAGGTTGTTCAACTATGTAAAGCATACTTGACATGTGACAAGCATGCTTTACATGTCGATGCATGCAGAATAACCCCTCAACTCTCGGCCACTCCATCACCCACCCTCGCTCCAAATGAATAACTCGATCAATCCGACCACGCGCGCCTTTCACCGGTATTTTGCGGAACTCGGCGCTGCCATGGCTGGCTATGCGGTGCTTATCATCGCGAGCCGTGTTCTTCTCTCCTCTGAAATCGGCCGGCAGTGGAATGGTGGGTGGCAGTGCGCTCTCTCACTGGCTCCTGCGATTCCTCTGGCCCTCGTGTTTCTTGCCGTCATTCGTTTTCTCAATGGAATGGACGAACTGGCGCGACGTATCGCTGTGGACTCACTCGCCGTCGCCGGCGGCGTCACCGCAATGCTGGCGGCTTCCTATGGACTGATTGAGAGCACCGTGTTTCCACACGTGTCCGCATGGTGGACATTCATGATGTTTATGAGCAGCTGGCTGATTGCTGCACTGGTCCTCAAACGCCGTTACCAATGAAAAATAAATTGCGTGAACTGCGGGCGGAGAAGGCGTGGTCGCAGGGCGATCTCGCGGACAAGCTGGGCGTTTCTCGGCAGACCATCAACGCCATCGAAACGGAGAAATACGATCCCAGCCTGCCGCTCGCCTTCAAGGTGGCGAAGCTTTTCAAACGGCCGATTGAAGCGATCTTTGAGGACAATGAAAGATAAAAGCAGCCGCCCTGCTGGGAACGCCAGCCCTTCGGCGGCGAGTTGATGAATCTGCTGGAGATGGCGACTTACCGATTCGAGGGATTTACCGTCGCGGATGCAAGCAAGTTTCGCTATCGCATCAGGCTGGAAGTCGAAGAGCGGCAGCAGACCCACGATCCCTTGAAACTATGAACGCCCAATGGCTAAGCGAAAAAGGCGTGGATCAAAATTGCTTGAAACAAATGCGGGCGGATGCACTTGCCGAAGCCAAAGACGCGGCAGCCTATGCAATGACGAGCGGATTGCCTGAACCTGCCGCGATCATGAACGACATCTATTGGGCAGTTGATTGCGCCACTTCTTCAACACCTTGTGATCATGATCACTTCACCACGCCCAGCACCTCCAGCTCATGAATGGACCAGTAGGTCCCTTTCCGTTCACCAGTCTGCAGGATGCGGATGTACTTGGCCTTCGTCGGTTTGGGGAAGAGATATTCGATGGCTCCGGCGTCGCCATTGGCTTGGAGCACGGGCTTCTCCCACTCGGTGCCGTTGAGTGACAGTTCGATTTTGTACTGGCGCGGGTAATCGTTATGCGACTTTCCAGTGTCGAGCAACAGCCCGGAGATGTCAGTGGCTTCAGGAAGCTCGATCTGAAACCACATGTCCGGACTCTGCGAAGCATGCGTGTCCCAGCGGGTGGCGATGTCGCCATCAACGGCTTTGCCAACTTCCTTCGCGCCATGGCTGGCACTGAGCTTCCAGTCAGCACGGTTTTTCAGCGGCTGCGGGTACAGCGCCAGCAGTTCCTCGATGGTCCATGGTGTGATGCGCTTCGAGAGTTCTTTGCGCAAGGCCTCCACCTGTTTCTTCTGAACGAGCTTGCCGTTGTTGCCGAAAGCCTTGCGAATGTAGCTGGTGACGTCGGCGATCCATTGGTCGTTGTTCGTGGCCATCGGCACCATCTGTGCCTCGTAGGTCTTGCCATTGATCGGGCCGGCGAGGCCGTTCATCATCACGCGCACGATGGCGTCTCCTTGCACGGCCGTTTTGGAACCGGCAAGCGGTGGGGCCAGGGTGGCGCCTTCGCGACCAGCAATCGGCATGCCCGTGCCATCGAAGCCGTGGCAGGCGAAGCAAAGCGAGCGGAAAATTTCCTGTCCGCGCTCCAACTGCTTCTTCTCATCCTTCGTGAAGCTGCCGCTGATCTTCGGTGCTTCCACGAGCAACTGCGCGCCGATTTCCCTCACGCCAATGCTGAGCGATGTCATGAGCATGGTCTGCGCTTCGAGCTTCCAGTTCGGCCAGTTGAAGTGGCGGCTGGTGTAAAGTGTCTGCAGCACCACAGTCGGGTCCTTGTCCGCGCGCAGAGCTTTGATGTCGGCGATCAAAGCGGTGTCGCCTTTCTTCACCAGCGACTCCGCCACGCGGATGCCACTGGCGCGGAGCTGGGGATGCTCATCTTTCATCGCCGTGTGGATGATCTCGGGCGTGATGGCATCGAGACCTTCAAGCGTCCACAGCGCGTGCAGTCGTGCGAGATGGTTGTCATTCTTCGCAGCCATCTCGATGAGTGCGGGCACCACGGACTTGTCATTCTTGACCACCAGCATGCGCTGTGCGGTGTCGCGCCAGAAGCCGTTCGGATGCGTGAGGTGGGCGACGAGTTGTGCGGGTGTCTCGCCGATCATCTTTGGCTGCGCGCCGGGTTTGAAATCTTTGTGCACCAGACGCCACACGCGGCCATGACCGGTGACGTGCTGCATTCCGGTAGGTTCGATGGCAGAGCGCAGGAAGCTTCCCGGCTTGACCCAGTTGCCTTCCTGAATAATGCCGCGATACGCATCGACGATATAGAGGCAGCCATCCGGGCCGGTGGTCATGTTCAGCGGACGGAAATTCGGATCGCTGCTGCGGATGAACTCATCCATCTGCGCTTCATACGGATTGGTCACGGTGGTGATGCCATCCTTCACCTCAACGGTGGAGCGGCGGATCAAACGACCCACCGGCTCTGGGAGGAAGACATTGCCATACAGTTCCTTGGGCAGGCGGTCACCTCGATACACCGTCTGTCCCGCACAGCCCGTGAAGTGATTCAAGCGCAAGTCTTCCGGTGAGTGAAAGCGTCCGGGGCCACCCTGGAAATCGCCCAGTGCGACGATGGGCCACACGGTGTCAAATTTCTCGCTCTTTTGCTGCGGCACGTTGATTGCGGCATAGAGGATCGGTGCCTGATAGTTCCACAGGCCCTTTTCGCCACCGGCATTGCTCCACCACATCTTGCCGTAGTCATCCTGCGCCAGACCCCACTGGCCGCCATTCGGCGCGGTGTTTTCTTTGAGCGGCGCGTCCTTGCAATTCCAGCGCAGGCGGTAGCCGTTGTAGGTCGTGTAAATCCAGTTGTCGAGACCCCACACGAGGCCGCTGGGCTGATGCTCCATGTTGCCACCGCGCGGGCCGCCGACATACCACGGCGCTTGCTCATCCGCCACGCCGTCACCATTCGCATCGCGATGCAGCGTGACGTCGTTCGTGTCCGTGATGCCCACCAGCACACGGTCATCCAGCGGCAGCACCATGCGGGGTAGCAGGATGTTGTCGAGATAGACGCTGTGCTTGTCGAAGACGCCATCGCCCTTGGTGGATTCATGCAGCGAGATGCGGCTCTTCGGCGTCAGTTCGTCCGTGCCGTCGATGTCCTGCATGTAGGTGCGCATCTCGACGATGTACATCTTGCCATTGCCATCGAAGGCGATGGCCGTGGGCTCCTTGATCGTCGGATCACTCAGCACCAGCTCCAGTGAGTAGCCGTCGGGCAGCTGGATCGTTTTCAGTTCCTCCTCGGCAGTCAGCGCCTTGATGGGGAAGGTGTAAGCCGGCTTCGTTTGAGCGAAGGCGGCGGTGCTCGCGAAGGCGAGGAAGGAAAGGAAGCGGAGGTGCATGACGAGCGGAGGTTGAAATATCGCCATTTACATACTGTCGCAACCGGCCGTTCGTTTGGTGACAGGCTGCCAATCTTTGTTAAAATCCGGCCATGCCGCTGCCACGCCTCCAAGCCGAATTCTTCGCCCGGATCGCCGATCCGCAGGGCGTGCGGGCCGTCTTTGAGCACATGCCGGGCGTGTTCTTCTTCATGAAGGATGATCAGGGGCGTCACATCGCGGCGAACAGCGCCACGTATGAGCGCTTCGGCATCAAGAGCGAGCGCGATCTCATCGGCGCGATGGACGAGAAGTTCTTCCCGGCGGATGTCGCCAAGGCCTACCGCGAAGACGACCAGAAGGTCATTCGCAGTGGCAAGCCGCTCATCAACCGCCTCGAAGTCTGGTATGACGAGCAGCGAAATTTAAACTGGTTCCTCTGCACCAAGCTGCCCGTGCGCGACAGGCGGGGCAGAGTCATTGGCGTCATGGGCATCACGCGGCGCAATGAAGACCGCATGCGGCAGCACGATGTGCGAGAAGTGGCCGCCGCTGTGAAATATGCCAGCGAACACTGCCAGGAGGTCATCACCACTGCGGAGCTCGCCCGCGCAGCCGGAGTTTCCGAGCGCCACCTGCATCGCAAACTCCGCGCCGCTCTCGGCCTCAGTCCCTATGAGCTGCTGCTGCGCACTCGCATTCAATCCGCCGCCGAGGCCCTTGCCAAGACGTCAACGCCCATCATCCAGATCGCCCTCGATCACGGCTTCTGCGATCAAAGCGCCTTCACCCAGCAGTTCCGCAAACGCACCGGCATGACTCCGAAGGAGTTCCGCACGCGGCATCACGGGTGAGACTGCTCACTGTCTGCGGCGCGAATGGCCGCCAGCCTCTGTCGCAAGCTGTTGGCGGCAGACGTGTCTGGCAGCAGAGACTCATCCAGCGTGAGTGTTAATTCCCAGCCGCCATGAGGCTGCCTGACATGGGCCGCGCCAAGGCTGCTCCACCAGGTGAGCATCACATAATTATCATCCAGCACGTGCCCCACGAACTGCCGGATGCCAATGGCGTACGCATGCTCCCAGATGGCCGCGAGCAACAGGGTGCCAGCACCCTGCCCTTGAAATTCATCCGCCACGGTGAAGGAAACCTCTGCCATTTCTGCATTCTCGGCGGAGCGCCAGAACGAGCCACCTCCTACGCCGGGAACATCGTCGTTGTCTTCGATCACAATGATCCAGCTCGCATGCTGCCCCTGATCTTCCGCACAGAGACGGTCGATGAAGGTTGGATTGGCCCCACGGAAGCTTGTCCAGAACCTGAAGTAAGTGGATTCAGGCGAAAGCCGCTTGAAGGCATCGATGATCCGCTCCCGATCATCCGGAAGCAGCGGACGCAGGAGCACGGGAAGTTGGTCGCGAAGATGCAGTCGATAGTGGTCCAGCAAAATGGGGATGTTTGAGTTGAAGCCAACTAGAGACCAATTGGCCGTCTGATCAACCACGACAAAGCAATCGTGTTTGTGAGAAGGCGCATCCGTGTCTAGCCTGCACCGATGCCAGCCCCACGAAAAACCTCCAAATCCGAAGTCCTGCGCGGACTCGTGGATCGCGTGGTGTTTCACAATGAGGACAACGGCTACTGCATCTTGAAAATCGTCCCCCAAGGCCGGCACGATGTCGTGAGCCTGATCGGCAAAGCACCGCGCGTCGTGGCCGGAGAGGAATTCGAAGCCAGGGGCATCTGGGAGCCGAACCGCGACTTTGGCCCGCAGTTCAAGGCGGAGGCCATCAAGCTCACGCGCCCGGATTCCCTGGCAGGAATCGAGCGCTACCTCGGCAGCGGCTTGATCGAGGGCATCGGGCCGAAGTATGCGAAGCGTTTGGTGGAGAAATTCGGCCCCAAGGTCTTCGACATCATCGAGAACGAATCGAAAAAACTCGAAGACGTGGAAGGCGTGGGCAAGAAGCGCCGCATCGAAATCCGCGCCTCATGGATCAAGCAGAAGTCGATTCACGGCATCATGCTCTTCCTGCATCAGCACGGCATCAGTTCATCGCGGGCCCTGCGCATCTACAAAACCTACGGCGAAGAGTCGCAGGCGGTGCTGAAGGAGAACCCCTACCGTCTGGCGCAGGACATCCGCGGTATCGGCTTTAAAACGGCAGACGACATCGCTTATCAACTCGGCGTCGCCGAAGACGCGCCCGAGCGGATCAAAGCAGGCATTCTGCACGTGCTCGAAACTGCCGCCAGCAGCGGCCATTGCTGCCTGCCAGAAACCAGCGTCATCCAAAAAGCCATCGACCTGCTTGGCGTGGAAGCCTTGATAGCACCACAGGTCGAAGCCCTCATCGCGGGCGATCAGATTGAGCGCCACGAAACGTTCCTTTATTTACCCTACCTGCGCGCCGCCGAACAAAGCATCGCGGCAAATGTGAAGTCGCTCGCCGCCCTGCCTGCGGCCTATCCGAGCATCGACGAAGACGCCGCCTTGGCCTGGGTGATGAAGAAGACGGGCAAGGAACTCGCCGAAAGCCAGCAGCGCGCCGTGCGCGAGGCCCTGCGGCAGCGCCTGCTCATCATCACTGGCGGCCCCGGTGTCGGCAAGACCACCATCCTGCGCAGCATCCTCCTCATTTTACAAAGCAAGCAGATCAAACTCGTGCTCGCCGCACCCACCGGCCGTGCAGCCAAGCGCCTCACCGAAAGCACTGGCCTGGAGGCCAAGACGCTGCATCGCCTGCTCGAATACCAAGGCGAAGGCCAATGGGGCAGGCATCGTGGCAAGCCGCTCGCTGGCCATCTCTTCGTCGTGGATGAAGCATCGATGATTGATGCACCTCTCATGGCGCAGTTTCTCTCCGCGCTTCCCGAGGGCGCGCATCTGCTCATCGTGGGAGATGCGGATCAGCTCCCGTCCGTCGGTCCGGGCATGGTGCTGTATGATTTAATCTCCAGTGAAAAAGTGCCGTGCGTCAAGCTCACCGAGATCTTCCGTCAGGCCGCCAGCAGCCGCATCATCACCAGCGCGCATGCCATCAATCGCGGTCAGGTGCCCGATCTGAAGCCTTCGCGCAACAGCGACTTCTTTTTCCTCCAAGAGAGCGAGCCGGAGGAGATCAAGCACACGCTCGTCGAACTGGCGCACACGCGACTCGCCACCAAATACGGCCTCGATCCCATCCGCGACATCCAGGTGCTCACGCCGATGAATCGCAACCTCCTCGGCACCATCTCGCTCAATCAATCACTGCAGCTCGCGCTCAATCCGCCCAACGAATTGAAGTTCGAGATCGAGCGCTTCGGCGTGACCTTCCGCGTGGGCGACAAGGTCATCCAAACCCACAACAACTACGACAAGGAAGTCTTCAATGGAGACATCGGCCACATCGTCACCATCGATGCCGACCCGGTGAAGATCCACGTCCGCTACGATGCCGACCGCCTCGTCGAATACGAGCCCGGAGAGCTTGATGAACTCCAGCTTGCCTACGCTCTCAGCATTCACAAAAGCCAGGGCAGCGAGTTCCTCTGCGTCATCATTCCCGTCAGCACCCAGCACTACGTGCTGCTGGAGCGCAGCCTGATCTACACCGCCATCACTCGCGCGAAGAAACTATGCGTCCTCGTCGGGGATGAACGCGCCATGTCGCTCGCTGTGAGCAAGCAGGAAAGTCGCAAGCGCTGGACGGGGCTGCGCGGATTATTGTGCTCGTCATCCGGCGGATGATCGGATATGAATCCCGGCATGACGGATCAAGCTCAGCTTTCCACGGCCTGGTTGAGACAGGCTTGCCACACGCGGCGCAAAGTGAACGTCGGCTGGTGGCTGGCACGGGCAATGCCTCTGCTGGTGGTGGCGGGTGTGCTCGGATTTGCCGTGATTTTTGTACTGCGCTCACGTGGCATGGAGCTGGGGTGGAGCCAGGTCTGGCCATGGGTGGCGTCTGTCTTTGCAGCTTTAATGCTCACAGGCTGGCTGCTGGCGCGGCGGCAGTTTATTAGCTCGTCGCAGGCCTTGGTGCGGTTGGAGTCAGAGCTCCAGCTTCACAATGCGCTGACCACCGCTGCCGCCAGCCGAGGTGTCTGGCCGGCATTGGTCGCAAAGGTGGACGATGGCTGGCGCTGGCGCTGGCGGGCCGTGGGCGGCCCTGTCATTTCATTCGCTGCCAGCCTTGCTCTGGCGGTCTGGCTGCCGGTGGCGCAGGACGTTGAAGCCAAGGGGCCGACGGTGGAGCCGCAGGCCTGGGCGCAGATGGAAGACTGGCTGGAGAAGCTGAAGGAAGACAAGATCGTCACTGAAGAGGAAAAGGAAGAGCAGCTGGCAAAGATCGCCGAACTGCGCAATCAGCCGCCGGAAAAGTGGTTCAGCCATGAGAGCCTCAACGCAGGAGACACGCTCAAGGAGCAACTGCAGCGTGACATCAAACAAATGGCGCAAAATCTGAGCACGGCGGAGCGCAGCCTCAATGCACTGAAAAATTATGCCGATCAGCTTTCCGTGGAAGCCAAGGAGCAGCTGCTCAAAGACTTTGATCAGGCGCTGGCGGACATGAAGTCGAGCGCACTGGAGCTTGATCCTGAGCTGCTGAAGTCGATTGCGGCCCTCGATCCGAAGAATCTGAAAGGTCTGACGCAAGAGCAGATGAAACAGCTAAGCGAGTCGATGAAGAAAAAGGCCGGAAGCTGCAATGGCATGTGCAAAAATCCCGGCTTTCTCGGCGATGGCGAAGGCGAGGATGATGAGCTGGCAGACCTGCTGAAAAAGAATGGCCAGGGTCAAGGTGATGGAGAAGGCCCCGGCAATGGCGGAATCACGCGCGGACCGGGGACGGCACCGCTGACGCTGTCCGATGAAGAGAATAATTTCGGCACCAACAAGAACGAGGCGGTGTCGAACACCGATCTGTCGCGCGCTCAGGTGGGCGACATGCTGGCGCTGCAAAATGGCAGGCATGGCGTGGACAAATCCGCCAAAGGCCCCCAGGCCGCCGGTGTGGTGCAAGACGCCGGACAAGGTGGCGAGCAGGTCTGGCGCGAGTCCTTGACGCCAGAAGAGAAGGCCGTGCTGAAGCGCGTGTTTCGCTGAGCTGCGGGTCATTCGCTGACGTGTATGGCATCGTTTGTGAAATGTGTGTGAACTGCGGTTTTCAACTCGACTCATGCGTTGGTTCTTGTTTTAGTCGGATGAATGACAGACGCCTACGCTTCAGACTCAGAAATCCAGTCGGCATCCCTACCTGTTGATGCCCTGCGCCGCGCCTTGAACGAGGTGCTGTTTGGACAGAGTGAACTCATCGAGCTGATGCTTTGCGGCGTCATCGCACGTGGGCATGTGCTGCTCGAAGGCCTGCCGGGCTTGGGAAAAACCGAACTGGTGAAAGGGCTCTCAAAGGCGCTGAACCTCACCACGCGCCGCGTGCAGTTCACACCGGACCTGCTGCCGGGAGACATCACGGGGAATCCGGTGCTGCAGGAGGTGGATGGCAAACGCGAGTTCGTCTTTCAACCTGGGCCGGTATTTACGAATCTGCTGCTCGCAGATGAAATCAACCGCGCCTCTCCCAAGACGCAGTCCGCATTGCTTGAAGCCATGCAAGAGCGCCGCGTGACGGTGCTCGGGCAGACGCACGTGCTGCCAGATCCGTTCTTCGTGCTCGCCACGCAGAACCCCATCGAACTCGAAGGCACCTACCCGCTGCCGGAGGCGCAGGTGGACCGCTTTTTGTTCAAGCTGGAGGTGCTGCGCAATTCGGCCGCGACGCTCGCGAAGATCGTGACCCAGCGCGAACTCGGCGTAGAGCCGCAGGTGGCCTCGGTCGTCACTCGCGAGGCGTTTGCGCAGATCCAGGCGACGGCGCGGCGCATCTTCCTGCCTGAGATCGTCGCAGACTACATTGCGCGCATTGTGGATGCCACGCATCCCGGCCAGTCCCAGGCATCGCAGGGTGTGCGCTTCGGGGCCAGTCCGCGCGCCGCGCTGAGTCTGGCGGCGGCGTCCAAGGCGCGCGCGCTGATGAACGGCAGGCCCAATGCGAGCTTTGAAGACGTGCAGGCGCTGGCCCTCCCTGTGCTCAATCACCGTGTGCTGCTGGACTACACCGCACGCATGGATGGCAAAACGAGTGTCGGCGTGGTGCGTGCCATCCTGGCGGAAGTGCCGGTGCAAAATCTCGCCACACCCCGCACCCTGAAGGAGGCGGCATGAAGCCTTTTCACCGCCTGCTGCTAAGTGTACTGCTGCTAGGGGCCACGGCGGCACACGCGCAGAAAAACATCGCCAATGAGGAGCTGGATCCGCTCTCAGGCACTCGCGTGCAGGTTCGCAGCGTGTTTGATCCGCTGCCTCCCTCGGGATATGCGCCGATGCGCATTGTGGCCACGAACGGCACCGGTCGGAATGCGCGCTGGGGCTTTGATTTCCATTCGCAGACCCAGTACTACCGGCAGCAAAACGAGCACGACAGCAGCTTTGCGCTGGATGTGCCGGGACGCTCCACGCAGTCGGCGTTGTTCATGGTGCCGCTGGCCGTGGATTATGACGACAGCAGCAGGGGCAACAACAGCCATGCGCTACGTGTGGATTTTTCAGGCACGGGATTTGAGGTGTCGCCTAAAACTGACCACGATAACCGCAGCACCGGATTTCCGGCGTTAGCGCTCAGCGAGACGCTGGCTGAGCTCAGCATCTCCAAGCTTAATCACGAGCTGGAGGCGAAGCTGCGTTCAGGCGGCGGCAGACATTATGGTGGGAGCACCGTGTTTGGCAGCCGGTTTGAGCCGGCGGATCTGCCGGAGTCATGGCTCGGCTACAGCGGGTTTGATTTCGTGCTCCTGAGCAGCACGGACTGGCAGAAGCTGAAACCGGCGGTGAAGCGTGCGCTGCTGGAATGGGTGAGGATGGGGGGTAAACTGAACGTGTATGCGACTGCTGGAACCACGGCAGATTCACTGGGACTGCCCGATGGGTCGGATGCGGCCAAGGAGAGGGTGTCGCTGGGAAAAATCACGGTGTTGAGCTGGGATGGAAAAACACTGTCAGCAGGCCCGACGGTGAACCACTACTGGGGTCAGACCCAACGGGTGAACAGTCTTACCGAGGAGCATGCCACCTTGGGTGCCTGGTCGCTGCAGGGACTGCTGGGCACACGCAGCTTTGCATCCTGGCAGGTGATTGTCTTTCTGGTCGTCTTTGGCCTGCTGGTGGGGCCTGTGAATCTGTTCGTGCTGGCTCCGGCAGGCAAGCGGCACAAGCTCTTCATCACCACGCCTCTGCTGTCCATCGGTGCCAGTTTGATCATGGTGGTGCTGATTCTGGTGCAGGACGGCACCGGCGGCGTGGGGCGGCGCTTTGTTACCATCAATCTCGAACCCGGCGAAGCGGCAGCGTATGTGACGCAGGAGCAAATCAGCCGCACCGGCGTGCTGCTGGGCGCAGGTTTTGAGATGAAGCAGCCCGTGCTGATCGAGCCGCTGGTGATGCCGGACACGCCGTGGGCGAAACTAAAAAAAACCTCCACCGCGCAGTCCGCAAATCTGACGCAGGACGGCCGCGAACGGCGCGGCAATTTCTTCCAAAGCCGTGCGGAGCAGGGGCAGGTGCTGCGGGCAGCCGTCTCGACGCGCGCACGCCTGGAACTCAAGGCCGCCGCACCTGATGCCGCGCCGACATTGATCTCAGCACTCGGTTTCACGGTGGATGAACTGTTTTACACAGATGCTGAGGGCGCTCAGTGGCGGCTCGAAAAGCCGCTGAGCACCGGCCAGAGTGCGACGCTAGTCAAAACAGATGACAGCGCCCAACGGTTGTGGTGGGAGGCAGCAGTCAATCCCGCCGTGGACTCGCTGCGAAATTCGCTCTACAACACGACGATGCACCGTCGCGCGTTCTTCGTCGCGAAGGCCCGGCAGGCTCCGGATTTCACTCTCGATACCCTGTCCTCCATTCGCTGGGAGGATGATCGCATCGTAGTCTTCGGCCCGGTGACACAGCCCTGAACTCCGCATCTTCGATCTTCATGTCATCGTCTGTTTCGACTTCCGCACATGTTCCTGAAATGGACCGCACCAAGCCTGCGGTCGTGGTGGAGGATCTGCATCGCACCTTTGGGGCGCTGAAAGCCGTGGATGGTGTCTCCTTCCACATTGATCACGGGCGGGTGGTTGGCTTCGTCGGTGCGAACGGTGCGGGCAAAACCACCACCATGCGCATCATGGCCACGCTTGATTCCCCCGGCAGCGGCAAGGTCAGCATGGGTGGTCACAACGTCGTGCATCATCCAGCCAAGGTGCGCCGTCTGCTGGGCTGGATGCCGGACAGCTTCGGTACCTATGAGCACATGACCGTGCTCGAATATCTCGACTTCTATGCGCGTGCCCTTGGTTTCAAAGGCGCGGACCGTCTCCGTCGCATCCAGGAGGTGATGGATTTCACCGATCTCACGCCGCTGGCCGATCGCATGAGCAACAAGATGTCCAAAGGCCAGACGCAGCGTCTCTGTCTGGGCCGCGCGTTGCTGCATGATCCGCAGATCCTCATCCTCGATGAACCGGCGGCGGGTCTCGATCCAAAGGCGCGCGTCGAGCTGAAAAACCTCATTCGCATTCTGGCGCAGGAAGGCAAAACCATCCTCATCAGTTCGCACATCCTCAGCGAGCTCGGGGAGATGTGTGACAGCCTGCTCTTCATCGACAAAGGCCGCATCGTTCATCATGGCGACGCCGAAAGCATGATGCGCGGCACCGAGACCGCCGGCGAGACACTCGTGCATGTGCAGATTGCCGGTGAACCCGCCAAGCTCATCGAATGGGCACTCACCGCGCCCCTGATCAAGATCGAAGAAGAAACCAAGCGCGGCGCACGCCTGCGCATTCAGGCTTCCGATGATGACACCCTGGCAGGTGTGCTGCGCCGCATGATCCAAGATGGCCTGCCCGTGCTCGACTACCACCGCGAGGAGCGCCGGCTCGAAGATGCGTTCATCGACATGCTCGGTCAGATTGACAACAACACGTTCAAAGCGCAGCCGCAGGGAGGGCTACCGCAAAAAAACGCAGAAGACGCAAAATGATGAACCCAAAGTTGAATCACTTTTTTGCGGTTTTTTGCGCCTCTTTGCGGCCATCCCAATCATGAGTGCCGCCCTCTCCATCTCCGACTTTTCGGACCGCCTCTCACCGATGGTGGTGAAGGAGCTGCGGCAGGGGCTGCGCACGCGGCTGTTCGGCGGCGTGCTGCTCACGCTGCATCTGATGCTGGTGCTGCTCACGCTTCTGAGCGGCGGCGCGGAAAATGCCGACGTCGTAAGCGGATGGTTTGACGGCATCATCACCCTCGTGCTGTGCATCATCATGCCGCTGCGCGGATTCTCCGCTGTGGCAGATGAGTTGAAGTCCGGCACGCTGGACATGCTGGCGCTCACCCGCCTTTCAGCCGGGCGCATCATCTTTGGCAAATGGGCCGCCATCGCCTCGCAGTCGTTGCTGCTCATGCTCAGCATCCTGCCCTATGTCGTGGCACGTTTCGTGTTTGGCGGGTTGGATCTGTTTGGCGAGATTGCGGCGTTATTTTACAAATGGCTGGCCGGCGTGGTGATTGCGGCGGTGATCGTCGCTCTTTCCACCCAGCGCCAGTTCTGGCTGCGGGCCGTGGTTGTGTTCCTGCCGCTGCTGATCGGCGGCTGTGGCGCGGCTTCCTTCCTGATGGTGTCACGCATGGGCGGCGGGATGCCTCCGGGCTCGGTGTTCTCTTTCTTCACCAAGTCCGGCGGGGGTAGTTCCGCCCTGCTGGTGGTGGGGATGGCGGCGTGGGTGATTTTTTTCTCTCTCAGTCTGGCGGCCACGCGCATCGCGCCGACCGCTTCACTCCTGAGCGTGGTCAAACGCTCCGTGCATCTGATCATGATCCTGTCATTGATGCTGCTGGGCTGGCTGACCGATTCGGGCGCAGCCATGGCGATGACCTCTTCATCGATGCTTCCTCTGATCATGATTGATGCCCTGACTGAGCGCGTGAATGAAGTGCCCTCGGTGTATGCTGCATTTTACCAGCGTGGGCGGTTGGGCCGGGTGGCGCTATGGCTGCTGGCTCCAGGTTGGGTCACGGGTTTTGTTTACACCGTGGTGCTGATGGGCTTGGTGGCATTGCAGACGGGGTGGGTCTTCAGTGGGCCGGAAACGCAGCTCGTCGTCGTGAGCGCTGCCGGGACGTGGATGATCGCGGCTTGGGTGCAGCTTTTTTCCACACGCAAATCGCGCGATCTGCTGCCGCCCTTCATCATTTTCTGGCTGCTCGTGAACGTCCTCATCGCGACCCTTGGCAGCCTCTTGATGATTCCATTGGCCATGAAGAGCACCACGGTCTGGCTCACCTGCGCGCTTCCCCAGTTTATGCCGAGAGGTTATGCGATGGCGCAGGCAGGAGACAAGGCTGCGCTGCTCAATCTCGGCATGCTCAGCGCCTGCATCTGGCCTGCGGTGCTGCTGATCGCCGCAGTCTTTGCCTGGCGGCGTGTGCGCGCTGCGCGGCAGGAAGGCTGGCGCATGACTCACGGCGACAGAGGAGGCACCACAGTCTGACATGAATACCGCTCTGCCCATGCTGCGTGATTTCAGTGATCGCTTCAGCCCGATCGTGGTCAAGGAGCTGCGCCAGGGACTGCGCACACGGTTCTTCACTTCGGCGCTGATCTTATTCCACACTCTCATCATCCTGCTTCTCATCACGGTGACGTTTGGTGCGCCGGTGGAGGCCGTAAACGGCATTTTCTGGGGGATTGCAGGTTTCATGCTGCTGGCGGTCATGCCGCTGCGTGGCTTTGCCGCCCTGCATACCGAAGCCACTGACGGCACGCTGGACATGCTGACGCTGACCTCCATCGCATCGTTTCGGATTCTGTACGGCAAATGGGTGGCGCTCTACAGCCAGGCGCTGCTGGTGGCAGGCTCCATTCTGCCCTACATGGTCGCACGCTACTTCTTTGGTGGGGTTGAAATCCTGCGGGAGGTCGTGGCGCTGACGATCCTAGTGCTCGGCTCCGGAGTCATCACAGCGGCGCTGCTGGCCTTTTCTTCGCAGGTGCCGTTGTTGCTGCGCATCTTTCTGGCGCTCTGTGTCGGCGCTGGCGCAGCGCCGCTGGGGTTCTTCACCGCATTCCTTGTTACGGCTTCGCAGGCAGACTCGATGGTACGCGAATTCTTTGCGCTCGATCTCTGGGCACAGTGCAGCCTCGTCGGCGGCATTCTGGCTCTGGTGGTGTATACCGTGTACTACTTTCTGGCGCTCGGTGCCTCACGCATTGCTCCGCCTTCGGAGAATCACAGCACGCAGAAACGACTCATCGCATTGGTCGTGCATGGCGCTTTGATGGTGACGGGCCTGCTGCTGTGTTTTCTCAGCACGGAACCACGGGTTGCTCTGTGGGCCTATATTCCCCTGATGTTCCTGACGCTCATCGTCTGCATGGATGTGCTGACGGAAGAGATGCCGCGCTACCCCACCGCCGTGGCGGTGCTGGCACGGCGTGGGCGTTTTGGCAGGCTGGCAGGCAGGCTGTTGTACCCAGGCTGGGCTTCCGGCGTGCTTTTCTCCGCCATTTTGTGCATGATGGCGTTGATCATTATTGCGGGCATCACATGGAAGTCTTCGGCAATGGATTGGGATGTCGGCCCGTTTCCGCACTTGCTCTGCCTCTTCCTGGCCGTTTTCGTACCTGTGATCCTGCGCATCAACCGCACAAACATCTTTGCCAACTGGTGGGTCGTGCAGCTGTGCTCAGTCTTACTCGGCATCCTGCTGTCGATGTTTTGCCACACCATGAATGCGCGTGATCTGGGGGTTCTCGGCATGGTCTCCCCCATCACCGCCTTGTTTGGTGTCGAGTGTGTGGACTACAGCAGCCGTGGCGGCATCCTGTTCCTTGGCTGTGTTTTCAGTGCCGTGTGGCTGCTCGCCGCAATGGTGCGTGCAAAGATGAATTTCAAAACCTACACCCTGCTCGAAAGCGAAGCACTGGAGCAAGCCGGTCAGGAAACCCCTCGCACTCATGACGCTGCTTGATGACGCCAGCGCACTGCGCACGCTGCACATCCGCGCGCGTGGCTGGGCGCGTGTGCTGAAGCTGCCCTTCCGTCAGCAGCGCTGGCGTGGCCATGCGGGTGAATTCCTCGGCGGCGGCACCGGCAGCAGTCTCGACTTCCAGGACCATCGCCTCTACCTGCCCGGCGACGATCCACGCCAGATCAACTGGCAGGCCTACGCACGCACCGGCACCTACTCGATGAAGCTCTATCGCGAGGAGGTGCGCCCTCTCGTTGATGTGATCCTGGATGTCTCGGCCTCCATGTTTGCCTTCGCCGCCAAAGAGCAGCGCGCGTTGGAATTGTTTGCCTACACCATCGAGTCGGCGCTGCAGTCGGGTGCCACGCTGCGCTGCTACGCCGTCGCTGGTTCAAAGCATCAACTCTTGGAGCCGGAGGTCATTCTCAGCGGCCAGTGGCACGCCCGCGTCAGCGCCTTGATCCCCACCCAGGAAACTCCCGTGCTGAATCGTCTCCCGCTGCGTGCCGGCGCGATGCGCGTCTTCATCAGCGATCTCCTGTTTGCCACGGAGCCGGAAGCCGTTCTCGCCTGCCTCAGCACGCGCGGCGGACGCGGCATCGTCTTCGCTCCGCAATCTCAGGAGGAGTCCGATCCCGGCTGGGACGGCAACTACGAATTCATCGACCCCGAAACCGGCCTGCCACACGAGCACCGGGTCGAAGCCGCCCTGCTGCAGCGCTACGAGGCAGCCTATCGCCGCCATTTTGAACTGTGGAAAGCCGCCGCCCAGAAACACGGCATCGCACTCGCCCGTGTGGCGGCGGAGGCAGACTTTCAAAAAGCACTGCAACTCGAAGGCCTTTCCAGTGGAGCCGTGGAAACCGCATGAACCTCACGCTCGCCAATACCTGGGGCCTGTGGGCGCTGCTCGGTCTTCCCGTCGTGATCGCCATTCACTTCTTGCAGCGGCGCAATCGCCGCGTGCCGGCCACCACGCTGTTCCTGCTGCAGCAGATGAAGCGCGAGAGCCGTACCGGCAGCCGCTTTGAGCGCCTGCGCACCTCCATCCCGTTCTGGCTTCAGCTCTTGATGGTCCTTCTCCTCACCTGGCTGCTCGTGCAGCCACGCTGGCTCAAACACGACGCCGTGCAGCGCATCGCCATCGTGATGGACAGTTCAGCCAGCATGCAGGCCTTTCGCTCACCCGCTGTGCAGGCGGCGGATGAAGTGCTCGGCCTGCTCGAAGGGCCTCTAGCACGCGCGGAGCTCACCCTGCTGTCTTCCGATTCCGAAGCCCCCAGCCTGTATCACGGCACACAGGCGGGTGAAGTGCGCCAGGCGCTGGCCCACTGGGAGCCGCTGCTGGGGGTGCACGATTTCACACCCGCGCTGCGCGTCGCACGCGGCCTCGTCGGGCAGCAGGGCGTCGTGGTGCTCATCACCGATCATCCCCTGCCTGTGCCACCGCTCTTTGGCGCACAAGTAGTTTCCGTGGGTCAGGAAACCGACAACGTCGGCTGGGCGGGCGTGACCGTGGAAGAAAAAGACGGCCAGTGGCTGTGGCATGCGCTGGTGAAAAATTACAGCCGCACCGCACAGGAGCGCCAGTGGCGTGCGCAGGCCGGTGTTGCGGAGTCGCCCTGGAAGCTGCTCAAGCTCGGTCCCGGTGAAACCCAGACGTTGTCTGGTCCTTTCCCCGCTGGTGACATCCAGCAAATCGCACTGCATCTCAGCGATGATGCCTTGCAGCTCGACAACGATCTGCCGCTGGTGCGGCCCCAGCCCAAGGTGCTCTCCCTTTGTCCGCTTGAAGGTGAATCACGGGTGCTGGCAGAGTTGTTCAGCCGCTACGCGCACCTGCGCATGGTCGCTGTGCCGGGCGAGTCAGATCTCGTCGCTGCAGTGATGACTGAAAATTTCGCCCTGCCGGAACAGCGGCACGGCTGCTTTTTTCAAGCTCCCGCAGACGATGCAGCGCCTTATCTCAAAGGCAGCATCGTCGCCGAGCCGCATGCGCTGGTGGAAGGACTGAACTGGCAAGGCTTGCTGGTGCGCGAGTCGAAAACCATGCCCCGGCAGTCGCAGGACCGCGTTCTGCTGTGGCAGGGAGAGCGTCCGCTGATTGTGCTGCGCGTGATGCCCGCAGGCGGCAGGCAGTTGATCTGCCAGTTTGATCTGGAGACTTCCAATGCGCGCAAGCTGCCGGCGTTTGCCGTGTTGCTGCATCGCTTTCTCGAAGAATTGCGTGCGGACAAACTCGCGCCTGAAGCCGCCAACTTCGATGTGCGTCAGCACCTCGCCGTCGCGCATCGTCAGGATTCGGAGGCCGGCCCGTTGAAGCAAGGAGAGCAGGAAATCCCCCTCGCGCAGGCCCGGCTGCTGCGCGCCCCCGCGCGGCCCGGCCACTTCACCGTACATCAGGGGGAGACGCTGCTTCTCACTGCGGCGGCGCATTTTGCCGACACCCGCGAGGCCGATCTCACCCAGGCCAAGCCCTTCAACGAACTCGACAAGGTCAAAGCCGTTCAGGTCGAAACCCTGCATGAGGCCGACCCCAACTGGCGGCTCTGGCTGGTGCTGCTGCTCCTGCTATTGCTGGGTAGCTGGTGGTTCACGACTTCCAAACGCGAAGCCCGGGAGGTGGCAC
Source organism: Prosthecobacter sp. (assembly GCF_029946185.1). Lineage (GTDB taxonomy): Bacteria > Verrucomicrobiota > Verrucomicrobiia > Verrucomicrobiales > Verrucomicrobiaceae > Prosthecobacter. Next base: position 65,423 of record NZ_JAQSEA010000010.1, read on the forward strand.
GGCCATGATGTTCCGCCATCCAGAATGGTTCGCACTGCTGCCCGTGCTGTTGTTGGCAGGCTGGCTCCTGCCACGGCTCTCGCTGTGGCGGCCGCTCAGGTTGCTGATGCTCGTGCTGGTCACGGCAACGCTCGCGCAGCCGCAGTGGCGGCGTCTGGCAGACGGCGTGGATCTCTGGGTCCTGCTGGACAGCTCTGTGTCCGCCGAGCAGCCCATGGCGAAAGGCATGACAGAATGGGAGAAGCTGCTCGAAAAAAGCCGGGGCAGTCAGGACCGGATCTTTTATCTCAACTATGCGGCGGAAGTGATGCGGCGCGGTGCTGAAGGCGCGGAGATGTATGCCCGCAATCAGACCCAGACGCGCACCGCCCAGGCCGTCACGCAGGCGCTCGCCTTTGCGCAGCGCGAAGGCCGTGGCAGGCCAGCGCGCATCCTTGCCATCACGGATGGTTATTCAACGGAGCCCCTGACAGGTCTGGCGTCCAAACTCACGCAGCAGGGGGTGGAGCTGGACTACCGCCTCGCCCGTGAAGTCGAGACCACCGACTTCCGCGTCTCCGCCATGAAGCTGCCTGCGCGCGCTCAGCTCGGTGAGCCGTTTCTGGTCGAGATCGAACTGCGCGGTACGACCGATGGCAAAGTGCCGCTCACGCTGTTGCGCAATGGACGTGAGATCAAAACAAGCGAAGTGGCCGTGAAACTCGGCAGCGGCATGATCCGCTTCACCGACCGCCTCCCGGCAGCAGGTGTGGCGCACTACGAAGCCATCATCCAGCCCGCCAAGGACGCGCATGCCGGCAACAACCGCCATGAGGCGATGATTGAAATCGCCGGCGGTCCCCGCGTGCTGCTGCTCACAAAATACACCAACGATCCCGTCGCGGAAACACTCCAGCGCCAGGGCTTCACCGTCGAAACCGTGAGTGAACTCCGCTCCCTGCGTCCAGGCCAGCTGGCAGGTGTGAAGTGTGTCATCTTCAACAACGTCCCCGCGTTTGAACTGCCCTCCGAGTTTCTACCTGCTATGGATTTTTATGTGCGCGAGCAGGGTGGCAGCATCCTCATGGCCGGTGGCAAACAGAGCTTTGCGGCTGGTGGTTATTTCGAATCACCGCTCGATCCGCTGCTGCCAGTGTCCCTCGAAATGAAACAGGAACACCGCAAGCTCATGGTCGCCATGGCCATCGTGATGGATCGCAGCGGCTCCATGGGCATGACCGTGCAGAACGGCTTCACGAAAATGCAGCTCGCCGACGAAGGCGCGGCCAATGCCATCCGTTTCCTCGGGCCGCAGGATCTGCTCGCGGTTTATGCTGTGGATAGCGAGGCCCATGAAATGGTGCCGCTCCAGCAGGTGGGCCCGAATCGCGAAAAAATGGAAAGCGCCGTGCGCCGCATCGAAAGCACCGGCGGCGGCATCTATGTTTACAACGGCCTCAAAGCCGCATGGGACCAGCTCAAAACAGCACCCGCCGGACAGCGGCACATCATTCTCTTCTCCGACGCCGCTGACTCCGAGCAGCCCGATGCCTACAAGAGCCTGATGGATGAAATCACCAAGAGCGGCGGCACCGTCAGCGTCATCGCCCTCGGCACCCGCAGTGATCCCGACGCATGGCTGCTTGATGACATCGCCAAGCTCGGCAAAGGCCGCATCTTTTACACCGACAAAGCAGAAGAACTGCCCAGCATCTTCAGTCAGGAAACCGTCGCGGTGGCACGCAGCGCCTTCATAGAAGAACCCGTCGGCACCAAGGCCGCTGGCGGCTGGTTTGAGATCAGCAGCCAGGCCTTCGAATGGCCCAAGGAAGTGGATGGTTTTAATCTGAGTTACCTGCGCGAGTGGGCCAGCCAGGCGCTCATCTCGCAAGATGAATACGCCGCACCACTCGTGTCCTTCGGGCCGCGCGGTACCGGTCGCACCGCCGCAATCAGTTTCCCCCTCGGCGGCGAGCACTCCCAGCGCGTGCGTGACTGGCCCAAATACGGCGACTTTTTGCAGACGCAGGTGCGCTGGCTGATGGGGGAGGCCGTGCCGCCCGGCATCGGCGTACGGCATCGCATCGAGGGCAACACCCTCACGCTGGATCTGCTCTACGAGGAGGAGTGGGAACCGAAGCTGCGCAGCAAAGCGCCGCGCGTAGTGCTCGCGCATGGCTTGCGTGCCGAGGGCTCGCACGAGCTCGCCTGGGAGCGCGTCGCACCCGGGCATTTCCAGACCAGCACCGAGCTCCCCGAAGGTGAAATGGTGCGCGGTGCCGTGCAGGTGGGCGGTCAGGCCATCAGCTTTGGGCCCGCCATCGTCGGCACCAGCACCGAGTGGGCCTTTGACGAGTCACGCGCGGAAGAGCTTCGCCGCGTCTCACAGACCAGCGGTGGCCGCGAACTGCTGGAAATGAGCCAGGCTTGGCGCAGCCCCACGATCCCGCGCTTCACCGATCTCGGCCTCTATCTGCTCATCACCACGCTGCTGCTCCTGTTGTTCGAAGCCTTCGTGACACGCACTGGCTGGAAGCTACCACAGCGGGCCCGTGCCGAAGCCACGCAGCGGCTTAAAGTCGCCAAGCCAGCCCGGGAGACCGTGCAGCACTGGCAGCGGCTGCAGCAAACGCCGCAGGCGGATGCTCCCAAAACAACCGCAGTGGCAGAAACCACGCCGCCTGCACCCGCGACGGATGCCGAGCGCCAAAGCCGTTTTCAGCGGGCGAAGAAACGATGATGGAAAGTCGCCACGGACGCGTGTGCGGAAGGATCAGACAAAGGCTTGAGTGACTTTGATCCAGACTCTTTTCCAACGGCTCATGGTACTAAACTGCCGTTCTTTGCCTTGCGAGACAAAGAATCCGGCGTGGCCAACGTACGTTTGAGGCACTCAAATCCATCGAAGATCATCATGCCCAACTCTCGCCGCTCCTTTCTGAAGAACTCCTCTCTCGCCTCCGCCGCCGTCGCATTCCCTGCTTTCGTGCGTGGCCAAAATCTCAACAGCAAGCTCCAGGTGGCCTGCGTCGGCGTAAACGGCATGGGCTACAGCGATTTGCACAATGTCGGGTCGCATGCAGCGGTGAAGTTTGTCGGCTTCTGCGATGTGGATGCAAACCGCTTCGACAAGGCGGACAAGGAGTTCCCCGGCGTGAAGCATTTCTCCGACTACCGCGAGATGTTCAGCACCCTGGGCGATGGCTTTGATGCCGTGACCGTGGGCATTCCCGATCACATGCATGCGCCGGTGGCCGTGGCCGCGATGCAGAAGGGCAAGCACATCTACTGCCAGAAGCCGCTGGCTCACACGGTCTGGGAGGCACGCCAGATGAAACTGTGGGCGGAGAAGAAAAATCTCACCACCCAGATGGGCAACCAGATCCACTCCTCCATCGAATACCGCATGGGCACCCGCCTGATCAAGGAAGGTGCCATTGGCAAAATCAAAGAAGTCTATTCATGGGTCGGCGTCACGGGCAATGAGCGCACGCGCATGTTCCAGCCACCACCCTCGGCTCCAGTACCGGCAAATTTGGACTGGGACCTGTGGATCGGTGCGGCACCGATGCGTGAATACGCACCCTCCTACCATCCCTTCATCTGGCGCGACTGGCAGGACTTCGGCGGTGGCGGTCTCGGCGACTTCGGCTGCCACATCCTGGACCCCGTCTTCACCGCGCTCGATCTGACCGCGCCGATCAGCGTTCATGCCAAGAACAGCGGTATCAACAACCAGATCTGGCCCACGCATGAGACGATCAACTACGTGTTCCCTGGCACTGAGTACACCGCAGGCAAGACCATGAAGCTCACATGGATGGACGGCGGTCTGAAACCGAGCCACAAGCTCGCGCAGATGCCAGGAAACATCGATCTCCCCGGCAGCGGTTCCATCTTTATCGGCGAAGGCGGCACCATGGTGCTCGCACACGTGGCCGGACCACGCCTGTATCCGCTCGACAAGTTCACCGGCTTCAAATATCCAAAAGAAGAACCGCGCAGTCACTGGCACACCTGGGTGGATGCCTGCCTCGCCAGCAAGAAGACCAGCGATGGCTTCCATTACGCCGCCCCGCTGGCGGAAACCGTGCAGCTTGGCAACGTCGCCACACGTCTGGCCATTCCGAAGATCGATCCAGTCACGGGCCGCATGGATGAGGCGAACCAAGTCTTGGAATGGGATGCCGCCAATTTGAAATTCACGAACGCCCCCGAGGCGGACAAGCTGCTCACGAAAACCTACCGCAAGGGCTTCGAAGTGGCGGCGGCATAAGACCCCCGTCTAGCCTGATGACAGATGCGCGCTGGCTTGAAAAAGTCAGCGCGCATTTTTTTCGATGCGTAATCGAGCGGCTGGCGTAGTTAATGCGTCAGACATCGATATGAATTCGGAAAACACCAACGAATCATCGTCTTCCCTCAGTGGAAGCCTCCTGCTCGCCTCACCGGCCATGCGCGACTCGAATTTTGCCCGCTCCGTGGTCTTCATGGCGGCGCATAACGAGAAGGACGGAGCCTTTGGCTACATCCTCAACCGGCCTCTGGAGCAGTGCGTCGCCGATCTCCTGCCGGATCAGGATCTCGGAGCGCTTGGTGAGGTTCCTGTGTTCATAGGTGGCCCTGTTTCGACCGACAAGCTGGCCTTTGCCGCGCTGCATTGGAACAAACGCCGCCGCACACTGCGCTGCCAGACCCACCTCTCAGTGGCAGACGCCCTGCATGCGCTCAGCCTCGGTCATGATGTGCGCGGCTTCGTTGGCTACTCCGGCTGGAGCGGCGGCCAGCTTGAAAGCGAGCTTGAAGTGCGTTCCTGGATCACGGCAGACGCCCGCCCGCTGGTGCTCACCGTTGAAAAGCCGGCGCAGATGTGGTCTGCCATTCTCAAGGACATGGGTCCGGTGTATCAGGTGATGGCCGGGGTGCCCGAGGATGTGGGGCTGAACTGAGCCTACTTCGTGAACTCCTTGTCGATCGCATCCAGATACTTCGAGATCGGATCGGTGCGTGGCGGGAGTTCTTTTTGAATGGTGGCCGGCAGGTTGAGAAAGTCGTCAAACTTGCCGGAGAGGCGGCCGCTTTCGCTGGCTTCAAACCAGTCGAGGTAGTCGCGCACAGCGATGGACTTCTGATAGGCGATCAGGGCAAACTCATGCAGCGCAGCGAGGCGCTTGTCCATGTCCTTGGTCCTTCCGGCTTCAATGTCATGCACCGCCACAAGATAGCCGCGGACCACCGGGCGGTATAGAATGCTGACACGCAGCTCCAGCGCGCGCAGTGAGGCGGTGTTGTAGGCCAGTATCTTGGCGCGATCCGGGAGCTTGAGGATGTGCTGGTATTCTTCCAGCGGCAGATTCACCTGTACGAGGGCAGGCGCAGCACCCGGGGTTGGGGTTGCTGCTGCGGAGGCTTTGATCTGTTCCGGCGTGGCGGGTTTGGCGTTCGGATTGGTGGTGCGCGGTTTGTCCGCAGAAGTGGCGGAGGGTTTGGCTGCCGGTTTGGAGTTGCGATTGGTCGCGCGCGGTTTGCTGCTTTTCCTGACGGGGGGCCTGTCCTCCTCTGCTTTTTGGGCGGGCGGTTCCTCTTTGGGGGCTTCTTCCGCCTTGGGTTTGCTTTTGCGGAAACCAAACAGCGGCTCCGCAGTCGGACGTGCGGCGGCAGGAGCGAGCATCTGCCAGGCATCCGCCATCAGGGGCGAAATCAGCCGTGCAACATCAAGCGTGGCAGGCGGGGTGAGAAACGCCGCCTTCTCCTTGGCGGGCGTCTCCTCTTTCTTTTCCTCCGCAGGTTTCTTGCCGCCACGAAACCAGTTCATGGGATTGAGCTTGGTCGGCTTCTTCTCTTCTGGGGGCTCTTCCTTGGCTTCCGGTTCCTGTTTGACGGAGACCTTGGGTTTTTTGAGGGTGGCAGGTTTCTCCTTTTCTGGCGCCTTTTTGTCAGCCGTTGCGGTCACATCGGGTGTGTCCTCAGGCTTCTTTTCTTCACTGCCCGCACCAAAGAGACGCCCCATGAATCCGGGCTTCTTTTCCTCTTCCACGGTCTTCTCTTTTTCGACCGTTGCGGGGGGCGCAGGGGCAGCTGGTTTCTCAGCAACCTTGGCCGTGCTTTCTTTGACGCTCGGCTCATCCGGCGTCTGTTTCTCATCACTGCCAGCACCGAACAGGCGGCCCATGAATCCAGGCTTCTTTTCCTCCTCGGCTGGCGGCTCTTTCTCGTCGGCGGGTTTGTCACCTGCCTTGGCTTCACTGTCCTTGGCATCCCCTAGGAAAAGCATGCGGCGGATGAGGCTGCGTTTTTCTTTGGGATCCTCCTCTGCCGGCTCTTCCTTGACCTCGGCGGCGCTGTCTTTCGTCTTGGGCTTGGCTGGCGCAGAAGCCGTATGGGGCGGCGTATGAGGTTCACTAGTTTCACTCGCTGCGACGACTTGCAGCGGTGCTGGGAGGACAAACGGGTGCAGCTTCACGTTCTTCGGGACTGCGGCAGGAAGCACCTCGTAGTGGAGGGTGATGGCTTCCTCGATGGCCTTGAGACTTTCAGCTGGCGTGAGGGGTTCGCCGACGCCGGGCTTGGCCAGAGCGGCAAGCTGCAACGACCACCATTTGTTCAGGCTTGAGGCCGAGGCGGCAAAGTTTGGAAAGGTGGCGCTGAGCAGTTCGCGTTCGGAACGCGGGTCGCTCGCAAGCACATTGAGAAACTTGTTCAGGTTCTGCGGACCGCTTGGCTGGTCCACCAGCGCCAGTACCAGAGCGCAGCAGGAGGTCTCGTAAATCGTGCGGGAGAGGTTGTCCATCTCCACCGGGGAGGCTTCGATGATCTCCTCGATACCATAGATTTTACCACTGTGGAACAGTGTGGCAAACATGGCGCTGGGAGTGGGGCTGGCTCGGTAGTCCAGTGCATGCAGCACGCCGGTCATCACCCAGTCGGGCAGCAGCAGGCGCCCTTCCGGCGTCTCGATCTTCTGATGATTCCGCAGGATGCGCTCGGCCAGCAGCGCGCGTACGATCTCCTTGCGCAGATCCTCCTTTTTGAGTCCGGGGCCTTCATTGATCGTCACCTGCAGGTGAAAGCCACCAAAGCTCAGCTCGGAAATGGCCGTGGAGATAGGCGGGCCTTTCGACTTGGCCGCCTCCTCGCCCGTATTCAACAACACCACGATCGGCAGCACCCACGCCTCTTTGTCATTGAGCACCTTGCGCACTTCCTCGGAAATCTCCTCACAGCGCGTGGCCATGGCGCTGCGGGTCTCAAACACTTTCCCATGCACAATGAACTGCCGGCTGGTGCTGGTGGAACTGGTGACGGGGATCTTGTCCGAAGGAGACGCCACACGGGGAACTTCCTTTAACCCAGGCTTCTGGGTGACGGCTTCCAGCACCTGCATTTTGCTGGCGGAATTATCAGAGACCGCAGGGGCGGCGGGTGGTTGTTCTACCGCAGGCTTTGCAGCAGCGCCATTCTGCCCTTCGCCGGGCGGGGGTGGTGTCACGCCAGTCTTCGGCACCTCAATGGCGGCCGCTGCTTCCTTCTGCTCCCGAGTGAGAGGCGAGGCCTGAGGCACGGGCGTCTGTCCCACCGCAAGCAGTGTGGCGCAGACAAACGAGAGCACGCCTGCGAGGGCGGATGGGAAACGGCGTTTCATGCGGAAGGGAAGCGGGGATCGAGCACGAGCTTGTCCTTGGCGATGGTGATTTTGTTCATGAGGAACAAGGCCCGGATTTCCGGATCCAGCGCCTCCGCCAACACCTCCAGAGACGGATAGAGCGGCCGCATCATGCCACGTGGCATCTGCAGATGGCCGTAGGCACCGCGCAGCAGCTCAACACGAAAATTCTTGCCGTCGCGGCTGATGCCGAGATCCACGCTGGCGGTGCGCGTGTAACCTTTGATCTTCCAGATGAGAAACAAGCGTGCGCTGCCCGGCTCCAGGTCAAGGCGAGCGCCGTCAAAAACAATCCAACCACCCAGCATGCCCGGAATTTTCCCTGCAAGCGTCGTGGCGAGGTGGCGGTTGATTTCAGCCTCGCTGATCTCCATCACCGCCGCACGTTTGATGGTCGTCTGGCGCATGATGTCGAGCAAGTCATCGACTTTGGCAGCATTTGGCGCGGCGATCTTGGGTAGATCGGCCGGTCGGTGCGCCACCCAGGCAGCTCCAGCCAGCAGACTGAGCCCAAGCAGCCGCATAGTCTGGAGCAGGGGGCGAATCACGGCGGCTGGGGTGGGGGATGGATGCGGACTCAGTGCTAAGCACCCGACGTCTTGGCAGGTGCCGCCGGGGTGGCAGCGGGCGCCGGACTGGCAGCAGGTGTCGAACTCGTAGAGGCTGCGGCGCTTTCAGAATCCTTCTTCGCCGCCGCTTTGTACGAATCACTGCGGTAGTCCGTGATGTAAAAGCCGTTGCCTTTAAAGATGAAACCTGCGCCCAGTCCGATCTTGCGCTTCACCGGACCCGGGCAGCTCTCAACGGGGCAGTCCGTGAGGTGGGAATCCTTCATCGACTGCTTGGCCTCAAACTTGTGGCCGCACGTCGTGCATTCGTAATCGTAAGTGGGCATGATGTGTTGGAAATTGCGTGCGCGGGGGTAATGAGGTGCGCAGCAAGAGGCTAAGTATGCCGCTTGGCACCCTCTGCTGCAAAAGGATTTTCCCCCTCCGTTGCGTCCGGTGCGTAATTCAATGCTCGACACTCAGGCGCTCCTGAATGTATTATCCGGCTATGGCTCCGTTGTTCCAAGAAACCGTCTTCATGACGAATCTTTACGCCACCCCCGCCGACTGGCAGCGTGATTTGTTTTATTCCGTGGTGCGTGCGGGCCATTTAAAGGCGGGTCACGAGCACCGCATCGAGCGTGAAACCTACCCAGGTCACGAGTTGATTTTCTGCCTCAGAGGCCGCGGCTGGGTCCAAGTCGCAGGCAAACGGCACGAAGTCGTACCCGGCTCACTGCTCTGGGTGAACTGCCATCACCCGCATATCTACGGTGCCGCAAAAAAAGATCCGTGGGAGCTGTACTGGATGCGCATCGAGGGTAGGTCACTGGACCGCATCGCCGAACTCCTGCAGGTGCGCTCACAGCCCGTGCTCGAAGGCATCAATGAGCAGGCGGTCTCGCAAGAATTTGAGCGCGCCTTTCAATACATGAGTGGCACCCGTCCCAGCGATGCCGCACTCGCCAGCGCCGCCGTCGCCGCCGTCATCGGCCTGGCATTCCACGTGCGTCTCTCTGAGCCGGGCCTCGTGCAGCCCGAACTTCCCTCCGCCGTCTCCAAGGCGCTGGAGCGCATGCGCCTCTATTTCCATCTGCCCATGCGTGTGATCGAGCTCGCCCAGCTCAGCGGCATGAGCGAGAGCCACTTCAGCCGCCAGTTCAAAGCCGCCATCGGCACCAGCCCCATCGACTGGCTGCGGCGTGAGCGCATCAATCAGGCCAAGCGCCGCCTCATTGAATCCGACGACCCCGTCAAAGAAATCGCCCGCCAGGTCGGCTACCACGATCAATTCTTCTTCTCCAAGGACTTCAAGAAAATGACCAAGCTGACTCCCACGCAGTTCCGCGAGCAGGAAAAGCAGTCCTAGCCCGGCAGCGCTTTCCGCTTCATCCGCTCCTCCAGCCACGCATGAGAGCGGCGGAAAATAAAATCCAGCAGCAGCGCCAGCAACGCACCCGCGAACGCCCCACCGATGCCGCCATACACGGCGATCATCCAGCTCTCGTCCACGTTCTGCAGCACCGCCCGCCCCACCCACGCCGTGATGGCCCCTGCCGGAATACCCGCCAGGATGCCGCATTGCAGCAGCAGCGCCCGCACCGCCGTGGCTGGCCGTTTCGTGAAGAAACCCAGCGCCACCGAACTGGACACCACTCCCATCGCTGTCATCCCCGCTGCAATCGCGCAGGCAAACAACCCGATGCCAATACCCACACCGATCAGTACAACCATGACAAGCAGTGCAATGAGGCCGGGGATTCCCATGCCACGAGCATCAAACCCAAATCTCGAATTTCAAATGTTCATTTCAACGCCAATAGTGCGCAGATGAGCATCACCCCCGCACCCCAGGGCCTCCTCGGCATGAAGCCGGAGGAGATCTCTGCCGTGTTCGCAGAGCTCGGCCAGCCCGCCTTTCGTGCCAAACAGCTCGTCGAGTGGGTCTTCGCCAAACGCGCCGCCACTTTCGAGGCGATGACGAATCTACCCAAAGCGACCCGCGAAGCACTCGCCACCCGCTTCGTCACGCGCACGATGACCATCGCCAAAGTCGCCGGCTCCAGCGACACCACGCGCAAGTTTCTCCTCAAACTCCACGACGGCCGCTACGTCGAGACCGTGCTCATTCCCGCCAATCCCGCTCTCTACGGCGGCAGTTCGGATCGCCGCACCCTCTGCGTCTCCAGCCAGGTCGGGTGCGCCTACGACTGCAAATTCTGCGCCAGTGGTCTCGCCGGCTTCGCACGCAATCTGACAGCCGCGGAAATCGTCGAGCAGATTGTGCAGGTGGAGGCTTACGCCGGAGAGCGCGTGGACAATCTCGTCTTCATGGGCATGGGAGAGCCCCTTGCAAATTACTCCAACGTCACCAAGGCCATCGAAATCCTGAACGCCGAATGGGGCATCGGCATCGGCGCACGCCACATGACCGTCAGCACCAGCGGCCTCGCCCCGCAGATCAAAAAACTCGCCGACTTTCCGCTGCAAATCCGCCTCGCCATCTCCCTGCATGGTGCCACCGATGAAGTGCGCGAGAAAATCATGCCGGTGAACCGCAAGCACAACCTAGGCGAGCTCTTTGAAGCGCTCGACTACTGGAATCAAAAGCGGAAGCAGTTCCTCACCTTCGAGTTCATCCTCATCGCCGACGTGAACGACAGCCTCCAGCAGGCCCACGCCCTGGCCAAACGCGCCCGCAGTGCCCATGCCAAGGTCAATTTGATCCCCTACAACACCGTGGATGGCTTGGAGTGGGTCCGCCCGAGTGAGGCCACCCAGGATGCCTTCCTCGCTGTGCTGGTCAATGCAGGCGTCACGGCCACCCTGCGCCGTGAAAAAGGCCACGACATCGCCGCCGCCTGCGGACAGCTCCGGTTGAAACAGGAAACGGAACTCGGCATCATCGAATCACCCATTCCAGCCAAACGCATCACGATTGGCAGCGGCGCGGCCTGATTCTCTGAAGCGCCAAAGACGCGCCCTATCGAAGCCCAGGCAACGTTGGGTTGTCTGCACCGTGCCTTGTTCCTGTGGAACAAGGAAAGCTCCGCTTCACCCCAAACGCTTAACACTGTAGAACCAACGGCAGGCGGCTTGATACAACCAGCCGCTCTTCAGTATCAAGCGCTCCAAATGAGGAGTGGTTCAACAAACTGCTAAATTACCTCACCCGCGCCGGTTTTCGGACCACCTTGGCAGGGGCACGTTTCACCGGTCGCTTAAGTTTGGGCTTGGCCGCCGGTTTGGCAGGGGCCTTGTCCCCACGCAGCTCACGCAATTCCTTTTCCACCTCGGCCAGGCGCTTGGAGGTGGCCTCCAGCTTGCGCACGACCAGTCGGGCCACGAATTCGTAGAGCGCAGCGTGGAAATCCGGGTCTTCCTCGCGCGGATGGATGTCCTGCAGGAATTTCTGGTCCACCGCCAGGCACACAGCCTTCGAGGAGGCGATGACGGAAGCGAGACGCTTGTCGTGGTTCACGAGCGCAAGCTCGCCGAAAACTTCCCCGATGCGGGTGATGGCAGCAACTTTCTTGCTGCCGACCCGCACTTCCAGCTCACCACTGAGCAGGACGTAGATGCGGGAGTCGATGCTGCCCTCTTTGATGATGTGATCGCCCGGCTCGCATTGCAGCAAGCTGCTGGAGTTCAACACATCATCAAGCTGGTCATCGCTAAAAATGGCGAGAGCCGGCACCGCCCGCAAAGGCGACGGGCTGTGCTTCTCGTCATGGATGTAAGCAAACTCTTTCATGGAATTCGCCGGATTCTGTCAGCGGGAGGGCAGGGGGGAAAGACAAATCTTGTTCATTTTCCACCACCCTTCACCGCCGCATCATACGCAGGCCAGAAACTGGCCGGCGGCATCAGGTCCTTGCCGCCGTCGTCAAACCGCGTGCCAATCTCCTGCAACGGCAGCGATTTCGCCACCTCAATGCCCGCCGTGATATTGGCCGGAGTGAACACTAGACGCGTAAGCTGCATGCCCTTCAGCGGGCTCAAATCCGTCACCGGCGTGTCGGCAATATGCAGGCGCTGCAGGGCCGTGCCGGTCAGTGGGGAGAGATCCTTCACATTCGTACCTTGCAGCGTCACGCTCACCAGCGGCACCGTTTTCAGCGCGCTGATATCCGCCACCGGGCAGTCCGTCAGCCACAGCATCTGGATCGGGCAGTGGGCGATTCCTGAGATGTCGCCAATCGGGCAGCCCACCGCGTTCAGCTCCACCAGCGGCATGTTTTCCAGCGCCGCCAGATTTTCGACCGGCGTGCGGCTCAGGTAGAGTTTTTGCAGCGGCATGCCCCGGATCGGCGAAAGATCCCGCACCTTCGTGTCTTCAAGGTACAGCTCCACCAGCTTCTTGCCCTGCATCGGCCGCAGGTCAGTGATGGGCGTCTCGCTCAGGTCCAGCGCCATCGGCTCGATGTGTTCGAGAAACTTCACGTTCTCAATTTTCGCCCCACGCAGGCTCAGCGCCACCACCTTCCCGTCTTCGATATTGAACTGCCCCGTCCCGGTGTAGCCAGGGTTATGAAACTTGATCTCCGTGTGCATCATCTCCTGCGTCCAATACACCTTCTTCGGCGCGTCCTTCGTCGGAGCTGGCACAGCCGCAGGTGCTTCCACCACGGCTTTCGGCGCAGGTGCAGGTTTCTTGGCTTCATCACCACACTGGGTCAAAAGGAGAGGAAGGAGGAGCAGACTGGGCTTCATGCCATGGGCATGCCGGATTTCTCCCCACGTTGCAAGGCGGAAGTGAAACAAGGGGCAAAGAAGAAAAAGAAATAGGCAGCCGCATCCCGTTTCTGGCAGCATGGCTTTGATCATGCTGCGCTCGCTCACCTTCTTTCTTCTCTGCACCTTCGCTTACGCGGACGAGTTTGACCCACTGCGTGCCGTGGTCAGCAAAGCCGTCGCCAAAGGGAATCCGCCAGGCGCGGTGCTCTGGTTTGAGAGCGGCCCGCAGAAGATGACCTTCACGACGGGCCAGCGCGCGCTCATTCCAGCAATGGAAGCAATGACGGAGGACACCGTCTTTGATGCCGCATCTCTCACCAAAGTGGTCGCAACACTCCCGAGTGTCCTGATCCTGATCGAGCAGGGCAAGATCGCGCTGGAGTCGGAAGTGCGCCAATATCTCCCGGAGTTTCGCAGCGGCATCACCGTGCGGCATCTCCTCACCCACACCTCCGGTTTGAAGGCGGGTCTTCCCAAGGTGCCGGAATGGACAGGTTATGCAGCAGGCATCGCACACGCCATCTCCTCAGAGCCAGACGGACCTCCCGACCGCTTCTTCCGCTACTCCGACATCAATTTCATCCTGCTCGGCGAGATCGTGCAACGCGTCAGCGGCATGCGCTTGAACGAATTTGCCGCAAAACATGTGTTCGCGCCGCTGCACATGGACTCCACGCGCTTCCTGCCACCAGCCGAATGGATCCCACGCATCGCACCCACAGAGAAAGACGAAAGCGGCGTCATGCTGCGCGGCGTAGTCCATGACCCCGCCTCACGCAAGATGGGCGGTGTCACCGGCCACGCCGGCCTCTTCACCACCGCCGCCGATCTGGCCAAATACTCACGCATGATCCTTCAAGACGGCGCAGGCGTCCTCAAACCGGAGACGGTGAAGCTGATGACGGCACCGCAGACGATTGCCACAGTCTTCGAACGGCGCGGCCTCGGCTGGGACATCGACTCCACTTTCAGCAGGCCGCGTGGCAAAACATTCCCCATCGGTTCCTTCGGCCACACCGGATTCACCGGCACAAGTCTATGGATCGCGCCCGCATCGAAGACCTTCGTCATTTTCATGAGCTCACGCCTGCACCCCGAGGGCAAAGGCAGCGTGCGCGATTTGTATGAAGAGATCGGTACCGCAGCAGCTCAATGCGTGAAGCTCACCCCCGCCACTGGCCCACCCTGGCCGCGTGCCGAGACCGAAGTTCCCACGGTATTGAATGGCATCGACGTCCTCGCGCGGCGCAAGTTCGCAGACTTGCAAGGCCTCCGCGTCGGCCTCATTACCAATCAAACCGGCATCGATGCCCAGCGCCACAGCACCATCGATCTTCTGGCAAATGCCCCCGGCGTGAAATTGAAAAAACTCTTCAGTCCCGAGCACGGCATTCGTGGCGAACTCGATCAGGAAAAGATCAGCAACTCGACCGACAAAAAGACCGGCCTGCCTGTGCTCAGCCTCTTCGGTGAACAGCGCGCACCCACTCAGGACCAACTCGCAGACTTGGATGCCTTGGTGTTCGACATTCAAGACATCGGCTGCCGCTTCTACACCTACATCGGCACCATGCGGCTTTGCATGGAGGCCGCAGCGAAAGCGAAGAAAGCTTTCTACGTGCTGGACCGCGTCAATCCCATCGGCGGCATCCAAGTGGAAGGCCCCGCAGCCATCGATGCCGAAAAACCCACCGCCACCCACGCCATCCCTCTGCGCCACGGCATGACCGCCGGCGAACTCGCCGCCATGATGAACGCCGAGCGCAGCATCGGCTGCGACTTAAAGGTGATCCCCGTCGAAGGCTGGCAGCGCCACATGCTCTACGATCAAACCGGGCTGCCTTGGATTAATCCCTCGCCCAACATGCGCTCATTGAATGCCGCGCTGCTCTATCCAGGCGTCGGCCTCCTGGAGTTCAGCATCACCGTCGGGCGCGGCACAGACACCCCGTTCGAAATCCTCGGCGCACCCTACGTGGACGACCTGCGGCTCTCGTATGAACTCAACAAACTGGGCCTTGCAGGTATCCAGTTCACCCCGCTGCGCTTCACGCCCACCGCGAGCATTTTCAAAGGCGAGGCATGCGGCGGCGTGCGCATGGCCATCACAGATCGCACTGCATTGCATGCGGTCGATGTGGGCATTGCCATCGCCTGCACATTGCAGCGGCTTTACCCAAAAGAGTTTAAGCTGAGCCTGGTGGATACCCTGCTCAATCGCGCCGCCAGTGTGAAGGCGCTGCGCAGTGGCGAGACATGGAAAAAGGTGTTGGCAGGCTGGGTCGCGGAGACGCAGGTGTTTGAGGCGAGAAGGCGGACCTACCTCCGCTATTGATGGAGAGGAAGAGTCCGTGCTACCATGCAGCAGATGAAATCCCGCCGCTTCCTTCTCGCCTTCACCCTCCTGATTGTCGCCTGCGGCAAAACTACGGATGAGCATGCGGCATCGCGGGGCACCATCGCAGTATCCTTGCTCTCATTGCAGAACCCCTTTTTCAAAGTCATCGGCGACAGCATCATCGCCGAAGCAAAAAAGAACGGCTATGACACGCTCGTGGTCAGTGCAGATGGCGACGTCGCACGCCAGAGCAATCAGATCAAAGACTTCATCGTGAAGGATGTCGCCGCCATCGTGTTGAGTCCCACAGATTCCAAGGCGATCGTGACCGTCATCCAGGAGGCAAACGCCGCCGCTATTCCCGTCTTCACCGTGGATGTTCCCTGCAACGAGCCCGGTGTGAAAATCGTGACGCAAGTGGCCACCGACAACTTCGGCGGCGGCAAAATGGCGGCAGAGGCCATGATCGAAGCGCTGCAAGGGCAGGGCGGGAAGATCGGCGTGCTCGACATGAAGCAAGTGGAGTCCTGCATCCTGCGCGTGAAAGGCTTCAAAGAAGTTCTGGCTGCCTACAACGCCACGGCGGCGAGAAAGATCGAGATCGTGAGCGAGCTCGACTGCGGCGGCGCGAATGACAAGGGCTACAAAGCCACCGAAGACATGCTGCAGGCACAGCCAGATCTCGTCGGCATCTTTGCCATCAATGACCCCGGCGCGCTCGGCGCACGCGGTGCCATTGAGAAGGCGGGCCGCACTGACAAAGTCGTCATCATCGGCTTCGATGGCCAGCCCGAAGGCAAACAAGCCATCAAAGAAGGCAAGATCTACGCCGACCCCATCCAGTTCCCCGACAAAATGGGCGCTGAAGTCGTGCGCGCATTCATGCGCTACTCCAAAGGCGAAGAGCTCCCGCCGCAGCTGCTCATCCCGACCAGCCTGTATCGCAAAGCCGATGGCGTGGCCGATGCTTCGCTGAAATGATCCCATGCTCAATCTCATGAACCCGCTCACCCTCCTCACCTTGCTGGCGCTCGGCGCAGCCACTGTCTCTGCGGCAGAGCCGAAACCCGAATCTGAATTCACCACCACCGACCCGAAGAAGGTCAAAATCTTAGAGGACTCATCCCGCGAAAAAGATCCCGAGATCGATCACTTCAAGCATCTCTGCCCCGGTCTCGGTGGCTATCAGGTCATCCATGAAGGCGGCGATCTCCGCAGCTGGATCAATCTGATTTTCGACGGCAACAAAACCGACCTCATGGGCGATACTCTCAGCGCCTGCCCCGGCCAGTTCCCCGCAAAAGCCAACGACGTCGTGCAATGGCGCGGCCTCCGCCAGGGCGGCTCCTTCATCCCATACGCAATCATCTACCGCATGATGTCGAGCGCCGATGACGAAAAGCAGACGCGCCTCGAAACGCTCGTCATCATCAAGCTCGACAAGGATAAATCGACCATCGTCGGGCATGTGCCCGCGAAGGAAGGAAATGAAAAAGCCGAACTGCTGGCGGACAAGCTGTGCAAGCCCTGAGCAAAAACGCATGAAGACCGTTATGAATGGCACTCGGTTAAGGCATAGCCTCGTTCGCTTTTGCAGTTCCAAGGGCATCGAATTTGTCGCCTCGGCATTTCCTTGGCAGCATGCTGCTATAGCAGTTGCCAAAACGCATTTCCGTTTAGTTGACTGTCTCTTGCTCGAAGAGGGTGGCTCCGACGGCGGCTGGCTGAGAGCCGCCAGCCCTACCTGCGCTGGGCATAGGCATGCTCGGCGCGAGGTAGAGCCCTTGGTCCTCCAAGCGCCGTCGAGCGTCGCCATGCGTCGCTTTCCGGGAAGCCGTTTTGGAAAACGCTACATCCTTCATCACATGGCTCCGCCGCACACCAGTCCCAACGGGACTGCGCATCATAGCGAAGGGTTGCCGAGCCTCAGCGAGGCTACCCTGGGGCCCCGCCATCAAATCCGGAAAGCAAACCCAGCACCCCGCTACACCCCACGCTCACCAGCAGCGTTTGCAAAAAGCCCCGCCATGCAGAGAGAGGATCGCCACCTTCACAACCCACGATGAATGCTTTTAAACGAATGCCGCTCAGGTCTGTGATTTCATTCATCCAATGCTCCCGACGCACACTGTTGCTGGCAGCTCTTGCCACCTGCTTCTGCTGGAATGTGCAGGCCGCCGACGAGGTGCCGCACGTGCGCATCCTCTTTCTCGGCAACAGCTACACCGCGTTCAATCTCCTGCCCGGCATGGTGGGCGAGCTCATGCTTTCCTCCCAGATGCTGGCTCCGCATATCGGCAGCAATTTAGAGGGCAGCTACACGCTGGAGCGTCACACCACCAATCCAGAGGGCATGGCCTTGCTGAAAAAAGGCGCCGATGACGGCAAGCCCTGGGATGTCGTCGTGGTGCAGGAGCACAGCGTCGTGTCTGCTGCCGCTGCGGTGGATGAAGATGCCAGACTGCTGATGGAAAACGGTCTCTCCAAGCTCGTCAAATCCGCCCACGAATTAAACCCCAAAGTGCTCGTCGTCGTTTTTCAGGTGTGGGCGCGGCACGAAAGACTTTGGAAAGAAAAGTCCCCCGATGCACTCGCGACGGGCGCAGAGCCTGCGCAGGCACGTGCTCGCACCCACCTCGCGAATGCAAACGCCGTGAAGGCGGCCCAGGAAAAAAATCCAGGTGCAAAGATCATTGTCAGCCCCGTGGGGGATTTCTGGTGGCTGGTCCATGATGTCTATCCGGCCATGTCGCTTTACGCCGAGGATGGCATGCATCCCGACCTCATGGGAACATTGCTCAGCGCGTATGTCATCGCCGGCAGCATCGGCGGACGAGAAGTGATCGAACAGTCCACGTGGATGCCGCCAGACTGCCCTGCAGTGCAGGTGGCGCGAGTGAAGAAGACGGTGCTGGACCACCCCGAAGTGTTCAAGGCGGCAGGGAAATGATACCACGATCTATTGGAAAATAGGTCTGTTACATCTTTGCGGATGTCAACCCCGCCATGCACCAGCCCTGAATGGGCTGCGTAGTCCAGCCCAGGGTCAGACGAGCCTCAGCGAGGCGACCCTGGGTATGGCAGACAATTCCGGGAAGCAAACCGAGCACTCCGCAACATCGCCCCACTCACCAGCAGCGTCCGCACTCTGTCCCGCCGCAGAAGTCCATCACTTGGGCCGCCAGGTGGTGACGTCATCCCCTGTGCTCGGAGCCTGGTCTTTGCCACTGCTGTAAACAGCCACCTTCGTGACCAGATGCGCCGCCTGATTCGCCGAGAACTTGGGCTCAGTGTTGCTGGTGTCGGGATTCTTCACCTGATTGTCACCATTCGTGTCGAGCAGGATGTGATAAGGCTGCCCATACATGTCGGCGAGCTTGTAGGGTCGTGCAGCACCCACCAGTCCATGGCGACCATTATTCCCAGGGGGGAATGCTACGAAAGGCGTGCGCTTGGGATTCAAATCCACCGTGCCGCTTGATGCTGGAGGAATACCCATGAGAGTGTCCACCAGCGAGTTGTTGCCATCGGTGAGCAGTTCGGCTGCGTCCTCACCATTGGCTCCTTGGCTGGTGGCAACAATGGGCCAGCGATTGTAGTCGGTCTGGTAGTGGTCGATGCCATTCTTGAGATCCATCAGCACCGTTCGCACTTTCAGACGATTGGCTTGGTCGATGGCGTTACTGATTCCCGCCGCCGTCAGGCTGGCAAGGATCGCGATGATGGTGATCGTAATGAGCAGTTCGATCAGGGTGAACGCTCTCGTGGCCGGTTGCCGGTGCGTTTTCATAATATAATAATACCTGAAATGGCAGCCGGGGGTCAATGCTGCTTTTTCATCCTTGAACCATCTGTCGAAACAGCGCACGGCTTGCCTCCCCGTGAACAAGCAAGCCGTCCTCGATCAAATCCTCTCCGTGCTCCATTCCGAACTCGCCGCTCTCACCCGCGCCGCCCAGAGTTCCTTTGCCGCAGCCACAGACCCCGACAGCAAGGCGGAAAACAAGTACGACACCCGCACCCTGGAGGCCTCCTACGTCGCCCGTGGCCAGGCCCAGCGCGTGGCGGAGCTCCAGCAGGCCGTGCAGGCCTTCACGGCCTTTTCAGCCCGCACCCTGGAGTCAGGCGTCACCATCACCCTCGGCTCCTTGGTCACCCTCGCTCTTCCTGCGGAAGCCGCCCACTATTTCATCGGCCCCTTCGCCGGAGGCACCGAGATCCTGCACGAAGGCACCGAGATCGTCGTCATCACCGCCGCCTCAGCCCTCGGTCAGAAACTCATGGGCAGACGGGCAGGAGAGTCCATCCCCCTGCAGCCCGGCCTCTCAGCCAAAATCACCACGGTGCAATAAACTTGCTTCCAGCTAGAGCGTTTTCCAAAACTGATTTCCGGAAAGCGGCGCATGGTGACGCGCGCAAGCCCAGCGCTGGTGGGGCTGGCTGTCCTCAGCCAGCCGCCGTCGAAGCCCATGATCTGCGATCAAGAAA
>NZ_JAQSEA010000011.1 GCF_029946185.1 Prosthecobacter sp.
CCGATATGATTGAGTGGGATAATTTTTTCTGGTTCACCAGCTACATTCTCGTTTTCACCGCCCTGTCCGCCTTTGGCGCGCACAGAATCAAGGTGTTGTACCATTTCTGGAAACACCGGCATGAGGCACCGGTGCCGCCCCATGAGTACGCTGAGCTGCCGCGCATCACCGTGCAGCTCCCGATCTTCAATGAACTGCATGTGGTGGAAAATCTGCTGCGCACCGTCAGCGCGCTGGACTACCCGCGTGACCGCCTGCAGATCCAGGTGCTGGACGATTCCACGGACGAGACTGCCGCGCACGCCGGACGGCTTTCCGCCGATCTCAAAGCCCAGGGCTACGACATCGAGTACCTCCACCGCACGAACCGCGATGGCTTCAAAGCGGGTGCGCTGGACGAAGGCATGGCCTCCGCCACGGGCGAGTTCATCTGCATTTTCGACGCCGACTTCCAGCCGGCACCGGACTACCTGAAGCAGGTGATCCACCACTTCACCAACGAGAAAGTCGGCATGGTGCAGGCGCGCTGGGGGCACCTGAACAAGGACTTCTCCCTGCTCACCCGGTTGCAGGCGCTCTTCCTCGACGGCCACCTGGTGCTGGAGCAGACGGCCCGCAGCCGCCACGGCGAATTTTTGAACTTCAACGGCACCGCCGGCATCTGGCGCAGAGCCGCCATCGAAACGGGCGGCGGCTGGCAGCATGACACGCTGACGGAAGACCTGGACCTCAGCTACCGCGCGCAGCTCAAGGGCTGGAAATTCATCTACCTCAAGGACGTCGTCGTCCCCGCCGAACTCCCGCCGGACATGGACGGCTTCAAGAGCCAGCAGCACCGCTGGACGAAGGGCAGCATCCAGGTGTGCAAAAAGACCCTGGGCAACGTGTGGCGCAGCGACATCCCGCTGAGCCTGAAGATCGAGGCCACCTCCCACCTCACGTCCAACTTCGCCTACCTGCTCACGCTTTGCACGCTGGTGCTGATGTACCCCGCCAACTTTGTGATGGGCAGTTCCTGGCACAAGGCGGTGTTCGTCGATGTGCCCGTGTTCTTCTTTGCCTCCCTCAGCGTTATCGTGTTTTACATGACCGCACAAGGGGCGCAGGGCCGCTGGGGCTGGCTCAAGGCGCTGCCGTATGTGCCCATGCTGCTCGCGCTCGGCATCGGCATGAGCATCAACAACGGCAAGGCCGTGCTGGAGGCGCTGCTCAATCAGTCGTCCGAATTTGTCCGCACGCCGAAGTATGGCATGGAAAACAAAGCGCAGGCCAGCCAGCAGCGCTCGCGCTACAAGGCGGGCAAATCCATCGCCCTATGGATCGAAGTCATCCTCACCGGCTACTTCGGCTGGATGATCGGCCTCGCCGCGCAGCGCGGCCAGTGGGGCAGCATTCCCTTCCTGCTGCTGTTCTTCTTCGGCTTCGGCTACGTCGCCGCAGGCAGCCTGATGAAGCGGTTCTCGATGGCTGCATGGCAGGCCCCCGTGGCCGAGCCCGTGCAGGTGGAGGCGTGAGGGGGGGAAGTCGCTGTTAGGGACGCGCTACGCCGCGTCTGACTTCTTCTTCCCACCGAAGATTGCTGAGCTTTGATGGCGGTTCGTTGAAGGGTCGAGACTGAAGCGCGGAGCGGAGAGTGCCTCAGGAGTCCGCGTGGGTTTCATGACGCCATTCTGCATTCGGGTCATCGTAGTATACAAAGCCGCTCAAAGGACGGACGCAGTCTGCGGGCCAGTCGTCAAGCTCTGCAAGCTCCTCGATAAACATCTGGGGCGGATCGTCGGGTCCGTTGGTGACGATGGCACGGAGCTTCGGTGAAGTGCGCACAAGTTCCACAGCACGATCCTCCGCCTCCTGAGGTGTCAGGGCATCGAGAAAGGCGTTGATGTAGAATCCGCGTAACTGGGGCGCGGTAGCGTCAGCATCGTGAATGAGGAAGTTCACGCCGTGAATCAGGATTGCGTATTTTGGCATGGAATGAGATGCGGCATGAAGACAACGGACCTCACGGTTCACGGCAAGTTACAGTCCTTGCAGCCCGCGCAGATGTTCTACGAGCGACTTTTGGCGTGGTTGATTCGGACGCAGGATCATTGCGCCTGACGGCTGCAAGATCACACGAAACTCCATGCCATCTTTGAAGTGTCCTTGGGCCAGAACATCTTCAGAAAGCGAGAGCTTGTGATGATCGGCTTCCAAAGTTGCGGTCATGCTGAAGAGTTTAATGACTGTCGGAACAAAAAACAACCGATGATGCATGGCCGTTCGGCGGCTTTGAGTTCCGTGGGTTGGCACCCACGGCTACCGTTGTGCCAGCGCTACGCGCTTCCGGAGCTGGGAGGGCCGAGCACGGGTCTCAGCGCAGTCCGCATTCGCGAGTGCCAGCCTCCCGGTTTGGGAATCAGTAAGCGCGTAGCGCTGGCATATCGGTAGCTCTGGGTGAAACCCACGGTCGGCAGTCGGCCCTGCCTGCTGTGGATCGAAAGCGCGTAGCGCTGGCATAACGGTAGCCGTGGGTGAAACCCACGGTCGGCACGCAACCCACCGTTGCCAGAACGGTGGAACCGCGTAGCGGTGACACAAATCTCCGCCCCACCCACGCGCCTCCGCCATGGCCAACACCTACACGCAGATCCTGTATCACATCGTGTTCTCCACCAAGGAGCGCGCCACAGTTCTGAGGGAAACCCGGCGGGAGGAATTCTTCCGCTACGTCTGGGGTGTTCGAACGACGCAGCAGCCCAGGAGCGCGGAATTTATTCCGCTGCAGGTCGCTAGCACACGGCGGGGGGAGTTCCCCATTGCAGCTCGCAAACACGCTGATCTCCGGGGTACCGCCCGCAGCTAAAACTCGGCGCGCCCTTTGCTGCGGGGCGCTGCGGAATAAATTCCGCGCTCCACAGCCTGCTTCTCCCGCGTAAGTTTCCACTGCATCTCACGCGTAAGTTTCCGCTGCATCTCACGCGTAACTTTCCACCGCATTCCCGGTTTACCCTACCCACATGAACCTGCTCCCCTGCGCTCTCGCATCCGCCCTCACGCTCGCTCTTTGCGCCCCCACTCTGCTCACCGCCGCTGGCGATGACTGGCCGCGTTTCCTTGGGCCCACAGGGGCGGCTATGGTCACGGAATCGAAGGTGCCGCTGAAGTGGAGCGACACGGAAAACCTGCGGTGGAAAGCGGAGATGCCAGGTCCTGGTGCCTCCAGCCCCATCGTGCTGGGAGACAAGGTCTTCGTCACCTGCTGGAGCGGCTATGGCGACAAGCCGGGCGCGGACGACATGGGCAAGCTGGTGCGGCATCTCGTCTGCCTCAGCCGTGCCGATGGCAAGGTGCTGTGGGATGCGCAGGTGCCCAGCGCTGCGGCGGAAGATCCGTTCAAGGGCTTCATCACCGAGCATGGCTATGCGACCAACACGCCCGTGACGGATGGCGAGCGCGTGTATGTGTTCTTCGGCAAGAGCGGCGCGCTGGCCTTTGACCTGCAGGGGAAGCAGCTCTGGCAGACTTCCTGCGGCACCAGCTCCGGTGAGAAGCGCTGGGGTTCGGCCGCCAGTCCCATCGTGCATGGGAACCTGCTCATCGTGAACGCCAACGAAGAGAGCCAGACGATTTACGGCCTCGATAAAACGACCGGCGCAGTCGTGTGGAAGGCCGAGGGCGACTTCGGCATGGCCTACGCCACGCCCAACATCGTCAAGCACGACGGCGTGGAGGATCTCGTCATCGCTGTGCCACTGGAGCTCTGGGGCATGAATCCGGACACCGGCAAGCTGCGCTGGTATGCCACGCACGGCCTCACGGCCAACGTCTCCCCATGCATCGTTCCCGGTGGCGACACGGTCTATGTCTTCGGCGGCTTCCCCGCCACACGCAGCGCTGCCATCAAGCTCGGCGGCAAGGGCGATCTCGGGCCCAGCGCCATCCTCTGGGACAGCAGCTCCAGCACCTACGTGCCCACGCCCATCCTCAAAGACGGCCACCTTTACGTCATCAACGATCAAGGTTTCGCGCTGTGCATCGATGCCAAAACTGGCAAGGATGTGTATCGCGAACGCGCCACCATGGGCTCACGCGGCGGCGGCAAGCCCTTCTACGCCTCCCCCGTGCTCATCGGTGACCGGCTCGTCTGCGTCTCCCGCAGAAACGGCGCGCTCGTCCTCGCGGCCAAGCCGACCTACGAGCTGCTCAGCACGAATGAATTTGCCAGCGACACCACCCACTTCAACGGCTCCCCCGCCGTGAGCGGAGACCTCCTCATCCTGCGCAGCAACAAGGCGGTGTACTGCGTGGGCACCAAGTAGCGCGGGTGCGCGGGCAGAGGAGCGCTGCGGCTTTCGCAGCTCTCTTCAGACAGGCTCGCTTTTACCGGCAGAGCACCTGAACTCAAGGCGGCTAGAATGTGGAACGGCGGGGCGCATTCGGGAATGGGGGCGCTGTTTTTGGCAACGGGAATGTTGGGCAGAGGAATGGCCGGAGATTTTCACCGCAGAGGCTGGAACGCCGCAGAGATTTTCCTGAATCGGTTCAGTGCCAGTCTGCGATTTGGTTATTCGGGAGAGCACCTGAACTGAAGGTGGCTAGAGGGTGGAACGGTGGGTAACGGCGGGGGCCATTCGGGAATGGGGGCGCTGTTTTTTGGCAACGGGAATGTTGGGCAGAGGAATGGCCGGAGATTTTCACCGCAGAGGCTGGAACGCCGCAGAGATTTTCCTGAATCGGTTCAGTGCCAGTCTGCGATTTGGTTATTCGGGAGAGCACCTGAACTGAAGGTGGCTAGAGGGTGGAACGGTGGGTAACGGCGGGGGCCATTCGGGAATGGGGGCGCTGTTTTTTGGCAACGGGAATGTTGGGCAGAGGAATGGCCGGAGATTTTCACCGCAGAGGCTGGAACGCCGCAGAGATTTTCCTGAATCGGTTCAGTGCCAGTCTGCGATTTGGTTATTCGGGAGAGCACCTGAACTGAAGGTGGCTAGAGGGTGGAACGGTGGGTAACGGCGGGGGCCATTCGGGAATGGGGGCGCTGTTTTTTGGCAACGGGAATGTTGGGCAGAGGAATGGCCGGAGATTTGAACCGCAGAGAATGAACGGTCGCAGAGATTTTCCTGAATCGGTTCAGTGCCAATCTGCGATTTGGTTATTCGGAAGGGGTTCACTCTGTGTGAGTCGGGGAGGAGACACGCTTCGGCGGTGTCACCCGCAGCGCTCAATCCCGTACGCAAAAAGGGGTGAAGAAGCAGCGATGCTCCTCCACCCACAGAATGATCTGGCGCTGTTAGCGGCGGTCCGAATCCCTGTTCCGGCCTTGATCAGGGGCGGACGGCTGATTGCTCGACGAACGGAAGCTCGACTGACGGTAAATCGGCGGACGGCTGCTCGAAGGGGAGCTGCTCATGGACGATAGTTCGACGGATAGCCGCTTGATGGACGATAGTTCGACGGGTAGCCGCTTGATGGACGATAGTTCGACGGGTAGCCGCTCGATGGACGATAGTTCGACGGGTAGCCGCTCGATGGACGATAGTTCGACGAGGGGCGGCCCGACGAGTGACCGTGGTGCTGATGCTGACCACCGTAGTAGTACTGTCCGTTATAGAAGTAACGGTTTGAGTACGGCCTTCCCTGATAGATGTAACGGCCGGTTTGATACTGACCGCCCGAATAGTAGCGGCCCTGGTAGTAGTAGGCGTTGCCGGCATAACTGCTGGGCAGCGTCGAGTAGGTTTGGAAGCCGCCGCCATAGCCGCCGCCATAGCCGCCGCCACCGGTCATCATCGGATCCACGCAGGAAGAGATGGTCAGCAGGGCAATGGCGGGAACTAGGAGACGTAAGGGATGGAGTTTCATAAGTCGGATGGTTGTGAGGGCGTGTGTGTAGTGCGCGGACAATCATCCGCGAAAAGAAGGAATCGTGGCTTATAACCGCCCCGTGAGCAAAAGCACCAGGAGAATGATGACGAGGAGGCTGGCACCGCCGCCGACATAATGATTGCCGGAGCTGAAGCCGTAGCCGCCACCGCCAAGAAGAAGAAGAATGATAAGGATAACGATGATGTTCATGATTGGATGAAGGTTTTGAATTTGAGATGTCTGCGGTCGGGAATGAATCGGATGCGGTGGCAAAAGCGGATGTCGCAACGAAATAAATCTTACATGACCTCAAGCTGAGAATGGCGTTGTTCCTGAGAAAGCAGCAAGACGAGATGGCCCTTTGAGAAGTTCATGCGATAGGAAAGCAGACGCCTGCGCTTCGTTCAATGAGGGGAAGACCCCATTGAACAAAGCGGGGCACCACGACTCTAATCCAAGGTGCGCCCTATCTTCACCCACTGCTCAGCCCTGCTCTCCGCCGCCCTTTTGTTTGTCACGATGGGCTGCGTCGGCCCCCCCTTCCCTCCGCCATTCCCGCCACCCGCACCCATGGTCGATGATTCCTTTTGGGATGGGGACAGCATGAGGGGCAGCCCTTCCATCCGCATCAGCCTTTCCCAGCAGCGCGCCTTTTTCTACAAAGGCGGCCAGCTTGCCGGTGTATCGCCCATTTCATCCGGGCGTGAAGGACTCGATACAGTGACGGGGAAATTCAAGATCACCCAAAAGGACATCGACCACGTGTCCTCCCTGTTCGGCGATTATGTGGATGCCGATGGCAACGTGATCCAAAAGGACGTGGACACCAGCAAGGACCCCAAGCCCAAGGGGGCGATCTATGATGGAGCACGAATGCCGTATTTTATGCGCATTGTCGGCGGCACCGGCATGCACGAAGGGTACCTGCCCGGCTACGCGGCCTCCCATGGCTGCATCCGCATGCCAGGCCACATGGCCGCCGCCTTTTTCCACTCCGTGGAATTGGGCACGCCTGTGAGCGTCGAACCTTGAACCTGAAATTTTCACCTCAACTCAAACCAGACACACCCATGAACCTCACCAAAAATCGCGGCATTCTTGTACTCGCCATCTATCTCATCATCGTCGGCTTTGTGGGGGCTTTTCGCATCGACCTCGGTGCCCTCAGCATCCTGGTGCCCATTCTTGCCATCGTGTCCGGCGTGCTGCTGATCATGGGCAAGTAATACCATGATGCGTTGAAAACGGGTCTGTAATCCAGCCCCCGCAGACCTGATCTCAAACAGGCGGGCAGCATGGCGCTCAGGCCGTAGGTTGGGTGTGTTTGGCGTCCAAAGCGTCTCATCTTCCATCGCTTCCTCCGCCAAACCGCCCGACTGCAAAGGGCGTTCGCACGCCACGGAGTCTGCCGTACGCTGACAGACGGGCGGGCTGTCGCCACACCCATCCTACGCCCCCATGGGCGGAGAACCCCGTCACCTCGGGCTGCGTTGGCCCTGCCACCTCAGAAAGTGATGTAGCCCAGCGGCAGGTCAGCCCGGGGCTTCACTTTGAACTCGCGGTCCACCATGCAGGGGGTCTCGGAGATGGAGAGGATCTCTTTGGCGTATTTGGCGCTGGCGTCAGGGCTGGCCTCCACATGCAGCAGGTTGCCAGCGGCATCGCGAATGATCAGCACATAGCCGTAGCTTTTCACTCCGTAAGGCACGTCAGGGTCCTGACTGTAGCTGAGTCGTACCGGCTGGGTGGTGTGAACCATTTTGGACTGCGCGCGGATGTTCACCTCGAACTCCTCTTTTTGCAGAACGACCAGGTCGCCGTTGGGATCAGCGACATTTTTGCCCAGAGTGACGGCCAGGCCGCGGGCGTTCTCCAGGTCACGCACCACCTCGCGGTTGCTGAGGTTGAAGTTGTAGGTGTACTCGAAAATGCGGTAGTCGCCGCTGACAGGGCCACGGTTGCTTTTGGCCGGCAGAGTCTGGCAGGCCAGACGGTACTTTTGCGCGGGGGCTGACGTACCCTCGGAGGCGGGAGCAGGCGTGGGCGCGGTGGCCATGTCCGTGTGCTGCTGCTGCCAGCGGGCGATGTATTCGCCGTCCTCCTTGCAGAGGGTCTTAAAATTAACCACCAGGAGCTGCTGATCGCTGCTGCGTTTCAAGGTCACACTCTCACCGGCTACAAGGGTGAGCTCCGCCTCCAGCAGCGTGCCCGCCAGACTGACGAAGACACGGGTCTCCGCCAGCGCCATGGGGGCGATGAGGCAGGACAATAAAAGCAGCGGGCGGACGGATCGCATGATGAGGAATACGGCTGGCTCCGGCCTAAGTTACGGGAGCAGCGCGCGCTTTCAAGCCTCGCGCAGCAGGATGGCATCCACATTGATGCCATCGTACAGCGCATCGCTGAGAATGACGAGCGGGTCTCCATGCTTGATGAGCTTTTCACTGCGCAGCCGTTCCACGGCGTTGCGAATGGCCGCCTCGGGATCTCCCTCAGTGAACTTCAGCACGAAGGGGTTCACGCCACGGGCGGTGACGAGTGTGCGGCTGACGTGCAGATTGGGCGTGAAGGCAAAGATGGGGGCGAACTCCGGGCGCTGATGCGCAAGCAGGTGCGCCATGACGCCACGGATGGTGAAGACGAGCAGCTTGCTGCCGGGGATGCTGTTGGCCAGCAGGATGGCCGCCTTGACGGTCTTGTGCTTGTTGGTCTTGAGCGGGGCATCGCTGGCGAAGCGGCCTGAAGGATACTTCTGCTCAATGCGGCTGATGACGGTGTTCAGCACCTCCACGCATTTCTCCGGGTAGCGGCCCACGCTGGTTTCTCCGCTGAGCATCACGCAGTCCACCTGCTCGATGACGGCATTGAAGATGTCGGTGACTTCCGCGCGGGTCGGCACCGGGTTTTCGATCATGCTTTCGAGCATCTGCGTGGCCACGATGACCTTGCGGCCATGGTAGGAGCAGCGCTCGACGATCTGGCGCTGGATGAGCGGCAGATCTTCGATGGGGC
>NZ_JAQSEA010000012.1 GCF_029946185.1 Prosthecobacter sp.
ACCTCCCACGCGGACGACCTGCTGCGGACTCAAGTCCGCGCTCCGTGACTCTTTTCGGCTTGGTCAGTGAATGGGTGATTTCCTCGACACCCAGTCTGAATTGAATGCCATTCATGACTGGCATTTTTTTCATCCGTCAGTAACAACCCACATCATGAAACACATCGCACTGCTTCTATCTCTCGTCCTCGCCCTGCCCTGCTCACTCCGCGCTGAGGAGCCGCTGGTCATTCACCTTTGGGACAAAGGGGCACCGGGTTTTGAAAAGCTGCGGGATGAGCCGGAGGTGATGAAGGGGAGTTCGGTGACGCATGTGAACAATCCCTCCATCACGGTCTTCCCTGCGCCGAAGGACAAGGCAAACGGTGCCGCGATGCTGATCGTCCCCGGCGGCGGGCATCGCCAGCTGGGCTTTGGTGGCGAGGGGGTGGAGCCTGCGAAGCTACTGAATGAGCTGGGTGTGACGTGCTTTGTGCTGAAGCACCGCCTGCCACGCGAGGAGGGCTCCCCCTACAACATCGACATCCATCCGAAGCAGGACGGGCAGCGGGCGATGCGCGTGATCCGCAGCCGTGCGGCGGAGTGGAATCTTGACCCGAAGCGCATCGGCATCATCGGCTTTTCCGCCGGTGGCGAGGTGGTGGCCATGGTTGTTTACAGCCCGACGGCGGGTGATGCGTCAGCGGCTGACCCGATCGACCGCGAGAGCAGCCGTGCGGATTTTCAGGTGTCCATTTATCCCGGCCCGCTGGGTGTGCCTGCCGGGGCGATCCCTGCGGATGCGCCGCCTGCGTTTTTCCTGGTGGCGAATGACGACACCAGCCACGTGAAACCGGTGCTGGATCAGGTGGCGAAATATGAAGCCGCGAAGCTCCCGGTGGAAGTACACCTGTATGCGCGTGGCGGACACGGCTTTGGCATGGGCACGCGCTCAAAGCTGGCCTCCATCAAGACGTGGACTCAGCGCATGAGCGACTGGCTGGTGGACAACGGGTTTCTGGCGAAGGAGAAGCCGAAGGCGGGCGGGAAGTAAGGGGCGTTGCGGGGCTGCGGCCGCTTGCAAGCGGCCTTGAACTGGGGGTGGGCATGCGCCAGTCTGCGTGTCACGCTTTGTTTGAGCGTGATCTCTTTATGAAAAAATTTGCTGTCATCGTTCATGGTCAAAACTTCCTCATTCAGGATCTTGAGGATAAATTCGCGAGCTTGAGGGAGTTTTACATCCATGCGTATCCCGAGGCTGAAACGGTGGCGGAGGCTGAGGGCCTGGCGCTGAAGCTGGTGAATGATCTGCTGAAGGAAAGAAAGATGGTGCGGAATGCGCCGGAGAACGTGCCGACGCTTTTGATTGATGAGTGCGCGGAGGTTTCAGAGTGGCCGGAGTGCACGCGGCCGCTGAGCGGGTTTGTGTTTATCGAAGCGGCGAAGAAGGGCTGAGCCGTGCCTTGGGCAGTAGGATGCGTAGCTCAGGTCTGCCTGATGTGGCTGTGCCATGAACCGCTACTTTTCCTGACGGGGGCTGCAGTGTGTGCAGACACCCCAGTTCCAGCCCAAGCCGCCTAAATAGGGCTGGGTGATGATGCGCCTGCCGCACTTCTCACACTTCAATCTGAAATAAACGATGCCCGCGAGAATGCACCAAGCCAAGAGAAAATAGACTCCAGAGGGGAACAGCAGGGTGACGATGATGCAGGCCACCATGCCGAGGATGATGCCGAGATGCACTTTTTGCGGGGTGCTCATGAGTGGTCTGAATGAGCGTAGAACGGAGGTGTTGTCAACGCGACGGGGATGGACGCAACACCGTGGGGGGTGGCGCTTGAGCGTGAGGATAAAGAACCGATGCGGTGCCCCAGGGGTGTTTCAACCCTGGTCTCACCTACAGAAGGCCGTTGGCCTTCGGAGAAAAAGGGTGGCTTTGATTGCACAGCACTGTTGGAACTGGTGTGTGGTGAGACACGGCATTTGCTTGGAGGCTCGGGTGGTGTCTATTCAAGGCATGGACGCTGACCCGAATGTTGCTGAGGCTGCTGTGTTTGATCCTTACTATCCGATGCGACGCTGCATTGGCGCGTCGTTTGAATACCAGCCTGGGGTCATGAGTCTGCTGGTGGTGGGCTTGGTGGTGTCGGCGGGGCTGATCGGACACCGAATATGGGGGGGGCAAAGGGCTGCGCCTGACGCCGCAGATTCATCACGCCGGGGATGGGCGGGGCTGCTGGAATTTGCGCTGGGCCGTCTGGTATTGGCTGGTATGCTGGCCCACCTGTGTCTGGAGATGATCCATCTTGCCTATACAAGCTCTCAGGGAGCGGCGCTGAGGCTGCCGTTTGAAGCATTGACGTCAGATGATGTTTATATCTTCTGTACGCCCCTGCTGGCGGCCTGTGTGATTTATGCAAACTGCATGGTGGCGAGCTTGATCGGGAAGATGAGCGGCCATGCGTCTGCCTGCATGGGACGAGCGGGCTGAGCGGCCTGCATGACATGGCTGCTGGCTGATTTCATGGGGTCCACTTTTGGGTGATCTTGGCGACGAGAGCCACGTACTGCTGGCGATGCGACGGGGCGAAGGGTGGGAGATTTGCGATGGTTTTTTTTACGGTGGGGTCGCTGCCGAGGTAGGCGAGGTCGAGGGTGCCGCTGGTCCAGTCACAGGTGACGCGGAGTTCTTCAGCGGATTCGCTGCCTTCGGCATCGGTGTAGCGGTGGCCGCTGAAATAGACATCGGTTTCGGTGCTGGGCTTGCTGGCTTCGTCGCGGCGCACGTGCTTGATGGCGGCTTTGTCGTGGGCGCGGTCGATGATCCATTCGTCTCCGGCTTCGGGGGTGCTGCGGAAGCAGATCCAGTCTTCGCCGACGGAGCGCATGCCGAGGAGGATGCGGCGGGGATTCTCTGCGAGGGCGCGGTGATGCGGCGCGGGGAGATGAATGTAGTCCTGCGCGTCTGCGTCTTTCGATGAGGGGCCGCAGGAGATGAGGAGCAGGCTGGTGAGGAAGGCGAGCAGGCGAAGGGCGGGCATGGCGTGTGTGGAGGTGGGAGGCATGCGGTGCGCGGGAGGAGGGGTGGGCTCAGCACTGCTGGCTGGAGCGGAGGAGTGCGCCCACTCTGGCGCGGGTCTGGGGCGGCATGCTGAGGTGGTACTCATGCATGCCACAGTCTGTGTGCGGCTGCACGACTTCATTGAGGGCATTGAGGCGGTGCGCCTGCGTGTGGGGAATGTGGCCGGAGAATTCGTGCTGCATGGGGTGTGCGGAGTTGCGGGCGCAAAGAAGGTGAAATGCAAACAGGACGCGGAGGGTGATATCGCCGGCGAAGCCGGGCCTGAGGGGGGGAGCGGCGCGGCGCGCGTGAGATTGTGCGGCTACAAGTTCTCCTTGCTATTTCCACGCGGATTGCAATAAGCTTTAATTTAGTAGCGTTTGAGTCGCTAACCCATTCCGGTAACGTTTGATTTCTCAGCCAATCGCTCATGACCGCCCTCGACCTGCCCTCTTTCAATGGAGCCGTTGTTGCTATCAGTCTGGACGCGCAGCCTGCGCTGGGGGTGCTGGGTTTTTCACCCAAAGGCTGCGCGACGATCACGACGCTGTGCTTTGTGAATCCGGGGGTGGAATGCCCTTTGATCCAGCGTGAGCTGAGTGAGGATGAGATTGAATCGCTGTCGCTCAGCGGGCCCAAACGGCTGACCTCGAGCATTGCCCTGAGGAGTGCGGCGGTGTGGGATGCTTGCTGCCGGAAATAGGCAGCCGGAGGGCGAAGCGGAAGGGCGAAGCCGGAGGGGAGAGATCAGCTGGGGACTTGCTGGGGCGAATCTTCCGGGGATTGGGGGGGCATGGGACGCTTCCCTGCGAGACTGGCCACCATGGTGATGAGCTCCACGCTGTCGGCAGGTTTGGAGAGGTGCATTTGGAAACCGGCGGCGATGGACTTGATGCGGTCTTCGGTGCGGGTGTAGGCGGTGAGGGCGATGGCGGGGACTTGGCCGCCCTGCTCCTCGGAATGGGAGCGGATCTCGCGCATCAAATCGTAGCCGTCCTGACCGGGCATGCCGATGTCGCTGATGATGACATGGGGGACGTGGGCGCGTAGACACTCCAGAGCCTGTGGAGCGGATGAGGCGGTGGTGACTTCGGCCCCGGCCATGGAGAGCGTCTTGGCGAGCATGGTGCGGGCGTCTTCTTCATCATCCACGACGAGGAGCGAGACCTGCTGAAGGAGAGGCTGGGTGAGGCTGGAGGAGGAGGCGCGGGTGGATGCTGGGTGCTGGTGGGCGCTGGTATCCGGCTCGCTGTGGAGCACGGCGAGGGGGAGGAGCACGGTGAAGGTGGAGCCTGCATTCTCTCCGGGACTGCGGGCGCGCACGGTGCCGCCGTGAAGCTCCGTGAGATGACGGACGATGGCCAGGCCGAGACCGAGGCCGCCATGACGGCGGGTGGTGGATGAGTCAAACTGGCGGAAGCGCTCAAAGACATGGGGCAGGAAGTCCGCCGGGATGCCTGCGCCACTGTCTGTGATGCTGATTTCCACATGCGAATTGACGCGCTGCAGAGCGACGGTGATCGTGCCGCCCGAGGGGGTGAACTTGACGGCGTTGCTGAGTAGATTCCATACGATCTGCTGAAGGCGTACGGGGTCTCCGAGGACGGCCGGGGCGAGGGGATCGATCAATGTATGAAGACGCTGTTTCTTGGCCTGGGCGGCGGGCTTGAGGGCCTCGACGCCCTCTCCAATGACGGACTGAAGATCCACGCGCTGGACATCGAGCCGGACTTTGCCGGAGAGGATCCGGTTCATGTCGAGGAGGTCTTCGATGATGCGGGTCTGGGCGTGGGCGTTTCTGTCGATGACTTCCAGGCCCTGTCTGATCTCTTGATCTTCGCAGGGGCCGGTCATGAGGATCTGCGTCCAGCCGAGGATGGCCTGCAAGGGGGTGCGGAGTTCATGGGAGAGGGTGGCGAGGAATTCGTCCTTCATGCGGCTCTGAGTTTCGGCTTCGAGGGCTGCGAGGCGGAGCTGCTCTGAGAGCCGTTTCTGCGAGGTGATGTCCCGGGCGATCTTGGACGCGCCAACAATGCTGCCGGCGATGTTTTTCACCGGGGAGATGCAGAGGGAGACTTCGATGATGTTGCCGTCTTTGCGGAGGCGCTGAGTTTCAAAATGATCGACACGCTCGCCTTTTTGAAGAATGTCGAGGATGCGCGGCTCCTCATTCTGGCGATCGATGGGGATGAGTCGGGTGATGGAGGCGCCCACCATCTCTTCGGCGGTGTAGCCAAAGATGCGCTGGGCACCTTTGTTCCAGCTTGTGACGATGCCCTTGAGGTTCTTGCTGACGATGGCGTCGTCAGAGGAATCGACAATGGCCGAGAGGAGATGATCCGGGGAAATGAAATCGCCCGGGGGTAAGCTTCCTTTTTCAAATGACATGGGTAAAAGTACCTTATATGCGGTCATAAGCAACAAGGTGGCAATCAGGGAAAGCCTGATGCGAACCTACGGGGAGCGGGACAGGGCGGGGTGAAAGACTGCTGCTGCTCTTCGGAGGTTCGGGGGACGATGGAGCTGCTAAAGGAGATGCATTGGGGCTTGCTGAGATGCGGGCTCAGAGGAGGTCAAATGAAAACTGGAACCACGGAAGATGAGAGCGCAGGCGAGGCCGCCGAGGATGAGGGTGCGCTGGATGAGGCGCAGGAGCCGCTGCAGGCGGAACCAGCCTTCTTCAAAGGACCAGAGCCATTCGCCAGCGGAATGGATGGACCAGGCGGCCAGTCCAAGGAGGGCGAAGGCAGGGATGGAGAACCACCCGACAGCGTGTGTGGAAAGGGACAAAATGCTGACGGTGCCCCATGCGGTGAACCCGAGGCTGAAAAGGCAAATGAGCAGGCCGATGAACCGGGCGATTGCAGCGGTGCGGTTGTAGATCATGGGGGACAATGAACCGTGCGAGGGTTTAACTATCAACGATGGGCTGGGCCAGGACTGAGGGGGATATTTACACGGGAGAGCACCTGAACTCAAGGCTGCTAGAGGGTGGAACGGTGGGGGGGATTCGGGAATGGGGGCGCTGGTTTTTAGCAGGGGAATGGTGGGCAATGGAATGGCCGGAGATTTGCGGGGGGAAGATTGGGAGAAGGCAGAGGGGGCCGGAGATTTGAACCACGGAATACACAGAATACACGGAAGGGGGATCTGATTTGAGGAGGGTGCAAAATGGGAACGCTGGTTTTTGGCAGGGGAATGGCCGGAGATTCGAACCGCAGTTATTCGGGAGTTAGGGAGACTGCAGAGATTGTTGCTGAATCTGAACTTCGTGGGGTCCCCTGCCCTGCGGTGTGAACATTGAGCGGCGGGGCCAACATCCTGCTGTTGATAAGCGACGCGACTGGCGTTAATCCCGGCTGCATGCAGCCTGAAGACCTTGGCCGGAGTTATGATGAGATCGCGGAGCGGTGGCTGGAGCCGCACCTTGCTGGCAATGGTATGCGGCAGCATGAACTGGCACTGAAGTTTCGGGCGCAGCCGGGCGGGCGGGCGCTGGATGTGGGCTGCGGCTGCCATGGGCGCTTCATCCGGCTGCTGGAGCTGCGGGGCTATGCGGTGGAGGGGCTGGATGTGTCGGCACGGATGATCGCCCTGGCGCGTGAGGAGATGCCGCAGGTCACGTTTCACCATGCCGATGTGTGCGAGTGGCAGCCGGAGGGGCTCTATGATTTTATTTCGGCTTGGGACAGCATCTGGCATGTGCCGCTGGAGAGCCACGCGGAGGTGCTGACGAAGCTGTGCCATGCGCTGGCACCCGGTGGTATCTTCATTTTCACCTTTGGCGGGCTGGATGCGCCGGAGGAGAAGGTGGATGCGAGCATGGGGGTGCCGGTGTACTACAGCACGCTGGGTGTGTCACAGACGCTGCAAACGGTGGCGGCGGCGGGGTGCGTGTGCCGGCATGTGGAGTATGATCAACACCCGGAGATGCATGTGTTTGTGATCGTGCAGCGGGTGTGAGTGGATGGCTTTTTTTGGGAAGTATTGAGGAGATTTGACTTGGTTTTGGGGGCGTTGGGTAGCTTGTCCGGAACGAGCTAAAGCTCGGGAGTACTTTTTCGGAACGAGCTGAAGTTCGGAAGACTTTGGCGGTGGGATCAGAGGTCGGTCACCTAGCCTGCGGGGGCCACTATGAACGGTTGGCAAACTGGCACTGGCACTGGCACTGGCGCACCGCATGCGCTGCGGGCATCAGGGTTTCGCGAGGCCGGCTGGGAGCTGCGCGAGGCGCTCGACTTCGAGCACTTCATGGAAGAACCAGGGCTTGTTGTCCTTGGCTTTGAGGATGATGGTTTTGCTGGCGTATTTGACGCCGTCATGCTCCTTCCATTCGCTGAAGCGGTAGATGTCGCCGCGCCAGTCGAGGCGTTTGAGGAGGGAGGTTTGCTGATCGAAGTAGAAACTCATGGCGGGCGTGACGCTGCCGCTGACTTTGAGGCCGAAGCAGGGTTTGCCTTCATCGGTGAGATCGGGGATGACTTCGATTTTCGATTTTTCATCGACCAAGATGCCAAGTGTCCAGGCCCAGACGTCGTCCTTCGCGGGCTCTACTGCGCGCTCCTTTTTATTGATCCACCACCAGCCGGGCATCTCGAGCACGGATTCGCGGGTGGAGCGCTTTTTGCCGGCGGCGGGCTCGGGCGTGCTGCCGAAGTGGAACACCTCTTTCATGCGGAAGATTTTGAGCAGCTTCTCCTTGCCACCGACAGCGCTGACGGCTTTTTCAATGGCGGGTTTGGGGTCGGGCGTCTGGCCCTGAACCGGGGTGATGAGGACGGTGGCGAGGAGCAGGAGACAAAGGCGAGTGATCATGGATGGGCGTGACATGGGGAGCATTGAGCGCAGACAGTTACGGGCAGGATGAAGCGGCCTTTCATGGAGTGAGTGCGAGAGTTTGAATGGCTCTTCTGACACCCCTGAACGGGCCAGAATTCGCGCAGTGGGATCGGGATGAAGAGGGTGTGGTGGGATGGGCGGGCATTGACGGGGAAGAAAGCGCCGCCTAGCTTTCCTGCACATGACATCTTCTTTGCTCAAACTGCATCTCGGGGCTTTCAACTGTCCGCAGGAGGGGTGGTACAACACGGACATCACGCCGCACATGTGGGTGACGCACGTTCCGGGGCTGCCGCAACTGCTGCGGAAGGTGGGTCGCATCACGCAGGCGCGGCTGGAGGAGCATGAGCAGGGTGTGTTTAAGCAGCTGCATTACCTGAATGTGACGAAGCGCTTTCGGCTGGCGGACAACAGCTGTGCGTGCGTGTTCAGCTCGCACATGTTTGAGCATATTTTTGTATGGGATGTGCCGCTGCTGCTGAGTGAGATTTTGCGGGTGCTGGCTCCGGGCGGTGTGGTGCGCTTTGTGATCCCGAGCCTGGACCACTATGTGAAACTGTATGATCCGGAAGACCCGACGGCGATGCTGCTGGGCATCCTGGAGTACGATGGCACGGGGGTGAAGAACCGGCACCAGTGGATGTACACGGAGGCGTCGCTGTGCAAGCTGCTGGAAAAGCATGGGTATGTGAATGCGCGTGCGTGTGGGTACAAGGAAGGCAAATGCGCGGACTTGGAGCGGATTGATAACCGGCCGGAGAACAGCATCTATGTGGAGGCGGAGAAGCGGGTGGGGTGAGAGGGGTTTTGAGCTTTAGGTTGTTCTGGGAGGTGCGGGGCATTTTCCAGAGTGAGCTAAAGCTCACGAGTACTTTGGTGCGGCTGCGGGGACGTTCGGGTTTGCCGCAGAGCACCTGAACTATTGGAGGCTGGTGGGCG
>NZ_JAQSEA010000013.1 GCF_029946185.1 Prosthecobacter sp.
TGAACAGATGGTCAATGAGGCGCTCGACCTTCATGCGAGATGGCCTGAGATGAGCTTGGAGGAAAAGCGCCGGGTTGCCGAACTAATGGTCAGAACCATTGTTGTCGGAGACGGCGAGATCGAATTCAATCTCGTCCAGCTTCCCTCTTATCAAGAAATCACAAATTGGCAAAATAAGTATCCGCGTAGTGAGATCGAGTCAGGCATCACGCCGGGACACGATTACCCGGTGTTCGACACCCGCTTTGGCAAAGTGGGCATGATGGTCTGCTACGATGGCTTCTTCCCCGAAGTCGCCCGCGCGCTGACCATCCGCGGGGCGGAGATCATCGCCTGGCCGGTCTGGGGCTGCAATCCCATGCTGGCTGCTGCCCGTGCCTGCGAAAACCACGTTTACATCGTCAGCAGCACCTACACCGACTCCAGCAAGCACACGTGGATGATCTCAGGGATCTTTGATCACTATGGCGATGTGCTGGCAAAGGCGGATGTGTTTGGCACGATGGCCATGGCGGAAGTGGATCTGAATGCGCCTACGCATTGGAACAGTCTGGGGGATTTCAAGGCGCAGATTCAGAGCCATCGGCCGCCTGCTTTGCAGGAGTGAAATCTCAATGGCTCACGCTTTGGAGCGCAGATGCTACCCGGGGCCACTGCACGAGCAAAAAAAACGGCGACAGCTCAGTGAGCCGTCGCCGCTTGGCAAAAGTGATCTTGGCTGCTACTTCGCGGCCAGGGCTTCCTTGATCGCAGCCGTGACTTCAGGGGAATCCGGCTGCACTTTGGGTTCGAAGCGCTTGAGGATGGTGCCGTCTTTGCCGACGAGGAACTTGCCGAAATTCCATTTCACATCGCCTGGAAACGGGGAGGTCGGGCCGCTGAGCACCTGATAGAGCGGGTCCTTGTCAGCACCCTTCACGACGACTTTGTCGAACATGGGGAAGGTCACCTTGTACTTGGTGGAGCAGAACTCTTTGATCTGCTCGTTGCTGCCGGGCTCCTGGCCGCCAAAGTCGTTGCAAGGAAAGCCGAGCACGGCCAGACCGTCTTTTTTAAATTCCTGGTTCAGCGCTTCGAGCTGCTTGTACTGCGGTGTGTTGCCGCATTTCGAGGCGACGTTCACAATCAAGAGCACCTTGCCCTGATAGGCCTTCAACGAGGTGTCTTTGCCGTCGATGTCCTTGAGCGGCACATCGTAAACGGATTTCGGGGCGTCCGCCGCGCTGAGCGCAACGGCGAGAAGGAGGGTGGAGGCGAGGGTGAGCAATTTCATGGACGAGACCAACGCTGTGATGTGCGGAAGTGTTGCGGGGATGTGGTTTTTCCGCAGAAAGGTCAAGGCATGGTCAAGACTTGTGGGGTTCTCACATGGAGGGGCGATGCGTGGACGCTTTCGAGCGTGCCTCACTGCGCGACCGCAGTCCCTATCGCCAAGCTGGGGGGCTGGCGCGGCGTTTTACCTGCCCAGAACCAGCGTGGCCAGCGGAGGGAGATCGACGACGATGCTCCAGGGCTGGTCCTGCCAGGGAACCTGCTGGGCCTGGAAGCCTGCGCCGGCGCTGACGCCGGAACCAGCGTAGCTGGGGGCGTCGCTGTTGAGGAGTTCGCGGTAGCTGCCGGCTTCAGGGACGCCGACGCGGTAGCCGTGGCGGGTCACGGGGGTGGCATTGACGAGGACGGTCACTTTGTCGCCCTCGGGCGCGGAGCGGGTGAAGGCGAAGATGCTGTTGTCGGCATCGTTGGCGTCGAGCCAGTGGAAGCCGCCTGCCTCGTGATCCTTGGCGTAAAGCGCGGGACGGCTGGTGTAGAGGTGGTTGATGTCTTTGATGAGCTTTTGCAGTCCGCTGTGCTCTTCCCCGAGGAGGAGATGCCAGTCGAGGCTGCCGTCGTGCCGCCATTCATTCCACTGGCCGAATTCGCAGCCCATGAAGAGCAGCTTCTTGCCGGGGTGCATCCACATCCAACTGAGGAACATGCGCAGGTTGGCAAATTTCTGCCAGCGGTCTCCGGGCATCTTGTTGATGAGGGAGCCTTTGCCGTGGACGACTTCATCGTGGCTGAGCACGAGAATGAAGTTTTCGTCAAAGGCGTAGATCATGGAGAAGGTAGCCTCGCCATGATGGTACTTCCGGTTCACGGGATCCTCGGCCATGTAGTGCAGGCTGTCGTTCATCCAGCCCATGTTCCACTTGAAACCGAAACCGAGGCCACCGGTGCTGACGGGCTTGGAGACGCCG
This sequence comes from Prosthecobacter sp., assembly GCF_029946185.1. Lineage (GTDB taxonomy): Bacteria > Verrucomicrobiota > Verrucomicrobiia > Verrucomicrobiales > Verrucomicrobiaceae > Prosthecobacter. The sequence goes on from NZ_JAQSEA010000013.1 coordinate 2,238, forward strand.
GGCCAGGCAGTGCTTTCTTCCGCGATGATGGTGGCACCGGGGTGCTTTGCATAGCAAACGGAGTTCAGCTCGCGCATAAACGTGATGGCTTCCAGGTTCTCACGACCGCCAAGGTGGTTCGGAATCCACTCACCGTGATTGCGTGAATAATCGAGGTAAAGCATTGATGCAACTGCATCTACACGGAGACCGTCAATATGGAACTGCTCCAGCCAGTAGAGGGCATTGGAGATGAGGAAATTTTTCACCTCATGGCGACCATAATTGAAGATGAGGGTGCCCCAGTCCTGGTGCTCGCCGAGGCGTGGGTCGGCATGCTCATACAAGGCGGTGCCGTCGAACTTGGCGAGGCCGTGGGAGTCTTTCGGGAAGTGGCCCGGCACCCAGTCGAGGATGACTCCGATGCCGGCCTGATGGCAGCGGTCCACGAATTCGCGGAACTCGTCGGGATTTCCAAAGCGGCTGGTCGGCGCGAAGTAGCCGGTGACCTGGTAGCCCCAAGAGCCATCAAAGGGATGCTCGGCGATGCCCATGATCTCGATGTGCGTGAAGCCGAGGTTTTTGACATAGGGGATCAGCTCGTCCGCAAGTTCCTTGTAGGACATCCAGCGGTTGCCGTCCGCTTCTTTGCGCTTCCATGAGCCGAGGTGGACCTCGTAGGCGGTCATGGGGGAGTGGTAGAGATCGCACTTGGCGCGGGTCTGCATCCATTCATTGTCGGACCAACTGTAGCGCCCCATGTCGAAGACGAGGCTGGAGGTCTGCGTGCCATGCTGGGCAAAGACGGCGTAGGGATCGCTCTTCAGGCACATGTGCCCGTGGATGTCCACCACCTCAAACTTGTAGTGCGTCAGTTCGGTGATGCCGGGGATGAAGATCTCCCAGATGCCGGCCTCGATGCGCTTGCGCATCACATTCATGCGGCCATCCCAGTGGTTCCAGTCGCCCACGACGGAGACGCGCTGGGCATTCGGGGCCCACACGGCAAACTGGCAGCCCGCCACGCCCTGCACTGTTGTCAGCCGTGCGCCCATCACCTCCCAGAGGCGCTGATGGGTGCCTTCGCGGAAGTAGTACATGTCCTGCTCTCCGAGTTGCAGGCCAAAGGAGTAGGGGTCGCTCTGGAGAGTGGTTTCGCCTGCAAAAGGGGTCACTTCGAGCCGGTAGAGGCCTTTCGGGGTGAGGGCTTCAAAATAGCCGTCGGCGTGCAGCTTTTCGGCCACGATGCGCTCATTACCCACGATGACGGCCACTTCTTTCGCGTAGGGCTGCACAGTGCGGACCACCTGCTGCCCTGCCCCGGCGTCATGTGCTCCGAGAAAGGCGAAGACGTTTTGATGTCGTGCCGCCAAAACGGCTTCAATTTCAGCGAGTTTGGAATGGGGATTCATAGCTCACTCATGGAGCCATTCGACCAGAAATCAATGGCTCTAACATCTCATCAATGATTCGTGACCAGGCCAGCCGCACCATCATCTGCCGCTGCGACTGCCGCGTCTGGACGGCGGTGTTTGCCTTGATCTTGCGTGCGAGGCTCCTGGGCGAGACCGTGAGCTTGAAAAAGGTGGCTCCCACCGCCACCTCGCGATGCGCAGGAATGCTGGAGCAAAACACGGGCACACCGTGCAGGGCTCCCTCGATCAAAGGCAGGCCGTAGCCTTCCACTGTGCTGGGCAGAAACAGCAGATCTGCCATTTGGTAGAGGCTGCGCACGTCGTTGTCAGTCAAAGCGGCCTTTTCACCCAGAAAGAGCACGCGCTTAGTCACACCGAGTTCTTTGGCCAGTTGCTTCAATTCACGGAAGTACTTCATGCCATCGGACTGATGCGGATCTGGGGCTGCTGTGACGATGTAGAGCGCCTGAGGCAGCTCCGCGAGCACGCGCAGACCGAGCTCGATGTTCTTCCGCCGCACAAAGCGCGTGGGCTGCAGTAGTACGAGGCCCGCGTGTTCGAGTTTCAGCTCCCGCACGCGCTCGGTGAGTCCCAGAACAGCGCCCGCGTCACACCCGTTCGGGATGACGTGAACCGGCTGCTGCACGAGCTGGGCGTACTCCAGCCGCCGGAACTCTGAAACCGCCACATGCACGGCCTGCGGCACCTGCTCAGACCAGCGCACGTCATGCACCCAGTTGATCCAGCGGATGTCCGGCCGCGCACGGGTGAGCTCAATGAGCTTCTTCGTCCAGACGAGGTCAAAGGGCATGGTGAAGACATTGTGGACGATGACCGCGTCCCACTGCGCCATGTGCCATTCTGCACGGGTGAGGATTTCCACCTCATGCCCCTGAAGGCGCAGCGCGGCGGCCTGCTCGCCGATCACACGTTCCACGCCCCCAATGATGGGAGGCTTTGAGTAATGAAGAATGGCAATGAGCATAACGTTTAGAGAAGCAAGGCCTGCATGTATTGGCAAATGCTGGTGTATTTATACAGTCTGCAGGCCAAGGAGCGCGGCATTTATTCATCGCCACTCCGCAACTTGCCAAGCCCCGCGCATTGTTTGTGTTGCTCACAAGCACAGCCCCACCTTTCGCAGGCTCCCGCCCTGCTGCCCCGACGTCAAGACGACGAAGGTTAAAGGAGGGGATCAATTCTGCGCGCCGAATACTCCTGCTCCACGCACAGCATTTCTCAAACCGGTATTAGTAAAATGCGTACTCATGTTCCTTGACATAATTCGGTCTTTTAACCTATTATTCAACCCGATGAAAACGCTCACCCTCTCTGCTTGGATTGCCCTCTTTCACGTTCTGGTCGTCTTCATCCCGGCACAGGCCAAGGACGAAGTGGTGCGCTTGTCCTACCCTTCCAAAGTCGAGTCCTCGAAGGGCAAGGAGCGCGAGAAGCTTTTCTCACCTTGGATGACGAGTGAATCCATGCGGAGCTTTGTCGATGACAAGCGGACCAAGGGCGAGCAGATCGTCTTCTTTGAGTACAACAACTCCAACGGGCAATCGCGCGCCATTTTTGTGAGCAAGCTCAAGCTGAGCGGCCCGATGTCCCGCTGGTCCTTCACCAACGAACAAGTCATGGAGGAAAAGCTCAACAACGAGATGAAGGCCGGCCTGCAGCCTGCCTTCATCGCCCGTAATCTCAGCGGCGCCTATAGCATGCTGTTCGTCTCGCCTGGGGACTTGGATGCCGTGCGCACGGAGCTCAAGGCACTGGGCGTCGGCGAGCCGAGGTTGAAGAAGTGAGCGCGCCGGGCTGAATGGCTCATACCCTTTTATACCATGAAAACGACCCCACCCATTGCCTGGCTTGCCAGCTTTCTCATTCTGGCCGCTTTGACCCCGGCGCAGGCCAAAGACGAACTGAGGGTGGCCTACCCTTCCAAAGTCGAGTCTTCCAAGGGCAGGGAGCGTGAGAAACTTTTCTCCAAATGGATGACCTCTCAGGACGCGGTGGTTCTTAACGAGCAAATGTATAAGAAGGGCCAGCAACTGGTTTACTTCGAGTACAACAGCTCAACCAACCAATGGCGCACCCTCCATTCCAGCAAGATCCAATTTAAAGGAAGGTACACCTGGCGGGCTTTCATTGATGAAAAGGAAATGGAAGCCGAACTGAACAACGAAATAAAACTCGGCCGCCAGCCTGCTTTCATCGTTCGTGACAATGGTGCCTATGCCATGCTCTTCGTCTCGCCGGAGGACCTGGATGCCGTGCGCGCAGAACTCAAGGCGCTGGGCGTCGGCGAGCCGAAGTTGAAGAAGTAACGGCGACGAATCGCCATCGCTGCTAGACCACAATGTTCACCAGTTTGCCGGGGACGACGATGATCTTCTTCGGGGTCTTGCCTTCCATGAATTCCTGCACACGGGCGCTGGCGAGGGCGATCTTTTCGATCTCCTCTTTCGTGGCCTGAAGCGGCACGCGGGTTTTGTCGCGCAGCTTGCCATTGACCTGGAAGACGATCTCCACCTCATCCTCGATGAGGGCGGCGGGATCGTACTTCGGCCAGGTGGCGTCGCTGAGGAGGCCTTCCACGGCAAGCGCCGGGAACTGGGTGGCGATGTGTGCGTTCAGATCATCCGCGATGTGTGGGGCGAAGGGACTGAGCACCTTGAGGAAGGTGACGATGGCGGAGACGGGCATCACCTCCTCGGCCGTGAAGGTCTTGGTGCAGATCATCATCTGACTGATGGCGGTATTGAAGCTGAGTTTCTCAATGTCCTCACCGCATTTCTTGATGGTCTCGTGCAGAGCTTTGGTGACCTGCTTGTTGGCAGGCACGTCTTGCAGCGCAGGAGACGGGCTCCACACGCCTTCCTCACTGACTTCCATGACAAGACGCCACACGCGGGCGAGGAAGCGATACACGCCCTCGACGCCCTTCATGCTCCAGGGCTTCACCTGCTCCAGCGGGCCCATGAACATCTCATACAGGCGCAGTGAGTCCGCGCCGTACTCTTTCACGACGTCATCGGGGTTCACCACGTTGCCACGTGACTTCGACATCTTCTGGCCGTCTTCGCCCATGATCAGACCTTGATTCACCAGACGCTGGAAGGGCTCTGGCGTGCTGACGTAGCCGAGGTCAAACAGCACCTTGTGCCAGAAACGTGCATACAGCAGGTGCAGCACGGCGTGCTCCGTGCCGCCGACGTAGAGATCCACGCCACCCGGTTTGCCGCCGCCCATCCAGTACTTCTCGGCTTCCTCGCTGACAAAGCGCTCGCTGTTCTGCGCATCGCAGTAGCGCAGGTAGTACCAGCACGATCCCGCCCACTGCGGCATGGTGTTGAGTTCACGCTTAGCGGTGTCGGAATAGCGCACCCAATCCGTCGCCTTCGACAGCGGTGGCTCCGGCGTGCCGGTGGGCCTGAAGTCTTCCAGCGTCGGTGGCAGCAGCGGCAGTTCACTTTCAGGAATGCTGCGGTGATTGCCATCTTCCCACACGATCGGGAAGGGCTCGCCCCAGTAGCGCTGACGGCTGAAGAGCCAGTCGCGCAGTTTGAAATTGGTGGTGCCTTTGCCGAGGCCTTTTTCTTCGAGCCAAGCGGCGATTTTTGCTTTCGCTTCAGGTGTCGTGAGGCCGTCAAGGAAGCCGCTGTTGATGGCGGTGCCGTTGTCGGTGAAGCCCTGCCACTCTTTGCCTTCGGGCGGCTGCACCACCTGCTTGACCGGCAGTTCAAATTTCTGCGAAAACTCAAAGTCACGCGCATCATGCCCTGGCACGGCCATGATGGCTCCGGTGCCGTAGCCCATGAGGACGTAGTCGGCGATCCAGATCGGGATCTGCTCGCCGTTGACGGGATTGATGGCGAACGCGCCGGTGAAGACGCCGGACTTTTCCTTGGCGAGTTCGGTGCGCTCCAGATCGGACTTGGAACCCACAACTTTGCGATAAGCCTCAACCGCTGCCGCATGCTCAGGCGTGGTGATTTGATCCACCAGCGCATGCTCGGGCGCGAAGACCATGTACGTGGCTCCGAACAGCGTGTCGGGACGCGTGGTGAAGACGGTCACGTCGGACTCGTGGCCGACGATCTGAAACATCACGTGCGCGCCTTCACTGCGGCCGATCCAGTTGCGCTGCAGCAGCTTGATGCTCTCCGGCCAGTCGAGACCGTCGAGTTCATCGATGAGGCGCTGGGCAAAGGAGGTAATGCGCAGCATCCACTGGCGCATGGGGCGGCGCTCCACGGGAAATCCGCCGACTTCGCTTTTGCCATCCACGACTTCTTCATTGGCCAGCACGGTGCCGAGTTCCTGACACCAGTTCACGGGTGCGGACGAGACGAAAGCGAGACGCCGTGAATCGATCTCTTCGCGGGAAAGCCCCTTCCCTTCGAGTTCGGTAATCGGGCGTGCCTTGCCCTCTTCATTCACGTACGAATTGTACAGCTTCAGGAAGATCCACTGCGTCCATTTGAAGTAGCCGGGATCGGTGGTGTTGACCTCACGGTCCCAGTCATAGGCGAAGCCGAGGCGCTTCAACTGACCACGGAAGCCTTCGATGTTTTTCTCAGTCGTCGCACGCGGATGCTGGCCGGTCTTGATGGCGTACTGCTCGGCAGGCAGACCGAAGGCATCCCAGCCCATGGGGTGCAGCACGTTGAAGCCGGACATCTTCTTGAAGCGGCCGATGATGTCCGTGGCGGTGTAGCCTTCCGGATGCCCGACGTGCAGGCCCGCACCGCTGGGATAGGGGAACATGTCGAGCACGAAGTACTTCGGCTTCGAGGCATCAAAATCGGCATCGCCGGGGTTCGGAGTGCGGAAGGCCTTCTTAGCCTCCCACACATCCTGCCACTTCGGTTCAAACTCAGAGAATGGGAAGGCTTTGCGCTGCTCGCTGCTCATAGGGGGCGCGAAAGAAGGCGAGGAGCGCTGCGTGGTCAAGAGGTCAAGAGGTCAATGGAGCGCGGGGCCTCCGAGCCCGCAGCAGGCGGCAAGCACTGGAGATGATGTCATCCACGCTGCGGGTCAAAAGCAGCAGGATGCGCTGGAGCCTGCGGAGTCATGGAAAAGCGC
>NZ_JAQSEA010000014.1 GCF_029946185.1 Prosthecobacter sp.
GGGAGCGCACGCCTCACAGCGCGCTGGCATGGCAGAACATCCTGCGCGGTCGCGCCGCATTTCCCGCGCTCCTTCAGAGCGCATCCTTGGAAAGAAAACCATGAGTCAGAATCCCAGGGCTTGTCGCTGCGCTCCGGCGCCCTGGGCTGACTCCGGCGGGCCTACAGCCCGCGATACTACCAGGTATGATTGGCACTCGGTTAAGCGGTGGCACCGTCAAATTCAGCGTCTGGCACGATGCGTTCCGAGGAGTGCAGACTTGAGTACGTCTTGGCCTTCGTAGCCTTGGCGAAGCGGGCTGCATGCCGCCGCACCCATGGGCTCCGCTTGAGCATTCTACTTTCGCCACACCGAGCGTCACCGTGTTTGCGGTATTCAGCGCGAATCTACACAAGCACCACGCGGACGACCTGCAGCGGACTCAAGTCCGCGCGCCATAAGCCGTTTCTTTGAAAACTGCGTGTGCCGTTTTCCGCTAACGAATGGATCGGCCTGCGGGTGGATGAAGTGCTACAGGATCGATGCGGAAAGCATCCGTCATTTTCTCCTGCCTCATGGCATTCATTATGATCGCTGGCCGGTGGCGTGCCGAATCATTGAAAGCGCCTGACGCCTGCGCAATTACGCGAATCATTCATGCGGGCTTTTTTAAGGCTGGGAGCTAAAACCGGCCCAAGCGTCGGCTATTCAATGGATTGTGAAGGCTTTATGGCTGGGCGAAGTATTTGGCGGCGGTTGATAGTCCGGCCTTCGGCGCGGCGAGTCCTTGCACTCGCCCCGGCATTGCCTATTCTCGCCACCCCTGTTCCCTCCCCCCTTTCGCCGTGGCCAAAAAGTCCTCCAAAAAATCCGCTGAAGAAGCCTTCTCCCCCATCCTGCCCTCTGCCGCCCCGGTGGAGCACAAGCCGGTGGACACCCTCTATGGTGACTGGTTTCTCGATTACGCCAGCTACGTCATCCTTGAGCGTGCTGTGCCGCACATCAATGACGGCCTGAAGCCGGTGCACCGCCGCATCCTGCACAGCATGGATGAGCTGGAAGACGGCCGGTACAACAAGGTGGCGAACGTGGTGGGCAACACGATGAAGTACCACCCGCATGGCGATGCTTCCATTGGCGATGCCATGGTGCAGCTGGGCCAGAAGGACCTGCTGATCGACACGCAGGGGAACTGGGGCAACACGCTGACGGGCGACAACGCGGCGGCACCACGATACATCGAAGCGCGGCTTTCCAAATTTGCGCTGGATGTCGTGTTCAGCCCGAAGGTGACCGAGTGGGCGGCCTCGTATGACGGCCGCAACAAGGAGCCGGTGACGCTGCCGGTGAAGTTTCCGCTGCTGCTGGCGCAGGGCGTGGAAGGCATCGCGGTGGGTCTGTCCTGCCGCATTCTGCCGCACAATTTCATTGAGCTGTGCGATGCCAGCATCGCCGCGCTGCGGGATGAGGCATTCAATCTGCTGCCCGATTTCATCTCCGGCGGCATCATGGATGCGAGCGACTACAATGGCGGCATGCGCGGCGGCCGGATCCGCGTGCGGGCGAAGATCGACGAAGGTGCGAAGAAGAACATCCTGATCATCAGCGAGATCCCCTTTGGCACCACCACGGGCGGCGTGATGGACAGCATCGTGGCGGCCAATGAGAAGGGCAAAATCAAGATCGCCCGCGTGGATGACAACACCTCCGACAAGGTGGAGATCGTGGTGCAGCTGCCTACGGGCACGGACACCGATCAGACCATTCAGGCGCTCTACGCTTTCACGGATTGCGAGATTTCACTCTCACCGAACGCCGTTGTCATTCAGGACGACAAGCCGCGCTTCATGAATGTGAACGACCTGCTGAAATCCAGCGCGGAGAACACGAAAAAGATCCTCGGCGAAGAGCTTGGAATTTTGCTGGGTGAACTCAATGAGAAGTGGCACTTCAGCTCACTGGAAAAGATCTTCATAGAGAACCGCATCTACCGCCGCATCGAAGAAGCCGAGACGTGGGAGGCGGTGATGGAGGCGATCTGGAAGGGCCTCAAGCCCCACCTAAGCGCACTCAAGCGCGAAGTCACCAATGACGACGTGGCGCGACTGACCGAGATCAAGATCAAGCGCATTTCGAAGTTCAACGCCTTCGAGGCCGACGAGCACATTCGTGAGCTGGAGGAAGAGATTGATCAGGCGGAGAAGTTCCTCAAGGGACTCACGAAGTACACCATCCGCCACTTTGAAGAGCTGAGGAAAACCTACGGCGCAGGTCGCGAGCGCAAGACCATCATCAGCGCCTTTGACCGCGTGGCCGCAGCGGAAGTCATCGTGCAGGGCGAGACCTTGTACCTGAACGCCAAGGAAGGCTTTGCGGGCACCGGATTGAAGCGCGAAGGCGACCCGATCTGCAAATGCTCGCCGCTGGACGACGTGCTCTTCTTCACCCGCGAGGGTGCCATGACGGTGACGAAGGCCGCGCCGAAGTTCTTTGTGGGCAAGAACCCGCTCTACGTGAACCTGTTCAAAAAGGATGATGCAGCCGTTTATACCATGATCTACCGCGACGGCCGCCAGGGCAGCCTCATGGCCAAGCGCTTCCGCATCGGCGGCGTCACCCGCGACAAGGAATACGCGCTGACCAAAGGCACGCCTGGCTCCAACGTGCTGTATTTCATCCGCCACGAGACCGAAGAGGCCTCCAACGCGCAAAACGTCATCGTGCATCTCAAGCCCGCGCTGTACCTGCGCAATGTCACGATCCCCTTCCCCTTCAACTCCATCGCCATCAAAGGTCGTGAGTCCCAAGGGAACATCGTCACGAAGCATGCGGTGGACCGCGTGGTGCGGGAGCCGAAGAGCGGGGAGACTGCCGAGGGCGCGTAAAGCGGCCGGAGTGAGTGGGGTACTGATGAGCTTTGGCTCGTTCTGGAAAAGTACTCCTGAGCTTCAGCTCATTCTGGGAAGCTCCGCAGCTCCCAGAACGAACTGAAGTTCGAGACTACTATCCTGAGGCCGTGAGTCCCAGGGGAACATCGTCACCAAGCACGCGGTGGACCGCTTGGTGCGGGAGCCGAAGAGCGGGGAGAGTGCCGAGGGCTAGTAAGGCGGCTGGAGTGAGTGAAGTACTGATGAGCTTTAGCTCGTTCTGGAAAAGTGCTTCTGAGCTTTAGCTCGTTCTGGTAAGCTCCGCGCCTTCCAGAGAGAGCTGAAGCTCTGTGAGTACTTTGCGGAGTTCGGGGACGAACAATGAGGATCTCCGCAGCGCACTGCGCGGAGATTTTTTGCTTATCCCTGCTGAAGTCGCGCTGCCTGAACTTTCGGATGGCTTCGGCGGAAAGGGGTGCAGCCAAGACTTCATTCAACTGGCTTCAAGCGCAGGTGGCGCAGCGTGTAAAACGGCGAGTCTGATTCCGTCATGCGCCTGGCCCCGTGCTTGCGCTTTGGACCGAAGCGCTCCCGCTGCGTCGCAAAGATGTCTTCCACAAACTCTCTGCTACCCAGCACCACGCCGTCGCTGAAATATCTCACGCGCAGCCGCACCATCTCCGCCGGGCTGAGTTTGCCTTTCTCCGCCAGCACGGCGCGCACTGACTCCACGGTCACACCGCGCCGCACCACCTTCTCATTTTGTGCATCCTTCACCTCGCGCCCTTCGGCGTGAAGCAGGCAGCGATATGCCGCCGCAGCACCCGCGCTTTTCCAACCATCGACTGGCTTGCCCTGAGCCTTGCACAGACCGCGCTGCGCTCTGCGGCTGCCGCCGAGGGCCTCCGCGTAGCCGCACCAGCGGTAGTCCTTGGGATCTTTGACCAGACCGGCGCGCACGGGATTGAGATCGATGTAGGCGGCCATGGTGCGCAGCGGCTCGCCTTTGCCTTCGACGAGCACGCTTTTGAAGCGGTCCATCCACAGCGTGCCCTTGCGCCCGCGCCGTTTGTTGAACCAGCGGCTGAAGCGTTCCTTCACCTCTTTGACGAATAAGGAGAGATCGCAGAAGCGCTTTTTGAGCGCGGCCACCCGCTGCGCGGCCACCACGGTCATGCCGCGTGAGCGCAGATCGGCGAGTTCATCGCGCAGCAGCCCGAGATACGCGCGGCTGTACAGCGTGCGGAGATGCTCAAACAACTTGGCTTCGCCGTGGGGGCCGTCAAAGCGCTGCAGCCAGGTGTCGCGGTGCGGAACCTCGGCGAGCAGGTGGAAATGATTGTGCATGAGTGCGTAAGTCACGACCTTGATGCCGGAGAACTCGGCCATGCGCCAGATCACGCGGCGCAGCGCTTCTTTCTCTACGTCATCAAACAGCACCTCGCCGCCGCAGGTGCGTGACATGACGTGGTAGCAATAGGACTCCAGAGGCCCTTTGCCGAGGATGCGAAACCTGCCACCGGACCACGAACGCGCGCCGGGGTAGAGGCCGGTTTTCGCATTCACGCCAACGAGTTGTTCTTCCAGCGGGATGGCCTGAGGATCAGTGGCTTGGGCGGGCTTCATGGTGGGTGAAAGTGACAATGAATGCGAGACAGTCAAACTAAATGCCTGGCATTTAGTTGATGGTACGCGGATGACCGCCCCAGTGGAAAAACCGACGCCTATGTTTGGCAAGCTCAGGAGCATCTATGTCACAGAGGTGGCCAAGTATGAGTCTGAGGTGATCCGCCGCCTCGGCCCCCTGTTCAAAAACCAGTACACAGCGCTGGTGAATCTCTCCAAGGACTACACCCGCAAAGGCGACATTCCTGCCGCAGAGGCTGCAAAAAAAGAGCAGGCGAACATGCAACTGGCCACCTGCCACATCCCGGACGGTCAGTCGAAAATCCTGCGCTCTGGAGAGCTTTGCTACCTGAACCGAGATTATGTGTGGGCCAATGCCCCCCCCCCTACCTGGAGGACTTGAATTTCAACATCACCACGGGCGGACTCCCGCAGAGCTTTATGGTGGATGTGATACGCCCAGGCGTTGTCTATGTGGCCTTCGGAGCTGAACAGCGCGAGGATGCGGAACCGCAGCTCCTGACTCTAGGTTTCAAACTGACTCCACTCACCTTTTTGCAGACACCTCGTGGTGGGAACGGAATGTTGGTTTACAGCAAATTCGTCATTCAAGGCTTCAAGCTGTCTGAGAACCCCAAGAACTTCTCAGGATACATCGTCATCGGCAATCTGGAATAACCAGCGCATTTTCGCCTGCGGAAACTCTGCGGCGTTTCAGCCTCTGCGGTGTGAAGTCTGGGACTAAATGCTTGGCATGAATGGCAGTCGGTTAAGGGCATCCATCATGGATCTTGGAAGCCTGCTGACGCTGGTGGCGGCGGAGGAGCGTCGAGGACGCTGCTGGCGGACGCGGTTTGTGCAGAAGGCGCTGGGTTTGCTGCCCGGAGGGCTGGTGCGGTCACCCAGGGCTTGCTCGTTCCTCGCCGCGCCCTGGGCTGAGTCCGCCGCACCTTTGGTGCTGAGAGCCTGGCGGCAATGCGGACGAAACATGGTCTTAACCGAGTGCCATTCATGCCTGGCATGAATGGCATTTAGTTTCCAAGCCGTGGACCGCGCCATGTGGGTGCCGAAGAGTGGGGAAGCGCCGAGGGTAAGTGTTCTCTTGAAGCATGACGTGGTCTAGAAGACTGACACACCAAGCGCTGCGATATCAGCAGGTGGCGGATTTGATGGCCTGTTTGATGACTTTGAATGGGTGGCGGCCTTGACCAAGAAGCCGGACTTGCCAAGTCCAGGTTTGATGATTTAAAAGCTCTCTCCATACCCAAACCGGACTTGGCAAGTCCGGCTCCTTGATTCAGAGCGTGCTGAAGCTGCCGAGTACTTTCCAAGGCCTGCCTCGGTGGGCTACTGCGTTTCCTTCAGGCCGCGTGCTTTGTCGATGAGCTGCAGGAACTCGCCGCGATAGCCTTGCTTGTCGGTGCCTTTGCCATCGAGTGCGAGGCGGCGGACGGTTTCCCAGCTCAGGGTGCCTTTGTAGCTGGAGTCGCGCAGCAGCAGACCGAAGCCCGCCACGGCGGCGCTGAATTTGAATTCGTCGCTGCTGGCGGTGAGGGTTTTACCTTCGTCCTTGGTGGGCATCTCGATGAGCTTGCTGAGATCGCTCTCGGGCTCCTTGTAGCGCAGCTTCACGGTCATCATCTCGCCGGTCTTCGCGGCGGCGGCGAGCTGGGCAGGCGAGATCGCTGCGGCCTGGTATTTCAAGTCGTCCACCAGCGGGCGCGGCTCGGCGCCGGGGGGGAGATTGGCGGGGACGATTTCATACAAGGCCACGACGCTGTGGCCTGCGCCGATCTCGCCGGCGTCCTTGGTGTCGTCATTGAAGTCTTCCTTGGCCAGCAGGCGGTTTTCATAACCGATGAGGCGGTAGCTGCGCACGGCGGCGGGATTGAACTCGACCTGGATTTTGACGTCTTTGGCGATGGTGACGAGCGTGCCGCTCATCTGCTCGACGAGTACTTTGCGGGCTTCGCTGAGGCTGTCGATGTAGGCGTAGTTGCCGTTGCCTTTATCGGCGAGGGTTTCCATGGTGCGGTCTTTGAGATTGCCGCTGCCAAAGCCCAGCACGCTGAGGAAGACGCCGGTCTTGGCCTTGTGCCTGATGAGTTTTTCGAGCTCCTCCGGCGAGCTGGTGCCGACATTGAAGTCGCCATCGGTGCAGAGGATGACGCGGTTCACGCCGCCTTTGATGAATCCGGCCACGGCCTGCTCATACGCGAGCTTGATGCCTGCGCTGCCGTGCGTGCTGCCACCGGCGCTGAGGCGATTGATCGCGGCGAGGATCTCTTCTTTCTTGTCACCACCTGTGGGGGGCAGCACCACACCGCTGCTGCCGGCATAGACCACCATCGTGACGCGGTCCCCTTCCCCGAGCTGCTCGGTGAGCATGCGCAGTGACTGCTGCACCAGCGGCAGTTTCGCCGGCTCATTCATCGAGCCGGAGACATCGACGAGGAAGACCAGATTGCTTGCCTTGCGGTCTTTGTCCATCTCGCGGCCTTTGATGGCGATGCGTGCCAGCCGGTGCACGGGCTGCCAGGGGCACGGGGCCAGCTCCACACGCACGCCGAAGGGTTCCTTGGCATCATGCGCGGGGCCTTCTTCTGCGGTGGGGAAATAATTCACCAGTTCTTCGATGCGCACCGCATCTGGCGGCGGGATCATGTTCTGGTTCAAGAAGCGCCGCACGTTGGCATAGGAGGCGGTGTCCACATCGATGGAGAGCGTGGAGAGAGGCTCGCGCGCCACGTCCTTCATCACGTTCTCGATGATGCTCGTGTAGGATTCGCCGGAGTTCGCCTTCATCTGCGGCGCGGGCTTGGGCTCCTCAGGCATCGCAGTCTTGCCAAAGTAAAAATCATCCGTCTTCGCATCCGTGTACGTGCGGACACTGCCTGCCTGCGTCACCGGAACTTTGTCTTCCCATGTCTCAGTCACCTGGGTCAGCATCTTGGACCGCTGCGGGTCATAGGCCGTGGTGAAATTCCTCTTCATCTGGGTCGCCGCCAGTGCATCCATGCTGGTGCTCGAATTGAACGTACCCGCAGTTCCCGCAGCATTGCCGCTCACCGTGTAGGTGTTTAAATCCCCCAGCGTCAGTGTTCCTGCGCCGGTCTTGGTGAGAGCTTCGCCCTCCTTCCTCATTCCCGCCAGGTCACTCGGGGCATCTGCTAAGACACTGGCAATGGCGGGCTTCGAAGACGCTGCAGGCTGCGCGCCCACAGAGCCGCTGGTGCTGATGACTCCGCCGCTACCCATACTTGTGCCCGAGATGGGAGCGCCGTAATTGGCGAAGCCATCGAACTCAACCACTTGAGGAGAAAGCACAAGTGCCACCGGAGCTTCAAAGACAGCAGTGCTGGTGCCCGTAGTAGATGAAGCATTTGCTACCATGCCCGCCGCCGCTGGCACGGGATTCATCACCTGCGGTGGGGCTGCCGCAGCAGCAGGCATCGCGTTTGCAACAGCGCCGCCGTTGAAATCAAGCGTCCCGCCAGAACGGCGATTCATCTGCATTTTCGCTCCAAGGATGACCTCACCGGTCGGCGCAAAGCCATCGCCGGTCGGCATCGCCACCCCCTTGGACACCTGCAACGTGCCGGCGTTGATCGTGGTGGTGCCGCTGTAGGTATTGGGACCTGCCAGGACCAGCGCGCCGACGTTGCTACTGGAGTTCCCCGTCATGATGCTTGTGGGTCCACTGATCACAGTGGCGACAGGAGCCGCAGGCACCGCCGCACTGCCGGAGGCGATCATCGTCCCCGCTCCGGGGAGCATGCCGGGCTGAGCGGCGCTGGCATCAGGCGCGGCATGCGCATATCTCATGGATGAGGCGGATTCCTTTTCGAATTTGAAGGAGGACGGGCGCGGAGTGAACTCTTCCGCATTCATGGATTCCACGGGATAAACAAACTCACGCGTCACCACCATCGTGGCCCGCGTCCCGGACTTGGTGGTGACGGTCGGTGCGCCCATCAGATCGACCCCCTCCTTTTGTTCGTACGCTTTGAAAACAGCCGCCTGCATTTCATTCAGCCTGGAGGAGTCAGCAAGTGAGGCAGGATAGCCTGAGAGGTGCTGATCCGTGGGAAGAAGGCCACCGAGAAGGCGCTGATCCGCTGCCGAAATGGAACCGCTGTTTAGGGAGGCATTGAGCTGCGAGTTCGCAGCGGTGGCG
>NZ_JAQSEA010000015.1 GCF_029946185.1 Prosthecobacter sp.
CGCTTCTCGGTGAGCGGGAAGGTGGGCTGCAGGCGCAGCATGTAGGCGAGGATGTGCTCGTGGGCCTGCTGAGCGAGATTTGATACAGGTGCCGCAGCGGTGGGAGCATTGAACTGGGTGAGTGCGGCCTGGAAGCTGACGGGCTGCTGCGACTTGGCGACGGGGCCGCTGATGCTGCGGAGTTCTTTGGGCAGCCAGACGAGGTCTTTGCTCAAGGTGTTCTCGGCGAGCTGGCGAATGGCAGCGGGGGTGCTGCGTGCGGCTTCGGCTGAAGTGCGGAAGAGGCGAACGTCGATTTCCGAATCGCGCAAGACGAGGCCGAGATAGCCGAGGATGGGCGTGCCGTTGAGTTCTTCGACGACGATGGTTTCGGGCAGATCGCCGAAGGACCAAGATTTCAGGGCGAAGCGTTCGACACGGGGCAGCAGTTTGTCCCAGGCATCGGAGCGCAGGTCCTGTTTCTGCATGCTGCCGCGAATGGTGTCGAGATCGCGACTGGAGGCGATGACGGTATTCTTTTTCGGATCGAGCACTTCGACGCGCGGCTGCAAATGGGCGGGCAGGCTTTGCGGTGGCCAGTCTTCGGGACGCACCTGGATGCGGTAGTGGCGCGTGATGAAATCGGCGAGGGCATCCAGAAAGGACTCGCGGCCAGGATCAAAATCAGCGGCGATTTCGCGGGCCTTCGGGTCGATGGGCATCAACTGGCGGCGAATGACTTTTGGCAACGCCCGCAGCATGACATTGGCGAGTTCTTCGCGAATGCCGGGCACCATCCACTGGATCTGACCGCTGGTGAGATGACCGGCTAACTGCGCAGGCACACGCACGGTGACGCCGTCGTTTTCTTCGCCGGGCAGGTAGTTGTAAGTGAGGGGCAGCGCGGTGTTGCCGAGGGCCACCTGATCGGGGAACATCTGCAGGTCAGCCTCAAACTCCTCGCCTGCGGTGAGCTCATGCTCGGTAGCGCAGAGGAAGTTCGGCTGCTCGTCGATGTGCTCTTTAACGAAGCGATTGAGATCGTGGATCGACGAGACGTTTTTGATGCGCTGGTCATAGAAGCTGAACAGGCGCTCCTCGATGGCATAGACACGATTGCTGCGCACGCGGGTGAGCATCGTTTCGATCTTCTGCCGCAGCTTGTTATTGTGGGCGTAGAAGCGCAGGGTGATGGGCACCTCCTGGCTGTCGATGAGTGCGGCGCGGATGAACATCTGGGTGGCCGCGACGGCATCAACCTTGAGGAAGTCGATGTGCTGGCGGCGCACCTCCAGCCCGTGCAGG
This sequence comes from Prosthecobacter sp., assembly GCF_029946185.1. Lineage (GTDB taxonomy): Bacteria > Verrucomicrobiota > Verrucomicrobiia > Verrucomicrobiales > Verrucomicrobiaceae > Prosthecobacter. Next base: position 1,285 of record NZ_JAQSEA010000015.1, read on the forward strand.
AGCACGCGCTGAGTGACGAGGACACGGCCAGCTTTGAGATTCCAATGCGGCTCGCTGTACTTGAATTGGCAAAGATGCGCGCCGAGTTCCGCGATCCAGTTCGGATCAATCTTGGCGAGCGTGCGCGCGAAGAGCTGCGAGGTCTGCACGATCTCACCGGCAACGATCCATGGCGGCTGACGGCCTTTGTCCTGACCGGGCTTGCCCTTGCCGTTTTTCTCACGGCGCTCGTAAAGATTCGAGCCAGGAAACACGGACACTTCGCGATTGCCTCCCGCCTTGTAGAGATTGCGCTCCTCCTTCATCGCGATGTGCCCAAGCTGCGCAGCGAGGATGCTGCGATGAATGGCATCGTCATTCGCGGGTGGGGTTTGCTGGCGCAAATCGTCGCTGAAGGAATCGCACAGCTGCTTCCAGACATCACGCCACTCCTGCATGCGGGTGAAGGAGAGGAAGTTCGATTTGCAGAATTTTCTCAGCCCATTTCGCGAGCCACCCGAGGCTTCAGGTGTGGCGTTCCAGATCTTGAGCAGCGTGATGAAATCGGACTCAGGCGCGGCGAAGGCCTTGTGCGCGGCGCTGGCGAGTTCGCGTTTTTCTTCAGGGCGCTCACGCGGATCGGGAATGCTCAAACCGGCGGCGATGATGAGCATCTCGGGCAGGGCTCTTTCAACTCGGGCCTGGAGGAGCATTCGGCCGAGGGTGGGATCGAGAGGCAGGCGGGCGAGTTCGCGGCCGAGCGGCGTGAGCTCGTGTGTTTCGCTGAGCGAGCCCAGTTCGTGCAGCAGGTCGTAACCGGCACGAATGGACGCACTGACGGGAGGATTGATGAAGGGGAAGTCTTCGATCTCGCCGAGCTTGTAGGCCTTCATGCGCAGGATGACCTCAGCGAGGTTCGCGCGCTGAATCTCCGGCATGGTGAAGCGATCACGCTTCTCAAAATCCTCCTGCGAATACAAGCGGATGCAGATGCCGTCCTGCACACGTCCTGCACGACCGGCGCGCTGATTGGCGCTGCTTTGTGACACGGCTTCGACGGGCAGGCGCTTGGTGCGCGTGCGCGGATTGTAGTGGCTGATGCGCGCGAGGCCCGTATCCACCACGTAACGGATGCGCGGAATGGTGATGGATGTTTCAGCGACGTTTGTGGCAATGACGACGCGGCGTTTGCGGCCCGGCTGAAAGATGCGCTGCTGCTCAGCGGAGGCCATGCGACCAAATAAGGCGAGCACTTCAAAGCCTGAGCCGAGGCGGCCATCGAGAAGATCGCGCGTCTCGCGAATGTCGCGCTCGGTGGGCATGAACACGAGCACGTCGCCGTCGTCGGTTTCAATGAGAGCGTTTTCGACGGCGGATGCGGCACCATCGATGAACCCGAAATCGTCTTCACCACCCGCGAGCGGCGCATAGCGAATATCCACGGGAAACATGCGCCCGGAGACTTCGATGATCGGTGCGCCGCCAAACGCTGCGGAAAAGGCCTCGGTGTCGATGGTGGCGGAGGTGACGAGCAGCTTGAGATCGGGCCGCTTTTTCAGCAGGCCGACGAGGTAGCCCAGCAAGAAGTCGATGTTCAGGGAGCGTTCGTGCGCTTCATCGAGAATGAGCACGGAATAGTTTCGCAGCATGGGATCGCTCTGGATCTCGGCCAGCAGGATGCCGTCCGTCATGAACTTGATGCGCGTGTCGCGGCTGGTGTCGTCGCTGAAGCGCATCTTGCAGCCAACTTCACGTCCCCAAGGCACATTCAGCTCCTCCGCCACTCGTTTTGAGACACTCATCGCCGCCACACGCCGTGGCTGCGTACAGCCGATCTGGCCGCGCGCATCTTGCAGGGCTTCGAGGCACATCTTCGGCAACTGCGTGGTCTTTCCCGAGCCGGTTTCGCCCGCAAGGATGACGACCTGATGCTGGCGAATGGCCGCAACGATCTCATCACGGCGGGCCGTAATGGGCAGGTCTGGAGGATAACTGATGTGCGGCATGAGAGGAAAACGGGCGCGGAGAATAGGCGGAAAATGACAGATGACGAATTCCGAATGACGAATGCGTCAGAGATGTATTGTCCGGCATGGAAGCCACCCGAAGCAAGACATCCACTCATGGCGTTTGTGCGGTCACCGGCAAGTCGCAGCCGATGTCCAAACTGCTCGTTCTGCGGGAGCTGCGGCCCAACATTGCACAACTCATCCACACCAGTCATCCTGAACTGACCGATGAGTCCCTGCTGAGCGCTGAAGCGGTCAATGAAGCGCGGCTGGAATACGTGCGTGATTTGCTGGAAACTCAGGTGGGTGATCTGACGCGGCTGGACGAAGAGGTTTTGGAAAGCCTGCACAAACACGAAGTGCTGAGCGAGCGCCCTCTCTCGGAGACGGAGGAGGTTCAGCAGCTGACCTTTGGCCAGCGGCTGGCGGACAAGATCGCGGATTTCGGCGGGAGTTGGACGTTCATCCTGTCGTTCTGCTTTTTTCTTGTGCTTTGGATTGCCATCAATGCCGGGGTACTGCTGCGGCAGCCCTTTGACCCTTATCCGTTCATCCTGCTGAACCTCATGCTGTCATTCCTGGCCTCACTCCAGGCTCCGGTGATCATGATGAGCCAGAACCGGCAGGAGGCGCGTGACCGCCAGCACGCGGAGGGCGACTACAAAATCAATTTGAAGGCGGAGCTCGAAATCCGTCACCTGCACGAAAAGGTGGACTACCTGCTGCATCAGCAGGCGACGCGATTGATGGAGGTGCAGCAGATTCAGATCGAACTGCTGCGCGAACTCGCGCACGGGCGCGAGAAATCGCACGAGTGATTCAGATCGAGCGCGGCAGCGGTCCCACAGGAATGAGTTTTACATTCTGCGCAGGCAGCCAGGCACCGTCTTTGATCCAGTTGCGAAGGATCTGGACGTCCTTTTTGGAAATGGCATGGCCGCTGGGCGGCATGGCTCCGGGGATTTCGTCAGGAAAGGTGACGACCAGGAAGAAGCGGCTGGCCTCCGGTTTGCCAGGTACAATCCAATGTGAACCGATGAGCTTTGCAAGCGCATGTGTGTCGTTGATCGGCGGCATGGTGGAGAGCCGGTTGTCGCCGTGGCAATGCACGCAGTTCGTTTCGAGAACGGTACGAACCTCGGCGAAGTCCTTCTCCTCCGCCGGGTTTCTGGGGGTGGTGGAACAACTGGCGAGCACAGCGACAAGAGCGCAGGTGACGAAAATGGACGGCTTCACGACTCACCATGCCAGCATTTCGTGATCTTAACATCGCAATGTCTGCGCCTGGATTGGCCTACTCCTCACCTTTAAAGTACTCCACTTCCTGCATTTCGAAGGCCTTCTTGTGCGGTTTGGTCATCCATTTGCCCGAATCCGGGTAGTGGATCACGTCTGCTTGCGGCTGGTCGGCAATGACGAAAAAAGTGAGGTCTTCGGAGCCGTTGTTGATCAGTTGATGGGCCTCACCAGGGGGGAAGACGAGGTAATCGCCCGCCTTGATGGCTTCCTTGCCCTTCGTTGTGCGCACCTGACCGCTGCCGCTGAGGATGTAGTAGGCTTCCCACTGAGCGGTGTGCTCGTGCAGCGGAAAATTGATTTTACCGGGAAGAATGCGGTGAATTTCGAGATCAAAGGGATGGCCGCCCGACCAGGTGCCAATGTCCTTCTGCCCGCCTGCGGCAATCGACAGCGACCGGCGGGCAAGGCCATACTTGCCCTGCGGGGAGTTTTGCTGGGTCCAAGGGAGGTCTTCGGCGTGGGCACGGTTCATACGGGGCAGGTGTAGCACGCGACGGGCGTTTTGGCGTCATTCAGGAGCAAAGAATTTTCGGCTAAACCGGCATCCCCACTTGCTAATCGAACGTTTTCAATACAATTAGAATCATTCTAATTCTAATTTCGTCATGCCCCCTTCCCCTTCACGCACTCCTGCCAAACCCACCGGTCTGGACTGCCGCCTCGCTGTGCTGGGTTCGGACGTCCGCCTGACACCGCACCGGCGCGAGGTCTTCGAAGTTCTCGCCTCCTCGACGGACCACCCCACGGCCTACGACATCCTCGACCGGGTGAAAAGCCGCAGCCCCGGCATGTCACTGGCCACGGTTTACAACTGCCTCGAGCACCTGACCACCAACGGACTCATCAAGCTCGTCCACCTGGAACGTGGCCAGTCCCGCTACTGCGCGAACCTCCACGAGCACGTTCATTTTCACTGCGAGACCTGTGGCAAGGTCATCGACGCGCATCCCACCACTGACTTCGACGCCACCAAGTTCTGGAACCTCCCTGCCGGCACAAAGATCGCCCGCACCGACCTCGCCATCCACGGCACCTGCTCCAAATGCGCCGAGGCGAAGTCCTGAACACAGTCCCCTAAACCCACCCCACTTTCCATGTCCCTCGAAATAAAAGCCCTCCACGCTCAGATCCCCGGCCGCGAAATCCTCAAAGGCCTGAACCTCACGATCAACCCCGGTGAAGTCCACGCCATCATGGGCCCGAACGGCTCCGGCAAGAGCACGCTCAGCAAAGTCCTCTGCGGTCATGATGACTATGAAGTCACCAGCGGCGAAGTCCTGCTGGATGGCGAAAACGTCCTCGACATGGCCGTCGATGCCCGCAGCCGCGCCGGCCTTTTCCTCGCTTTCCAATACCCGCACGAAATCCCCGGCGTCAGCAACGCCAACTTCCTGCGCGCCGCATTGAAGGCCCGCCTGCCAAAGGGCGAGGACATCGACGCCGTGAGGTTCTACAAGCAGCTCTACGCCCGCATGGACCAGCTTGAGATGGACCGCAGCTTCACCAGCCGCAGCGTCAATGAAGGCTTTTCCGGCGGTGAAAAGAAGCGCAATGAAATCCTCCAGCTCATGATGCTGGAGCCGAAGTATGCCATTCTCGACGAAACCGACTCCGGCCTCGACATTGACGCCCTCAAAATCGTCTCCCGTGGCGTGAACGCTATGCGCAGCGAGAACCGCGGCTTCCTCGTCATCACCCATTACCAGCGCCTGCTGAACTACATCCAGCCCGACATCGTCCACGTCCTCAAAGACGGCCGCATCGTGAAGACCGGCGGCAAGGAGCTCTCTCTGGAGCTCGAAGAACGCGGCTATGACTGGGTGACTGATGAGTCACTCGCGACGGCTGCTTAACTCGATTGAACCATGAAACCCAGCGTGTACATCGAAACGACCATTCCGAGCTACCTCGTAGCCCGGCCAAGTCGTGACATTGTGCTCGCCGGGCACCAGCAGGTCACCAACGACTGGTGGCAAAATTCCCGGCCCAATCACGACTTGTTCATCTCCCAGTACGTCATCACCGAAGTTTCTCGAGGTGAGCAATCGATGGCCCAAAAGCGATTGGACGTGCTTCAAGGTATCCCGCTCCTGCCTGCAACCACTGAAACCGAGCAACTGGCCCGTGAACTCATCCGTCGGCTCAATCTGCCGGAACAAGCGAAGACCGACGCCTACCATATCGCCATCGCCGCCGTTCACGGGATCGACTTTTTGCTCACCTGGAACTGCACCCATATCAACAACATGCACATGCAGCGCCGCATCGAGATCGCGTGCCAGGAGGCAGGCTATTCGGCGTCAGTAATTGGAACCCCGGAGGAACTCATCTGACATGACCACCGATCCCATCGCTGCCGAAGTCCGAGCCAATCGCGAAGCCATCTTCGCCGAGTGCGGCTACGACCTCGACCGCTTCAATGCCCACACCCGTGAGGTGGAGGAGCAGCTCAAACGCGAAGGCTGGATCTTCGCCGATCGTCCCATTGTCCGAACCAAGCCCCAGGAATCATTCTTCGTTCGAGAAGCCCCCCCCGCCTCAACAGAGCCCTAAGCCCTCTGAAACATTAATTCTGCAAACCCGCCAACTTTTAACACTATGGTCACTGCCCCAGACAACGATATCTCCGACATCAAAGTCGATAACGTCGGCGATTTCACTTTCCCCGAGCGCAACAAGTACGACTCCGGTTTCGGCATCACCGACAAGACCGTCGATTTTATCGCGGATGTGAAGAATGATCCCGACTGGATTCGCGAGTTCCGGCACAAGGCGCTCAAGATCTTTCAGGACAAGCCGATGCCCACGCATTGGGCCACGAAAGATCTTGAGAACATCAAGTTCGACGAATTCCGTTACTACCTGAGCGACGGCCAGAAGCCGAAGCGCTCCTGGGACGAAGTTCCGGAAGATGTGAAGAAGACCTTTGACCGCCTCGGCATCCCCGAGCAGGAGCGCAAGTTCCTCGCAGGTGTCGAAGCGCAGTACGACTCTGAAGCCGCTTACTCGAACATCAAGGCCGCAGTCGCAGAGCAGGGCGTCATCTTCGTGAACAGCACCGAAGGTCTGCACAAGTACCCCGAGATCTTCAAGAAGTGGTTCGGCAAGGTCATCCCAACGGGCGACAACAAATTCTCCGCGCTCAACAGCGCCGTGTTCTCCGGCGGCTCGTTTATCTACGTGCCACCCGGCGTGAAGGTGAAGCACCCACTGCAGGCTTACTTCCGCATCAACAGCGAGCAGTTCGGCCAGTTTGAGCGCACGCTCATCATCGCCGATGAAGGCGCGGAAGTGATGTACATGGAAGGCTGCACAGCGCCGAAGTTTGAGACCGCCACGCTGCACAGCGCCGTGGTCGAGCTCGTCGCCCTGAAAGGTGCCAAGATCCAATACGTCACCGTGCAGAACTGGAGCAGCAACGTCTTCAACCTCGTCACCAAGCGCGGCATCGCGATGGAAGACGCTGAAGTGCGCTGGATCGACTGCAACATTGGCAGCCGCCTCACCATGAAGTACCCCGGCGTCATCATGAAGGGCAAACGCGCCCGTGGTGAAGTCATCAGCATCGCTCTGGCCAACAGCGGCCAGCATCAGGACACCGGTGCCAAGATGGTCCACGCCGCCGATGACACCACGAGCAACGTCATCTCCAAATCCATCTCCATCGGCCAGGGGCGGAGCACCTATCGCGGCCTCGTTCACATCCCGAAACACCTCAAGGGCTGCAAGAACAACACCGAGTGCGATGCGCTGCTCATCAACAGCAACAGCCACACCGACACCTACCCGGCCATCAGCGTTCGTGGCAATCAACACTCCACCCAGCATGAAGCCAGCGTCAGCCAGGTGAGTGCAGACCAGATCTTTTACCTCATGCAGCGCGGCCTCACCGAAGCCGAAGCCATGAGCCTGTCCGTGAACGGATTCATCAACGATCTCGCGAAGGAATTCCCGATGGAATACAGCGTGGAATTGAAGCGCCTTATCGACCTCGAAATGGAAGACAGCGTCGGCTGATCTAACCCATCAGCCTTCACCAAACGTTTTCGCTCGCCATGTCCG
>NZ_JAQSEA010000016.1 GCF_029946185.1 Prosthecobacter sp.
CTCCTCCTCGTCCTCCTACTCCTCCTCGTCCTCCTACTCGTCCTCGTCCTCCTACTCGTTCTCGTTCTCGTTCTCGTTCTCGTTCTCGTTCTCGTTCTTGTAGCGTCGCTGGGTCTTGAATGCGGATTGGTGGTCGTTCTCTTTCCCGATGCGTCCACAACCCTGCGGCCAAACGCGGGCACAGTGAAAAGGGGGGGAGCGATGGGGCCGCAGAACGCGATGGGACGAAGGATTCTACGGACGCGCACAACGCGTCCCTACCAGCCCCTCGCGGCGCGTTCGGGATGGTAGGGAACCGCTGTGCGGGTCCGTGATTTCGGGTCTGTTGTATCGCAGGCGATGAACAAGGTGCGCCGTCCTTGGGGCTTGCGAGAGCCGAAGGCAGACTTCTACGGTTTCCACCATTTCAACGGGGGGTGGTGACAACCCAGCCCCGCACACATGGAGACTTCCACGGTTTCCACCGTTTCAACGGGGGGTGGTGACAACCCAGCCCCGCACACATGGAGACTTCCACGGTTTCCACCGTTTCAACGGGGGGTGGTGTGAGCATAAGCCCGTGCCGGGTGGGGGCATGGAAAGCTCCGAAGCATGCCGCGAAATCATGGCAACCCAAGCCCACCTCTGGTTGCCGTCTTTTCGGGGCTCATGGCCGTGAGTTTCTTCATCGGCGTGCATCCCATTGCCACAGCGTTCCATCGGCTGCCGCCTGCTGCAGATTCCTGCGCAGCGTTTGGCGCGGTCGTCAGCGCTTGGTTGCCGGTTGCCCACCCTATATACGCGCTGTGGCAACCGGCAACCAGCGGGGGGAGGTTGGACATGGCATGGGTTGAGGGCAGCTCGCAAAGCACGTTGTCAGATCTCTCAGATATGGAGTGCGGTTGCGAATTGAGGAACGAACGGAGCTACCGCTTTCGACGAGCAGGTCGGCTCACCTTCACCTAAGTATGGTCGAAAGTGGGAGCCGGTTGAGTACCGCAGGCCGGTCAGCACGCGCTTGCCACGAGACGCGCGAAAGCGGCAGCTCCACTCCTTCAGGGTTGCGCAGCCGCAGTCCAAAAGCTCGGCAGCTTTTCAGGCATTGGGCGTTAGTAAATGATCTACCCTTAGGGGATGCATGCAGTTTACCAATGGGGGTGTTCATTCCTTGCTGCCGCTGCGTTTTTTGATCTCAGCGAAGGCCTAGGCCAAGTTTTCGATTCCATGACTCTCGGCTTCGCCTGACAGTACTGGTTCGCGGTGTAGCAGGGAAGCCGGAGACACACCACCCCCCGTTGAAACGGTGGAAACCGTGGAAGTCTCGGTGCGGCTGCGGGGTCGGAGACACACCACCCCCCGTTGAAACGGTGGAAACCGTGGAAGTCTCGGTGCCCGCTGGCGGAGGAGAAGGATCATCCTGAGCTCTCATCGCGCCGCGTTCTCCCAGCGCTCTTCCCAAGCAGGGACCAAGAGTGTCCCGCTCCTCCCAAAACATCCAGCGCGGGACGGAGGGCGTGTGCGGAGCGTGAGGGACCAGGATGGTCCCACTCCTTCCAAACCGCCCAGCGCCTCCGGCAGGAGAGGGATCATCCTGATCCCTCAGCGCGCCGCGTTCTCCCAGCGCTCTTCCCAAGCAGGGATCAAGAGTGTCCCGCTCCTCCCAAAACATCCAGCGCGGGACGGAGGGCGTGTGCGGAGCGTGAGGGACCAGGATGGTCCCGCTCCTTCCAATCCGCCCAGCGCTTCCGGTTAGGCATGATTCGCAGCCTCCGCGCTCGGAAATCACGGCAACCAGCAGGGGGTAAATGGTTGCCGTTCCATCTGGGCGGTATCTGCCAAAAAATACCATGGATTGCCATTCAGTGCTACAGGATGCCCCTGCTTGCGCAAGCCAACCGGGTTTGGGAAGGTGTCGGTTGCCGGTTGCCGCAGTGAGAATATAGGGTGGGCAACCGGCAACCGGCAACCAAGGACGGTAGGGTCGAGGACGAACCCTCACCGCCTCACGGCGGCACCGTAAACGTCCCGCCGCACGCTGTGGCGATCTGATTGAGCAAGGATGGCTCGGTGCTGCCGGGCAGGGTCTCTTCGCCGATGCTGATGCAGTGGATGCGGACCTTGAACTGGGTGTGGATGCGCTGGGCGAGATCCAGCACCTGGGCGGGGGTGCCGTCGCTGGGCTGGCCGTCGCTGAGGAAGTAGAGGGTGTCGATGCTGCCCTCCGGGAGGATGCGGGTGAGGGCGTGGTCGAAGGCGGCGCACATGGGGGTGCCGCCGTCGGCATCGATGCGGTCCACGAACTGCACAGCCAGCTTGTGGTTTTTCTCGTCGTTCAGTGCCATGCCACGGGCGGAGAAGCAGGAGTCCACCTGGTCGCCAAAAGTAACGATGCCGTAGCGCAGCTTGTCCGATTTGTTTTGCAGGGCGGTGAGGAGGTTGCTCATCTGCCCCTTGAGCTTGCCGATGCGGCCGTCGGCGCTCATGCTGCCGCTCACGTCGAGGATGAAGAGCGCGCCTTTGCCACGGAGTTCCACGCCGTAAAACGAGGCCATGTTCATGGCGGGGTCGTCATCCAGCGGCTTGAGGAGCTTCTGCAGCTTGAGGAATTCCGCGTAGTCGCTGCGGGAGAGCCTTTTCCACGGGATGTTCGCGCCCTGTGCGGCCAGCCAGGCCTTCCACTTTTCCGGGTCGTTGGCAAAGTCCTGCCCGGTGAGCTGAAACAGCGAGCCGTGGACGGCATCGCCGATGGCTTCGTCGTTCAGGTAGGGCAGGAGGGACTGCAGGGCCAGGAGGCTGCGCATGCCGCCCAGAGCCTCTGCGGCGCAGGCGCGCATGACGTGGGCGTTGGCGGGGTCCAGCAGCGCGGCCACGCGGGCCACCACGGGGTCGGGATTGTCCGGGAAGGCCCCGAGCGCCCGGGCGGCGAGGGCGAGCCGCTCCGGCTCTTTCACCGCCGCGAGCGGGCCTTTGACCTGGGTGAGCAGATTCCAGAAAAAGCTGCGCGTCTCCAGCAGGTGGATGCTGGAGAAAAACAGCAGAGCGTCGCCATCGCAGGCGGGGTGCCGCAGCAGCCAGTCCACCAGGGCTTTGCGGCCCTCGCCCGCAGGCCAGCCGGCCACGATCTCGGCCAGGCGCATCTTCATGCCAAGGCCCGTGCGCTTGTCGCCTACGAGGGTGAGCACGGCCTCGCCCGCGAGTCTTTGGGCGTGGAGGTCCTTCAGTGGAGCCAGCGCCTCCTGGTCGCCGTTGCGGGCGTTTTTGACGATGCCTTTGAGCACCGGGGCCACATCCTCCGCTGCGTGCAGGAATGAAGCCGCAAGAGCGACTGCAAGCCCGCACGAAACGACTGAGCGCATGGCGCGTGTCAGCTACTTGGCGGTGGTTTTGGCTGAGCCAGCCTTGGCTTCGAGCTTGCTGAGCAGCTCCGCATCGTAGCCGACCCAGCGGGTGACTTCCTTGCCGTCGCTGTCGAGCAGGACGATGGTAGGATAGCCATTGACCTTGAATTTTTTGCCCAGGGCGTCGTTCTGCGCTTTGGTCTTCTTGGGCAGAGGGGTGTTGTGTGGGAAGTCGAGCTCGACGAGCACGAGGTTTTGCTTGGCGAATTTCTTGAAGGCGGATTTGGAGAAGACCTCGTCATCCAGCTTGATGCAGTAGCCGCACCAGTCGGACCCGGTGAAGTCCAGCAGCACCATCTTTTTGGCCTCCTTCGCCTTGGCGAGAGACTTTTCATAATCGTCATCCCAGCCGGTTTTGGCCAGCACGGACGTGGCCAGGGTGAGGAGGGAGAGGGTGGTGAGAAGTAATTTTTTCATAGGAATAAAGGGAATTAATGGGTTGTCCGCAGGGTATGAAACCGGCGCTCTACAGCCAAGCAAAAAAATATCCGGGGGCAGGGCAGGGGGATTTCAGCGGGATGAGGAGGCTGGATCTTTCGCAAACAATCGAAATAGTCTTTGACTGTGCCCCCAACAGCCCTAGTATCGAGCCACTTTTTCGGAACCAAGCCGGGGTGTACTGTCTCCTGACGTCAGTCATGGAGGTTGTCATATCCCGGTTTTCTTGTCGAAAGAGGAGGAGGTTTCTCACCAAACCGCCGCCGGTTACGCTGTTATAGCTCAGTGGTAGAGCACGTCCTTGGTAAGGACGAGGTCGAGGGTTCAAGTCCCTCTAACAGCTCCAGTGGCAGTCCGTGGGGATCTTCGAAACACGACAAACGAACCAGTCCCAAGCGCACCCCCTCAACTAACTCCACCCATGGCTAAAGAAGCATTCCAACGCAACAAGCCGCACGTCAACATCGGCACCATTGGCCACGTTGACCACGGCAAAACCACCCTGACCGCCGCCATCACGACCGTCCTTTCCAAGAAAGGTTTCGCTCAGGCACGCGCCTACGATCAGATCGACGCAGCTCCTGAAGAAAAGGAACGCGGTATTACGATCAACACCGCCCACGTGGAGTATGAGACCGAAAAGCGTCACTATGCTCACGTCGATTGTCCCGGACACGCTGACTATGTGAAAAACATGATCACCGGCGCCGCTCAGATGGACGGTGGTATCCTCGTCGTTTCCGCCGCTGACGGCCCAATGCCCCAGACCCGTGAGCACATCCTGCTTGCCCGTCAGGTCGGCGTTCCTGCCCTCGTGGTGTTCATGAACAAAGTGGACATGGTTGATGATCCAGAACTCCTCGACCTCGTCGAAATGGAAGTTCGCGACCTTCTTTCCAAGTATGACTTCCCAGGTGACGACATTCCGATCGTCAAGGGTTCTGCTCTCAAGGCCCTCGAAGGCGATCCTGAGCATGAAGCCAATATCCTGAAGCTCATGGATGCTGTCGACAGCTACATCCCTCTCCCAGAGCGTCCGATTGACAAGGACTTCCTCATGCCAGTCGAAGACGTGTTCGCGATCGAAGGTCGTGGTACCGTCTGCACCGGCCGTGTTGAGCGTGGTATCGTCAAGAAGATGTCTGAAGTCGAAATCATCGGCATCCGTCCGACGATGAAGACCACCGTCACCGACATCGAAATGTTCCGCAAGCTGCTCGACGAAGGTCGTGCAGGCGACAACGTCGGCCTTCTGCTTCGCGGCACGAAGAAGACCGACATCGAGCGCGGTCAGGTCATCGCCAAGCCAGGTTCCGTCACTCCTCATAAGAAGTTCACCGCAGAGGTGTACGTTCTTTCCAAGGACGAAGGCGGCCGCCACACACCTTTCTTCAACAACTACCGCCCACAGTTCTACTTCCGCACCACGGACGTGACTGGCAGCGTGAAGCTTCCTGAAGGTGTTGAAATGGTGATGCCTGGTGACAACGTCTCGATCGAAGTCGAGCTGATCACCCCGATCGCCATGGAAAAGACCATCCGGTTCGCTATCCGTGAAGGTGGCAAGACCGTCGGTGCTGGCCGCGTTGCCAACATCCTCGACTAGTTCGCGCAGTTCGTTTGTCTCGAATCCCGCCGGGTCTGGCGCACAGACCCGGCGGTGATTTCGTCTCCTGCTGGGAGGCGAAACGAGGTGCCGGACTTGCAAATTTGATTCCATCCGTTATTCATTCCGGGAAGCTTTTCTCGCTAACACAGGTCAGTAGCTCAATTGGTAGAGTAGTGGTCTCCAAAACCATTGGTTGTGGGTTCGAGTCCCTCCTGGCCTGCCAGCGATAATCCCGGAAACATCCGTAGAAAACGAAACGCTTCACATGAGTCGCATCCGCAAATACATCGGCGAAGTCATCCTCGAACTCAAGAAGGCCACGTGGCCCTGGGATCCTAAAGAAAAGGGCTTCGCCAAATACCGCGAATTGATTGAATCCACAGTGGTGGTCTTCATCGCGATGATCCTCCTCGGAGGCTTCGTGGCAGCGTTTGACATCAGTTTCAAGTGGGCCTTTGAAGCCGCGCAGAAGCTGGGCGCATAATTCTCCGTTTTCACCCCAACACCCTTTTTCCGAATTCTTATGGGAGCTATCCCCTCACCCCGCGACCAGTGGTTTGTCATCCACGTCCGCTCCGGCCTTGAACAGAAGGTCCGTGACAGCATGCTCCGCCGTATTGAGAAAGAGGAGATGGGTGATTACGTCTTCCAGGTTCTCGTGCCGATGGAGCGCGTTGCTGAAGTCAAGAAGGGCAAGCGCTCTGAAAGCAACCGCAAGTTCTTCCCCGGCTACGTCATCGCCAACTGCCACCTCCTCGACGAGCACAATCGTCTGGTGGAGAAGACCTGGTATTTCGTCAAAGAAACCGACGGCGTCCTCAACTTCGCCGGCACCAAAGATCACCCGATCTCGATGCGCGCCAAGGAAGTGGAGGCCATGCTGGCCCAGGTGGGCGACAAATCTGAAGGCGCTGTGCCCAAGATTGCCTTCAACCTCGGCGACACCGTGCGTGTGGCCGATGGTCCCTTCGAAAGCCAGAACGGCATCGTCGAAGAGATCGATCCAGAACGCGGCGTGCTGCGCGTCTCCGTTAATATTTTCGGGCGCTCCACTCCGGTCGATCTCGAATACTGGCAGGTTGAGAAGGCATAAGCCGCTCCGCCGCCCCCTGAATCTCAACTCAAGCAAGCAAGCAAGGAACACAAAGACATGGCCAAGGAAATCATCAAACTCATCAAGCTCCAGATCAAAGCTGGTGCCGCCAACCCCGCACCGCCCATCGGCCCTGCTCTCGGTCAGGCCGGTGTGAACATCATGGCCTTCTGCAAGGAGTTCAACGCCGCCACCTCGAAACTCGGTGGTGACGTCCTGCCAACCGTGATCACTGTCTATAAGGACAAGAGCTTCACCTTCATCACCAAGCAGCCTCCGGCTTCCAACCTCCTGAAGAAAATCGCGAACATCGCCAGCGGTTCCAAGGAAGCGAACAAGATCAAGGTCGCCAAAATCACCAAGGCCCAGCTCCTCGAAGCCACCAAGCTCAAGATTGCTGACCTTAACACCACCGATCTCACGATGGCATCCCGCATCATGGCGGGCACTGCACGCCAGATGGGCATCGAAATCATCGACTAATCACTCAACCGAAGCAGGAGAACGTCACAGTTCGCCACCACTGCACTTACATCATGCAAAAGAGAAGCAAACGTTACAAGAAAGCAGCCGAGATGGTTCCGGCAGGCAAGGCATTCACGCTCGAAGAAGCGGCCGAACTCCTGCGCAAACTCCCTGGCACCAAGTTCAACCAGACCGTCACCCTGTCGTTCCGCATGGGTGTGGATCCGAAGAAGAGCGACCAGATGGTCCGTGGCACCTGCCCGCTGCCTCACGGCTCCGGCAAGACGGTGCGCGTCGCCGTCTTCGCCCAAGGCGCTGCCGCTGAGGCCGCCAAGGCCGCCGGTGCTGACATCGTCGGCAACGAAGACCTTATCGCCAAGGTGAAAGAAGGTTTCACCGACTTCGACGTCGCCATCGCCACCCCGGCTGCGATGACCGAAGTGCGTAAACTGGGTAAGCAGCTCGGACCTCGCGGTTTGATGCCAAACCCACGTACCGGCACCGTCACTGACGACACCGCCGCAGCAGTCAAGGCCGTCAAAGCAGGCCGTGCTGACTTCAAGCTCGACAAGAACGGCAACATCGCCTCCTCCGTCGGCAAGGCTTCCTTCGAAGTGGCCCAGCTCACGGACAACGCCACCGCGCTGATCGAAGCCGTGGTGCGTGCCAAGCCAGCATCCGCCCGTGGCCGCTACGTCGAAACCATCACTCTCGCCGCCACCATGTCGCCTGCTCTTCGCATCGACGTGTCGAAGTACGTCAAACTTTAATTTATAGAAGCACTGTAACATGAAAGAACTCAAAACATTGCTCATTGATGACCTGGTACAACGGGTCAACGCCTCCCCATTCCTGTTCGTCGTCGATTACACCGGCCTGAAGGTCGCGAAATTTGCCGAACTGCGCAAGCGCCTTGGCGTTGTCGGAGCGGAGATCCACGTCTTCAAAAACAATCTGGTGAAGAAGGCTGCCGAAAAGGCCGGCTATCCAGGTGAAATTGGTGACCACCTCGTTGGGCAGAGCGCCTACGTGACGGGTGAGAAAGACGTATTCGGCGCGGCCAAAATCCTCAAGAATTTCCAGGCCGAGTTCGAAAAGCCGGTGATGAAAGTCGGCGTGCTCGACGGCAACATGCTGGACACCGCAGCCATCAAAATCCTGGCTGATCTGCCTTCCCGCGAAGTGCTGCTCTCCCAGCTCCTCGGTATGCTCCAGGCTCCGGCTTCCGCCCTCGCCCGCGTGCTCCAAGCCAAGGCCGATAAGGATGGCGCACCTGCTGAAGAAGCCGCCCCGGCTGCCACTGAGGAAGCTGCTCCTGCTGCTGAGGCCGCACTCGCTGCTGAAGCCGCTGCTCCTGCCGCTGCTCCTGCTGCTGAGGCCGCACCTGCTGCTGAAGCCGCACCTGCTGCTTAAACCCCATTTGACCAGATGGCCCGTCAAACGGCCTGAATACCCTAACTCCCAATGGTTCCTCGCCGGGGCAAAAGCTTTTGCTCTTAAATAATCCGCAGCTGCGGAACGCGGCGACACCGACAAAATAATATGGCTGACCTGAATAAAATCGTTGAAGAACTGAGTGGCTTGACTGTGATGCAAGT
>NZ_JAQSEA010000017.1 GCF_029946185.1 Prosthecobacter sp.
TTTGCAGACACTGGATGGACATGATGATGTGCATCGGGTGTACGCTGCGCTGAAATGACGCGCCGCACGAAGGGGAGCGAAGCGAATCAAATCCGAATGACGAAGGAGTGCCAAAGCCCGAAGGATGAATGGGAGAGGCATCGGCTCTTGAGGCATGTGTTTCGGGCTTCGTCGTGGCTGCTCTTGGTGGTGGCGCTGATTTTTTGCGGCTGTGAGAAGAAAAAGGCGGCCGTAAAACCCAAGGTGCCAGCTCCGGTGGTGGTCATGCCGACGCTGCTGACGGAGGCGGACAGGCTGGGTCTGGCAAGCCGTGTGCCGGGTGACGTGGAGTTTTGTGTGAGCAGCGTGCAGTTGAAGAAGCATGCGGAGGCATTGCAGGCATCGCGCTGGTGGGGACAGATGATGGCGTTTGTGGAGGACAAGGCGCCGACACCTGACAAGACGGGCAGCGTGACGTTGGATGAGGCATTTCTCGCCTTTGGCAAAGACAGTGTAAAGAGTCTGGTGCTGCTGCGGCAGTTGAACGATCTCTACAACGAGACGGCGTATCGCGGCATGATGAGCGGTGGTGTGCTGGCGGGACTGGGCACGAGTTTTGATGCGAAGAAGCTGATGGAAGCCGCGCTGCGCGACCCCGCGGTACTGGAGGCGCTGATCCTGCTGCTGGAGCGCTTTGAAATGCCGCCAATGATGGTTGGTGTGGCATCGCCGGAGCCGGAGCAAGTGCTGAAACGGATCAGCGAACTGCTGCATCTCGCGGACTGGCTGGGAGACGCGCCGCAGTCGCGCATCGTGACGGCACAGGGCGAAAAAATCACGGTGAATGAGATCGCGATGGATCAGGTGCTGACGGTGGAGCGGCGGCGGCAGTGGGTGGAAGTACTGGCGAATGCCATGCCGGGGATCACACTGGAAATGAAGGACCGGATCGCGCGCGGTCTGGAGGTGCTGGCACGCAAAAAGTGGGTGCTTGCGCTGGGTCTGGGCACTCAGCGTGCGTATGTGGCGGTGGGGAAATCGAAAGATCAAATCCGCCTGGCCAACTCGGTGGAAGATTCATTGCTGGCACGACCGGAGATGCGCACGCTGGATGTGCATGCGCTGAAAGGCCTGGGTTTGATTGCGTGCTGGGACGGGGTGTTTTGGGATGTGCTGCAATCCGACCACCCGTTTCAGCCCATCGTACGCGGGCTGCTGGCTGGCTTGCAGACCGAGAAAACGTTTTCAGGCATGGCACGCGCTCTGGAGCCGGAAGTGGTCGATCTGGCAGCGGCGGAGCGCGCGTTTTATCACAGCGAACATACCAACGGCGCGGCGGTGGCGTGGTGGGACTGCGGGGTGCAGATGGAAATGGCGGGTGGCTTCTCTCTGGCAGACAGCGCGGCGCTGGCAAAGGAGTCACAATTCTCGGCGGCGCTGGATGAGCCGGAGCTGGTGTTTGGCATGAGCGGTCACGGATCGAGCTCGGGTGAGGGGAGGGCGTATTTTGAAACGTGGATGCGGGCGCTGCATGCGACGGCCCATGAACTGGTCAAGGCGGGAGTGGGCGGGGAGCAATCAGCTGCGATGTTTAAGCTGGCGGATCAAGCGGTGCTGCCCGGCGTCATTGACGTGTATGACGGCACGAAAACGATCTGGCAGAAAGCACTGAGTGGTGACGGGGCATTCATTCTCGATGTGGGTGGAAAAATGCCGCTGCTGCCGGGCTTGCCACCGGGTGGTGAAGCGCTGCCGCTGCCACGCTTTGCCAGCGTGCATGAGATCAAGAATCGCGCGCTGATTGGTGTGTCATGGCAGAACATGGAAGCGACGTTGCAGCAGTTGCTGAAGAACGTGCCTGCACCGCAACCGATTGAGCTGCCTAAAGTCGTGACGAAGCGGAACGGCGATCTGACGAGTTACAGCTATGAACTGCCGTTTGATTCGCGGGAGCTGGGACCGTGTGCCTCGCTGAATGATCAACTGTTCATGCTGGGCACGTCGCGTGTGCAGCAGAGTCACCTCGCGGAAATCCTCAAGCAGCCTGGGGCTGGCCCAGCCGCTGGCATTCGGGTGAAGCTCAACTTCGAGAAACTGCGGGAGTTTCTGAAGGCCTTTGCTTCGGTGCGAGCGCAGAATGGCGGCGCGGGAGAACTGAAGGCGGCGCTGAAATGGCTGGAGCCGTTTGAAGCGCTGGACCTGCGCATGTGGAGCGAGGAGGGCGTGGGCAGGGGCCGCGTTTCGTGGCGGATGCACGATGTGCTGAGGTATGACTGAAGCGGCGCAGACCTCTGTGCTTCATCACTTTGGGGACACCGGCACTGGCTCGGCTTGAGGACGCCAGGTGAGCAGGTCTTTGTCGTTTTTGAAGTAGATCACGGGCACTGCCTTGCCTTTCGGACCATCGGGCAGCAGCCGGCCTTCGGCGTCGAAGTTGGCGATGCGTGAGTCGGCGTAGCGGATCCAGCCCTGGAGTGCGCCGGATTCTGGATCATAGCGATAGACATCGCGCCACTGCTTGGGCGTGGTGAGACGCGGACTGACATAGGCGGGAGCGATGGAACGCTCAAGGACATCGGGAAAGATCACCTGGCTGAGCAGAGTGGTGTTCAGGCCACGCAGCATGTAGCGCTCTCCCAAAGAGAGTTTTTCCGGCGCGGACATGGTGTCGATCTGCCCAGATGCCTGCTCAACAAGGACCCCCTGCAGGATGAGACGGTGGAGATCGGCGCGGACATCGGCGACAGCGGTTGATTTGGACGAAGCCGCTGCCAGGGCGTCAAGTTCGCGCATTGAGCCGAGGTAGAAAGGATGAAAACTGGCGATCGCGTTGAGCACTTTGTCGATGGTGTCGCGCACGGTGAGATCGGCTTTTTCCGCGACAGGTTTCTTCAACGCGACGCTGATGGCCTCTCCCAGTTTCGTGCGCAGCCGGCCAGCCTCATCCTTGAGTTTGTCAGCGTATTCGATGGCGGTGAAGGCATCGAGCGCAGGTTTGAGCGCGAGGTAGTGCTGCTGCAAACCGGTGCGTTCATCGGGTGTGAGAATTTGATCGATCAGGCGGCTGCGGAAATTTGTGTCCTTCATGCTGAAGGCGAGCAGGATCTTCATCCAGCGGGGATCGGTGTCCGTGGTGGGCAGTCCAAAATCAGGGTTGTGGGTTTGATAGTGGATTTCAGAGACGCGGCCCTTCTCATCGTAGAAGTGCATCTCGTTGGGCAGCATGTAAAAGCTGATGATGGCAGGGGCGCTGATGCTGGAACCGTTGTCGGCGAAGATGCCGATGTCGATGCGATGGCTGCGAATGCCGGTGGCGGTGACCATGGGCGGCTCCCAGCGTATGCGGAGGCGCATGACATTTCCGCCGGGTTTGGACTCGATGTGAACGAAGCGCGGATCTCCCTGCAGGACTGCGGCGCGCATTTGCATCGGGGCTTTGACAAGATTCACCGTTTTATCAAAGCCGATGAGCATGTCGTGTTCGGCTTCATTGCCACGCAGGATGCGGGCGATGGAGACGGGAGTGTCAGAGAGCTGCCAGGGATAGGAGCCGGGGAGTTCGAAGAAATTTTTGCCAGCCTCGATTTTGGATTCCTCGATGACACGCAGCAGCACGACCGGGGGAATTTTCGCCAGCGTCATGTCATGGGCGGTAAGCACCATTTTTTCCTCGTCGATCTGCGTGCCGTCGAAGACAGGCGGATGGGCTTTGCCAGTGAAGTAGTCCTCGGATGTCTGCACTGTCTTGTTTGAGCGGCGAAAAATGGATTGCAGCGTGGGCATGAGCAGGCGCTTTTCGATGAGCAGCTTCTGCGTAGCGGGGGGAAAGGCGGCCGTGGTGGAGAGCAGGGCCTGAATGAAGGGCTGGTCGGTGTAGGAGGAGCCCTGGGAGATGAGGAGACAGGGAGTGTTCAGCGGCAGCAGATCACCATAGCCACCACCGACGCCGTTAGCACCGATGTCGTAGTCTTCGTGCTCAGGATAGATGAAGAGATTGTTGGAGAGATACTGCTGGGCGAGGAAGCGGTTGCCTCCGGGGTCCATCATATAGATGCGGGGCAGGCAGCCCATCTGCGCAGCTGCTGAGGCCATGGAGCAGTTGCCCAGAGTGGGCTGGGCGCGCAGCTGCGTGGCGGCTCCTTTGGCATTATCGGTGCCTTGGTACACCTGCAGTTGCGGGTATTGGGCTGCATTCAGCGGCGAATGCTGGCCGTCACGATTTTCATACGTGATGGCCTGAAGCCCAGCCGCCGTGCCTTTGGCAAACCATTCATTGAGCAGCCCGGCGACTTTGTCCGTTCGCGTCGTGACGGACTGCGCGCCGACACCCGCAAGGCCAAGCGTCAAAAACGCTAGGAGGCGCAGGCAGGCCATGGGTGGTGTTAGCACGCCGTATTGTGTCGGCAGCGCAGCAGTTCGCAAAAGGAATATGCTAGGCAGAAGGTTTAACCTTCGGGCGAGGCCAGCGGGAAACGCAGCTTGATCTCGGTGCCTTGATCGGGATTACCCCGGACAAAGAGCTGGCCGCGCATTTGATCAGCGAATACCGCGAGGATTTTGAGCCCGAGGCCGCCGCCTTCACCGGGATGAAACTCGGGGGGAAGACCCACTCCATCATCACTGACGACGAGTTCACCGCTGCCGTGAGTGTAGCTCAGCAGGGCGGTGATCTGCCCCTGACGGCCATGCGGGAAGGCGTGCTCAAAGCAATTCGAGAGCGCCTCATTGAGCGTGAGCGCGAGCGGCATGAGCCACTCCTGTTCAATGGGGCCTTCCTGCACTTCCAGGTGAATCTTGATCTGGTCCGACTTCACCTCGTAACATTCACGCAGGTGCGCGACGAGATCGCGCGAGAAGTCGCTAAAGGTATCTCCCTTGCCCAGTGCGACCTGATACAAATGCTGATGCAGTGCGGCGATGGCACGCACGCGGTTCTGGCTGGAGCGCAGGGCGTTGCGGGCATCCTGATCGCTCACTCCATTGATCTGCATGTTCAGCAGGCTGGAGATGATCTGGAGATGGTTTTTGATGCGGTGATGGGTCTCGGTGAGCAGGAGCTTCTCGCGTTCGAGATCGACGACCGGCCAGCGCTGGCTGGAAGGGGACACCACTTGGAAAGCCAGCGGGATGGCGGCTTTTAGCATCGCCACAGGCAGCGGGAGGTTCTCGGGTGTTTCGATCTCGGCGGTGAAATGAGAGGTGAGTTCAAAACCACCCGCCTCAAGCATGCGTGCGCCGATTTTTGCCTCACCGCGTTTGCCATCGCCGCCGAAAAACGGACGCTGAATGATGCTCTCCGGCTGCGTCGCCTGCTCGCTGAGGTCTGCAAAGAAGGCCGTGGCGTCCGAAGGGCGGAAAAACTGGTGCAGCGGCCGCCCGATGGCCGCCGCAGCCTCCAGACTGAACAATTGCTGCGCATGATCCGTCCAGGTGCGCACTCGGCCATTGGCATCGGTGGTGAGGAGTAGGGCGCTGGCCGGTGCTGAGGTGATGACAGGAGCGTGAGAAAAAAGTGCGGCTGGCGCCACCTCTGCCGGTTCGGCCGCTTCTGTGACTTCCTGCAGGTAATGAATGGTGCAATGAGCTTCACCTTGCGCATCCGGGACGGCAGCAAGGTGCAGGATGGCACGCGAGAAGGAACCATCGATGCGTTTGATGCGAACTCCGAGCGCCTCGGCCTGGCGGCCGCTGCTTTGCAAGGAACGCAGGGCATCACGCCGTGCGGTAGCACTGTCAGGATCCAGCCAGGCATCCAGCGGATACCGCCGCAGCTCTGACTTGGCCTTGCCCAGCAGCTCTTCGGCATGCTGGTTGACTTCAAAAATGACTCCGGCCTTGTCCGTCATGACAATGGCGATCGGACTGCCCTGCATCAGCGTGCGGAGCTTGGCCTCCATGCTGCGGAGCTGCTCTTCATGCCGCGTGTGCTCGGTGGCGTCCTGGATGCTGACGAGCAGACCACCGCCCGGCAAGGCAATCGGGTTAAACTCCAGCTCTTTGAGCAGGCCATCCGCCGTGGCGAGCGACACAGTGCGCGTCAACTGACGCCGCCAGACGCTTTCACGCCAAGCCAGCACGACCTGCGCGCGATGCTCCTCGGTGGGACAGGCATGCGCGAGCCAGCTTTCGACCGTTTGATCGGTTTCGAGCGGACGCCCCAGCAGCTTGGCCAGACCTTCATTTTGAAACACCGGAACGCCACGTTCATCCAGAACGAAGACGCCACACGGAATGCCTTCAAGATAACTGCGCAGGCGGGCCTCACGTCTGCCAAAGGCCTGCTGCGCTTCAGCGAGAGTACGCAGTTCCTGCCGCGCCCGTGAAAGCTCGCTCTCCAGGCGCTGCTGCGCGGCATCATCCACCGGTGCTGCCGCAGGTGTCGGGGCGGCAACAATCACAGGTGTCGGCGGAGCTGCCGGCGGGGTGATGCACGTCACGCCTTCCATCGCCGTCTGCGGCGAAAACCCCATCAGCATGAATTGGCGGGAAGATTCATCAGTGCCTTTATGCGCCAGCGCTGAAACCAGCCACCGTGAGGGCGTAGAGGAGTACGGCGAGGCATCCGGACGCGTGATGATGCAGCCGGGCGCAAGATTCTGCACCAGCGACACGCGGGTGAGTGCATCAAGTGTTTGCTGACGCAGCGTCGCGTAATCGCGGCCTTCGCCAAACACTTCCCAGAAACAGGTGGTGCCTTCCTGAATACCTTGGTCCAAGGCCAGGTGTGAAGCGGCCACATTGGCGCGCATGATCGCCCCCTCTACGTTCAGCACCAGCATCGGAATGGAGCAGTCCAGCGGATCGGGCGTCTTCGCCACAGGCGGGGCGTTTTCTTTATCTTCAGTGGAAGGGGCGGCTTTGACCGCATCCGCGCCGGAAGACTGGGGAGAGCTGAATTTTTCACAGGTGACCATCAGGCCACCGACAGCGGCATCACGCTTCTTGCGCCAAGGCCGCACTTCCCAGCGATAGACCAAGTGCTGGCCGTCGGGTCCGCTGAGTGAATCATGCTCACTGCGAACGATGTGCCCCTGCAGCGCACGTTCATAGACCTGTCTCCAGCCTGGATGCAGGCCTGGAAAAATTTCATACTGGCTCTTGCCGACCAGAGGCTGCACCTGCTGCAAGCCGAATTCACTGATCCACTGGCGGTTGGCCAGCATGTAGCGCATGCCTCGGTCAAACATGGCCATGGCCACCGGTGCATTTTCCACCAGTACTCCAAGCACCAGCTCCATGTCCTCCGACTCGTGTTTGGGGGCTTCAGTGGTCGCTGAAGTTCCGGAGCGTTGATCCCTGGCCTCATCATGCGTCTTCTCCAAAGACACCGAGTGCGCCTTGGGCTGAATGACGTTTTTGAGTACCGAAGAAGACATGAGTGATTAGTTGAGAAAATTTGAAATTTAGGTTCTCTCAAGTTATCGGCAAGGCGAAAGTACAAGGATTTGCGACTCAGTTCAGCAATAAATGAGCTTCAGTGCAAGTTTCATCATCGTTCATGCTCAATCATTCCCGATGATACGGCTCTCCACGAATGATGGTGTAAGCGCGGTAAATTTGCTCCATCAGCATCACCCAGGCAATGTCATGCTGCATGGTGAGTGTGGAAAGTGACCAGCACATTTTGGCTTTGGCGCGAAACTGCGGCGAGTGCCCGTCTGCACCGCCAATGACCAGGCAGATGCGTTTGCGACCGGAAACCTCTTCGTTCTCAATCCATTTTGCCATATCAAGACTGCGCAGTTGCCTGCCACGTTCGTCTAGGAGAATGCAGAAATCACCGGCACACGCAGCTTCGATCTGCTTCTCCACTCGATCCAGCGGTCCTTCCTTAATCACCACATGTTCGAAATGGCTGTAATGCTGAAGTCTCTTCCAGTAGAGTTCCACAGCGTCTTTCACCCAAGGGTGTCCGGGCTTCCCAACAGTAATGATGCGCCATTGCATGAGGCGCAAAAGCGCACATCTCAAAGCGATATACAAGACAAGCGTGATATTATTGTTATTCTAATAAAAATAGATTATGTGCTCGGCATTACCATCCTTGTTGTTGCATAATTTAAAAAGATCGTTAAAATGAGAATGCTGATTCAAAAATTAACCGTTCGCTCTATGTCCCAAGCATCCCACTCCTCGCTTCATCTCGTCGCATCTGGCCTTGCGGCGCTCATGCTGGCCTCTTGTGCTCTGCCTCCTCGCCAAGCATGGCAGGAGATTCAAACTCATGGGCTTATCTCCTATTTGGGAAAACCAAGCAGCCCGCTGGGAGTCAGTTCCAGATCCACCATGGTGGCGCAAAACACGGCACCGGTGCAAACGCCCAGCCCGATCGTGGGTCCTGACCGTCCTGCCACACCGCCTCCGGCCATGCTGAATGCGTCCAAGATGCCTGTGGCCCAGTCCGTGCCAGATCTGCCTGGTTATGTGCGCACCCCGTTCACCAATCCTCCCCGCCTCGTAGATGTGCGTGGGATGTCCGCGGGCTCCAAAGTGGTCTGCCCTTATACACAGCGTCCCTTCTTGG
>NZ_JAQSEA010000018.1 GCF_029946185.1 Prosthecobacter sp.
TAGATGAACTCGTTGCTCATCATGAGGGCCTGGCAGAGGAGAGCCCAGGCTTCCTGCTCGCGCTTGGTGGAGTCCTGCTGGGAGGAATTGAGCGAGGCGTCGGCTGCGGTGAGATAGTTTTCGGCGCGAGCGAGGTCTTCGGCGGTGGCTTCGCGGGCGAAGGCGATGCGATAGGCGGCGCGGAGGCGGGCCTCTTTGTCGGGGGAGAGCTTGAACACGCGGGCGGCGAAGGCTTGCGCGGCGCTGGTGGCGAGGTCGCTGTTCATGAGGAGCAGGGCCTGCGGGGAGACGACGGAGCTGTGACGCAGGCCGGTGCTGGTGGAGGGATCGGGATAGTCGAACTGCTGGAAGAGATCGTAGAGATTGTTGCGGATGATGGGCAGGTAGAGCGCGCGGCGTGTGCTGCCGTAGTTGGTGAAGTCTTTGGAGGTGTGATTGAAGACGAACTCACGATTGCGGCGGGGGATGGTCTTACCGCCGATGGTGTTGTCGAGGCTGCCGGCGACGCTGAGCAGGGCGTCGCGGATTTCTTCGGCTTCGAGACGACGCACGGGGAAGTGGTGCAGCAGGAGGTCTTCGGGATCGGCTGCGTAAGCCTGTGCGGATATGGCGGAGCTTTGCTGATAGGTGCGCGAACTCATGATGAGGCGGTGCATGTCCTTGAGGCTCCAGCCGTTGGTGGTGAACCAGTGGGCGAGCCAGTCGAGCAGGGCGGGGTGCGTGGGCTGCTGGCCGAGGAGGCCGAAGTTGTCCGTGGTGGAGACGATGCCCTGACGGAAATGCCAGGACCAGATGCGGTTGGCGATGACGCGCGAGGTGAGCGGATGTTCGGGGCTGGCGAGCCAGCGGGCGAGTTCGAGGCGGCCGCTTTGATTGGCGGGGAACTGCGGCTTGGTGGTGAGTGAAGCCTGCGCGACCTGGACGAAGCCGCGTGAAACAGGCTTGCCGAGCGCGAGGTGGCTGCCGCGAATGTGGATGGGCAGTTCGTTGATGATCTTCGGTGACTCGGCCACGGCGAGGGTGGTGGGCAGGTCGGGGAGATTGCTCTCCGTGGTCATCATGGTGTCCTTCAGAGTACGCACTTTTTCGGCGACATCCTTGGGAAAGAGAACCATGGGTTCCGGTGGCAGGGCGAGGAAACCTGCGGGAGCGTCCAATGCGGCGCGTGCCTGGTGGAGCAGCGAGTCTTCAGACTTCTCCTCGGGCTTTGTTTTCGCCTTCACCTTCGGAGCAGGGGTGATCTTTTCCGCAGCGGCAAAGATGGCGGTGTAGTAGCCGCGCAGTGGCTGCACGCTGCCGGTGGATTTGAGCGCATCCTGCCACGGCTTGAAGAAGGGGAGGGTTTCGTTTGCGGCGAGATACACGCGGCAGTTGAGCAGCACATGCGCGCGCAGTCCGAGCGGTTCGGCCACCGGGCGTGCTTTGCTCAGGGTGGGATTCGCGGGCAGTTCGGCTGCGGCCATGAGGTAATCGACCGCATGGTCACGCACTTCTTTGCGCAGGGCTGAGATGGCGGCGCTTTCAACTTTGGCGACGGCGGCTTTTTGATCTTTGAGGATGCGTTCGGAGGAGATGACGGCGGCAAAGTCATCGAGCGAGCCCATGGGTGCCTCATAAGCTGTGCTGAGGGCACCGATGCGATCCACGCTGAAGCTTTGGGTGCTTTTGAAGATGGCGGCTAATGAGTAGTAGTCAGCCGTTGGAACGGGATCGAACTTGTGATCATGGCAGCGTGCACAACCCAGCGTGAGGCCCATGAAGGCGCGGCCCATGACATCGATCTGCTCATCAATGACATCCATGGCGAGCTTCTCCTTGTCCGGTTCGGCAAGGACTTTGGCACCGAGATTGAGGAACGCGGTCGCGGTGGTCTGCTCTTTGCGCGTGGGGAGGTCCTTGGCTTCGAGCAGATCGCCTGCAATCTGCTCGGTGAGGAATTGATCGAAGGGTTTGTCGGCGTTGATCGACTGCACCACGTAGTCGCGGTAACGCCAGGCGGTGCCGAGGGCGATGTTTTCATCGAGGCCGTTGGAGTCGGAGTAGCGGGCGACGTCCAGCCAGTGACGGCCCCATTTTTCACCGTATTGAGGCGAGCGCAGGAGGCGGTCGATGACTTTGGCAAAGGCGTCGGGGGAGGTGTCGGCGAGGAAGGCATTTACTTCCTGGGGGCTCGGGGGCAGGCCGATGAGGTCGAAGGTGGCGCGGCGGATGAGGGTGCGTTTGTCAGCGGGAGCTGCGAGTGTGAGACCCTTCTCGGCGAGTTTTTCGGAGATGAAAGAGTCGATGGGATTGGAGGCATCCGCTTTGGGGACCTGCGGGCTGGCAATCGGGCGGAAGGCCCAATGCTTCGCGCCCTCCTTGAGATCAATGACGCGCGGTGAGGAGGGTTTGCTGGTGGCAGCGACAGCTTCACGTGGATCGGGTGCGCCCATTTTGACCCACTCTTCCAGTGCCTTCACCTCGGCTGCGGGCATGGCACCCTTGGGCGGCATCTGCAGATCCTGATTTTGATAGCGGATGGATTCGATGATGTGGCTTTTGTCGGGATCTCCAGCGACGAGGGCTGGGCCGTTGTCGCCGCCTTTAAGAATGGCGTCGCGTGAATCGATGGCGAGTCCGCCCTTGCTCTTGCCGGACTCGACGGAGTGGCACTCGTAGCAGCGCTTGATGAGGATGGGCCGGATGGTCTTTTCAAAGAAGGCGACCTTGGCGTCATCCGCAGGCGTGGCCATGGCCAAACTGGCTGCATGCAGCGTCGAAAGCAGGGCGATGGAATAGAAGGGCTTCATGTGACAGCAAATGTACGGCCAAAAAGCGGCCCTTCTTGCCGAGTCATCGACTTCGGCTAGGCTGGGGGATGTCTCCCGTGCTCCAGACCCTGGCCGATCTTGTCCGCATCAACAGCATCAACAGCTCCTATGAAGGAGGTCCGGGAGAGGCTGCCATGGCGGCGTATGTGAGGCGTTTCTTTGAACAGCGGGGCATGGACGTGTGGGAGCAGGAGGTGTTTCCGGGGCGCAACAATGTGATCGCGCGCATTCCGGGTCGTGATGCATCAAGGCGCATCGTGTTCGAGGCGCACATGGACACGGTCTCGGTCAAGGGTATGACGATTGATCCCTTCGATCCGGTGGTGAAAGACGGCAAGATGCATGGGCGCGGCTCGGTGGATGACAAGGCGGGGCTGGCGGCGATGATGCATGCCGTGGCGGACATTCATGCGAGCGGCGACCGCCCACCCTGCGAGGTGTGGCTGGCGGCCGTGGTGGATGAGGAGTATTCCTTTCGCGGTGTGGTCAAACTTTGCGAAGACCTCAAAGCGGATGCCGCCGTGGTGGCGGAGCCGACGGAGTTCAAATGTGTGATCGCGAGCAAGGGCGTGCTGCGCTGGCGCATCCGCACGAAGGGAAAAGCGGCGCATAGTTCGAAGCCGCATCTCGGTGTGAATGCGATCACCGCGATGTCACGCGTCGTGCTGGCGCTGAATGAGGACCATGAGCGGATGCAGGAGGTGAAGCATCCGCTGCTCGGGCCGGGCACCTGCAACGTGGGTGTGATCCATGGCGGCGTGCAGGTGAACTTTGTGCCGGATGAGGCGGTGATCGAGATCGACCGCCGGCTGCTGCCCGGCGAGGAGGTGCCGGACGTGCTGGCGCATTATCAGACGCTGCTGGATGCGCTGATGAAGCGGCACCCGGATGTGATGGCGGAGATGGAAACGCCGATGCTGCAGGACTGGCCGTTTCAGACGGATGAAGGCGCTGCGGTGGTACAACTTGCGCGTGAAGTTCTCGGTGAAATGGGACGCGAGAATGGCGTCAGTGGTGTGCCGTTTGGCAGTGATGCGAGCAAGTTTGCGCGCCTCGGCATCCCGACGGTTCTGTTTGGTCCCGGCAGCATCGATCAGGCGCATGGAGCGGTGGAGTACGTGGAATGCGCGGAGGTCGAGAAGGCGCTGGCGGTTTATACAGAGATCGCGCGGCGGTTTGTGTGAGGGACATAGTAGCCCTCTCGCTCCGCGAGACGCGCCCAGCGTGAGCTTCCATGCGGAGTGTTTGCTTCAAACGATGACGCAGTGGCTTGCGAAAGCGCTGTGCTCATCTCGCGGAGCGAGATGGCTGCTTTACGAAAACGACTTTCGCAGGTGGCTCGGCAGAATGCTGAGCGCCTCGCGGTACTTCGCGACGGTGCGGCGGGCGACTTTGATGCCCTGGCCATCGAGAAGCTTGGCGAGTTTGTCGTCGCTGAGGGGCTTGTGTTTGGGCTCGTTCTTGATGAGATCGGCGATGGCGTTTTTGACGCTGGTGTTGCTGAGGTCATCGCCCGACTCGGTTTTAACGCCGTGGGAGAAGAAGAACTTCATGTCAAACACGCCATGGGGGGTGGCGATGTATTTTCCGGAGATGGCGCGGCTGACGGTGGTCTCGTGCACGCCGACTTCATCGGCGACGGTGGCCATGTTGAGAGGGCGCAGCAGATTGGTGCCTTTCTCCAAAAATTCGCGCTGATACTTGAGGATCTGCGTGGCGATGCGGTGGATCGTCTGCTGGCGCTGATGGATGGAGCGGATGAGGAATTTGCCGCTGCGGATTTTGTCGCGCACGTAGTTGCGGACCTCGCCGTTGTTGCCGGGCTGGCTGAGCAGGTCCTTGTAGGTGTTGCTGATGCGCAGGTGCGGGAGGTCGTCATTGGTCATGACGGCGATCCATTCGCCGCCCTGGCGTTCGACGACGACGTCGGGCGTGACGTAGTTGTTGGAGGAGACGGAAAAGCGCTGCGCGGGGCGGGGATCGAGCGTGCTGATGAAATCTGCGCCGCGTGAGATCTGCTCCAGGGGGACGCCGAGTTTGCGCGCGAGGATGGGGTAGCGCTTGTTGGCGAGGTCGTCGATGTATTGATCCACCAGACGCCAGGCGAGGCTCTGCTTTTTGCCAAGGCGCTCCAGCTGTACCAGCAGGCACTCGCGCAAATCCTCCGAGCCAACGCCGACGGGGTCGAAGCTCTGCAGCAGCTTTTTGGCGGTGATCAGGACATCGATGGGAATGCCGTGGTTCAGGCTGAGGTCATCGATGCGCGTGTTGAGAAAGCCACGGTCGTCGAGATTGCCAATGAGGAACTCCACGTGCGGGGCGAGGGAGGCTTTGGCGTCCGAGGTGTGGAGCTGGGAGAGCAGATGCTCCTGCAAGGTGGTGGGAGCCACGATGGAGTCCATGAGGAACTGCCAGCGTTCCTGGTCATCGCTGCGGCGGGTGGCGGTCTGCTGGCGGCTCTGCTGCCAGTATTCGCGCCATTCGTCATCCATCTGCGTCAGGGCGTCGATGTCGCTGTCATCGACGCTGCGGTCGTCCGGATCATCGGGGATGGCGTCCTGAATGGAGGTGTCCGGAGATTCAAGCTCCAGGACGGGATTGATTTCGACCTCCTGCTGGATGATCTGGCGGAGCTCCAAAGTGGGTGCCTGCAAAATCTGCAAGCTTTGTTGCATTTGCGGCCCAATAGCGAGCTTTTGAGTCTGTACCTGGTGGAGTCCGTGGTCGGCCATGAATGGTTGGAAGACAGCAAACGCTATCCCACCTCCTTGAGCAAGCAAACATCAAGCCAATGAGCGGTTTATTTTCGATTTTAAGAAAAGAACCATCACTGGCATTAAAACAGAAATCCCGGCGCAGGGCCGGGATTTCCAAAAATCGGACTACGAACTGGCGTGAATCAAGGCACTTCGAAGACCTTCTGGGTGGTCGGATCAAGTGCGAGGGAGCCGCTTTCGAGGCCGGTGATGTCGAGCTCTTTGTAAGGCGGATAAGGGCTGATGACGCGTCCTGGCTTGGCGGTTCTTTTGCCTTTCAAAAACGACCCCGAAGATCCGCTGCTGGAGGTGGTGCTGGGGAATTCTTTCGGGGTGGATTCGGAACGGCGGGTGGTAGGCGCGGGCGTCGGCGGAGGGGCGTCCGGCTTGACTTCTTTTTTGGGCGTCACCGTGGCAGGCTTGCTCGGGGTCCGGGCAGGAGGCGAATCGTTCACCCTAGGCGGGGTGTATTTGCGGGTGCTGCTGGACGAAGAGGATTTGCTCTGCGGGGGCGGCGCTGGTGTTTTGCTTTTGCTGGAGGGGGCGGGCGAGGTCTGCTGCGGGGCGGTCTGCTGCGGCGGGTAATTGTAGCGCGGCTGTGACTGGGGCTGTTGTTGTGGCTGCTGCTGGGGATATTGATAGCCGGGCTGCTGCGGGGCATAGCCTGATCCAGGAAGTGGATAGCTCTCCGGAGACTGCTGCGGATAATTCGGAGCAGCCTGCGGACGCGGTGTGGAGTCCAAGCTGTAGCCGCCGCCGTTCTGCCCATAGGCCGGAGGCGGGGTGTCATAACCGACGGGGTTGCGCCCATAAAAGAGGCGGCGTGCCATCTCACTCATGCGCTGCCCAAACTTTGGCAGGAACTGCAGCGGGCTTTCATACTGCGTCTGAGGCTGCTGCTGCTGGGGGTAGCCGTACCCCGGAGGCTGCTGCTGGCTGTACTGCTGCGGATAACCACCCTGCTGCTGGGGATAGCCCTGTGGCTGCTGCGGATAATACCGCTGCTGAGCCTGTGCCGTGGGGGCCGAGGCAAAGACGATGGCGGCATACCAGCCCAGTCCAATTGAGCTGAGCAGCCCAGTGCGAGTGGTTTGAGAATTCATAATGGTTAATAGTTCTTAAATTCCTGAGAACTTCAAGCCGCAATTTCCGGCCCTCAGCCTCGGGATTGAGGTTGCGAATGGATAGACGAATGCGGCTGAAGTTTGTTCAGCCGCATTGCCTTTTCTTCGAATCTGTCGCGAATTCCGGCCTTATGATGCCAGGCGTGCGTCGATGTCCTTGTCCAGCCAGGCCCACATGGCGGAGAGGCCGGCGCTGACTTTGGCCTTGGCAGCGGCGAGTTCCTCGGTGCTGAGGCTTTGACCGGCGGCGGGGAGGCTGCGGCCAAACATGTAGTATTTGATCTTCGGCTCAGTGCCGGAGGGGCGCACGGCAAAGCTGCGGCCATCGGCGAGATCCACAAAGAGCATCTTCTCTTTCTGCACGGTCTCGCCTTCTTCGTCGGTGATCTCGTCCTTGCGGAAGTCACGCACTTTGATAACGGCGGAGCCATCCACTTCGGTGGGGGGATTGCTGCCGTAGCTGTCTGCCAGCTTGGCGATCTGCGCGGCACCGCTGGCACCTTCGAAGACCTTGCTCTCGTTCACTTCAAGGAAGTATCCCACTTCGCTGTACACCTGATCAAGCAGGCCGACGACGGTGAGACCGAGGCTGGCGGCGTAGGCGGCGAGTTCGGCAAACATGACCACGGCACCGTTGCCGTCTTTGTCGCGGCTGAAGTCGTCGCCCATGTAGCCGTAGCTTTCCTCACCACCGAAGACGAGGAACTTGCTGTACTGGAGGCGTGCGCTGCGGCTTTCTGCGGCGTTGAGGTCGCGGTAGCGGCTCTGAATGTCGGCTGGCAGGGCGGCTTCGTATTTGGAAAGCTTGGAGCTGATCCATTTGAAACCGGTGAGGGTGTTGACGCAGTTGATGCCGAACTTCGCGGCGATGGCGTCCTGCAGCGGGCTGGTGACGAAGGTCTTCAGGAGCACGGCGTGGCTCTTGTTGGCTTCGGTGAGGATGCCGAGATCAAACATCGTCTTGGTGCGGTACCAAGCCATGAGGGAGCCGACCTGATTGCCGGTGAGCAGCACCATTTCGCCTGCGGAATTACGCACGCCCACGCCCATGCGGTCGCAGTCCGGGTCCGTGCCGATGACGATGTCCGCGCCTTCTTTGTTCGCCAGATCGACCGCCATCTGCAAAGCGGAAGCGTTCTCCGGGTTCGGGGACTTCACGGTGGGGAAGCGGCCGTCGCGCACGTCCTGCTCGGGGACGGTGAGGAAATTGAAGCCGAGCTTTTTCAGCAACACGGGCACCAGCACGCCGCCGGCGCCATGCAGTGCGGTGAAGACGATCTTGAGCTTTTTGGCCTCCTCCTTTTGCAGGAGCTCGGGCTGCAGCATCATGGTTTCCACGCGGGCGAGGTACTGCTGGTCCATGTCATCACCGAGGGTGGTGAGCTGGCCGCGTTCGGCCTCAGGAAGCGCCACGTACTCTTCGCCTTTGATGGAGTTGACTTCCTTGATAATGCCGGTGGCGTGGGGCTCCACGATGCCGGCACCGTCGTTGAAATTCACTTTGTAGCCGTTGTCATGCGCGGGGTTGTGGGAGGCGGTGAGCATCACGCCGGCATCCGCACGGAGCTGGCGCACGGCGAAGGACATTTCAGGCGTCGCGCGGCAGTAGTCGAAGAGGTAAACATTCGCGCCGTGATCCATGGCGATCTTGGCGCAGAACTGGGCGAACTCGACCGAGAAATGACGCGTGTCATGGGCAAAGACGATGCTGGGCTTGCCGGTGAGTTTGGCGTTGGCGCGGTAGTTTTTGATGTAGGTCACCAGGCCGCGGGTGGCGCGGCTGACGTTGTAGAAGTTCATCGCATTCGTGC
>NZ_JAQSEA010000019.1 GCF_029946185.1 Prosthecobacter sp.
CGATGCTCTTACATCTCAGATCCTCTCGCCCATCAGTGGCACAGTCGTGGGGCAAAACGTCTATGAAGGACAGTATGTGACGGCGGGTGAGAAGCTTCTGGAGATCGCGGATTTCTCGACCATGTGGTTCCAGTTCCGTGCCTATGAGCAGGACATGCCCTGGATCGAGATCGGTCAAAACGTAACCGTTACCACGCCCTCCCTGCCCGGAAAATCCTTTGAGGGGAAAGTCACCTTCATCGACCCTAACTTCGACGAAACCACACGCTCCACCAAGGTGCGCGTCGAGCTGGCAAACCCTCTCATCAATGGCCGCCGTGTGCTGCTGCACCGGCTCTATGCAGATGGTGCGCTGAAAATCGCCGCACCTGCCGTGCTCACCGTACCACGCTCCGCCGTCATCGAGACTGGCCCTGAAGCCGTCGTCTATGTAGATCAGAGCGAAGGCGCTTACGCACGCACTGTGGTCAAATTGGGACGCCGTGGCGACAAGCTGATGGAGATCCTCTCTGGCATCCAGGCCGGGGACAAAGTGGTGACCAATGGCAACCTGCTCATTGATGGGCAGGCAGAGATGAACCGCTCCTTCATGTCGCCCGTGGAGCCGATGAAAACTGCCGCACCCATTGACACGCTCAGCAATGCGCAGAAACAGGCCATCAGTGATTTCGTGAAAGTATCTGATGCCATGGCAGCAGCACTCGCCGCAGACGATCTATCCGCCTTTAACAAAGCCAGCGAGCCAGCCATGATGCAGGCAGGCGAACTGGTCGAGGCGCTGCGCTCTCCTGAAGGCGCTTTGGACTCACTCGATGCCCTGGAAAAGTCCCGGCATTTCCACGGCTTTGAGGACATTCAAAAAGCCCGTGTTGCTTTCCATAAGTTCACCCTGGCCGCGACAGCCGTTCTGGAGCCTTTGCGAACGGCTGCGGGTTCGCCTGAATTCCAGGTCTGGGAATGCGTCATGGTTGATCAGGCCATTCCCGGCGCTCCCAAGAAGGGCCACTGGATACAGATGCCAGGTCGAGCAGGTGAGAATCCATTCTTCGGCAAAGAGATGCTGAACTGCGCCAAAGAAATCAAACGCGGAGGCCAGCCATGATCGAGGCCATCATTCATTGGAGCCTGAAGAACCGCTTCCTCGTCGCCTGCGCCGCGTTGCTGCTCATCGCGCTCGGCGTGCGCGCCATCTACCTGACGCCGGTGGATGCCATCCCTGACCTCACGGAGAACCAGGTGCTCGTCTATGGCGAGTGGATGGGCCGCAGTCCGCAGGAGGTGGAGGATCAGGTGACGTTCCCGCTCTCCACTGGATTGCAGGGACTCGCGGGCGTCAAAGAAGTGCGTGCGACTTCCATGTTCGGCTTCTCGCTCATCACCATCATCTTCGAGGACAAGGTGGACACTTACTTTGCCCGCGCCCGTGTGCTGGAGCGGCTGAACTACCTGCAAGGCTCCATGCCCGAGGGCGTGAAGCCGCAGCTCGGCCCCGATGCCTCCGGCCTCGGCTGGGTGTATCAATATTACTTCGATGTCGATCCCACCAAAGTCACGGATGGCGGTTATGACCTCGCGCAGCTTCGCTCTCTACAAGACTGGTATGTGCGCTATCAACTCGCCAGCGTGCAAGGCGTGGCCGAGGTGGCGAGCATTGGCGGCTTTGTGAAGCAGTATCAGGTGGAGCTGAACTCCACCAAGATGCGCATATCCAATGTCACGCTCATGGACGTCATGACCGCCGTTCAGAACGCCAACCTCAACGTCGGCGGCAAGGTGGTGGAGGAAAACGGCGCGGAGTTCGTGCTGCGCGGCATCGGCCTCGTGACCAGCGTTGAAGACCTAGAACTCGTCACCGTGAAGGCGATGGAGGGCACGCCCATCTATTTAAAGGACATCGCCACGGTGCAGATCGGCGGCGACTTCCGCCGTGGCGCGCTCGACTTGAACGGCCATGAAGCCGTGGGCGGCACGGTCGTCATGCGCACCGGTGAAAACGCCAAGGCCGTGATCGAGCGCATCAAAGAAAAGATCGCGCAGATCGCTCCCAGCCTGCCGCCGGGCGTCACCATCAAGTCCTTCTATGATCGCAGTGAACTGATCGACAGCACCATCGGCACGCTCAAGCACGCGCTGCTCGAGGAGTTCATTCTCGTCACACTCGCGCACATCATCTTCCTCTGGCACTTCCGCAGCATTCTCATCGTCACGCTGCCGTTGCCGATCTCCATTTTGATCTCCTTCCTGTTGATGAAGGAGTTCGGCATCACCAGCAACATCATGTCGCTCACCGGCATCGCCATCGCCATCGGCGTGCTGGTGGATGCGGCCATCGTGGTCACCGAAAATGTTATCCGACACTGCGAGGAGGCGGAGCACAAGAAAGGCGGGCGGCTGAGTTCCCAAGAAACCTGGGATGTCACGCTGGTCGCATGCACGCAAGTGGGGCGGCCCATCTTCTTCGCCATGGCGATCATCATCCTCGCCTTTGTGCCCGTGTTTGCGCTCACCGGGCAGGAGGGGAAACTGTTTCATCCGCTGGCCTTCACCAAGACCTTTGCCATGATCGGCTCCACGCTGCTCGCGGTCACACTGGTGCCGGTGCTGTGCTCGCTGCTCGTGCGCGGGCCGTTTCATTCGGAGGAAAGCAACATCGTGATGAAGTTCCTGCTGCGCCTGTATGAGCCGACGCTCGACTGGGCGCTCAATCATCGCAAAACGGTCATCACAGCGGCCATGGGCATCCTCGCCGTGGCCTTACTCACCGCCTTTGGCCTGCCGCGCTCCACGGTGAAACAAATCCGCGATGCAGGCTATCCGCGACTCAGCGAGATCGTCACCGGCTTTGGCAAAGAGTTCATGCCGCCGCTGAATGAAGGCAGTCTGCTCTACATGCCAGTGATGATGCCGAAGACCGGTCTCAAAGAAATCCAGCGCGTCATGTCATGGCAGGACACCGTCATCGCCGCCACGCCGGAGGTGGCATCCGTAGCGGGCAAGCTGGGCCGCTTCGAGACCGCCACCGATCCCGCGCCCACCGAGATGCTGGAGACCACCATCATGCTCAAGCCCGAATACATCCCCGATGGCCGCTGGAGCGTGAAGCGCAATCCTGCATGGCGTGAGGGCATGACGGTGGAGAAACTGAAAGCCGAACTCACCGAAAAGATGAAGCAAGTGCCCGGCTATGTGCCTGCATTTTTGCAACCTATCGAGAACCGCATCCTCATGCTCTACACCGGCATTCGTGCCCAAGTCGGCGTGAAAATTTACGGCGACAATCTCGACAAGATTCAACGCAAGGCATTCGAGGTCGAGAAGCTCATCAATAGCATCGCAGGCGCGGCAGGCGTCTCGCCATCACGCGTGCAGGGCAAGCCCTACCTCAACATCCAGGTGGATCGTCAGGCCATGGCCCGCTACGGACTCAGCGCCAAAGACGTGCTCGACTCCGTGGAGATAGCCATCGGCGGCAAGAACGTCAGCACCACCATCGAAGGCAGGCAGCGCTTCCCCATTCAGATCCGCGTGCAGCGCGGCGAGCGCGATGACATTGAAAAGCTCAGCAGCATCCTCGTCGCCGCAAGGCAGGGCATGAGCGCGTCCGGTGCAGCGCCAATGGGTGGCGGCGGAGGCATGACCGGCGGTGCTGCTCCTGCGGCATCAAGCGGCATGGCGGCATCCAGTGCTGGAAACACTCCCGTTACCTACATTCCGCTTGGCATGGTGGCGAAGATCACCCGCGAAGTCGGGGCCAACGAGATCGCCAGTGAAAATGGTCGGCTGCGCTCATACGTCCAGGCCAACGTGCAGGACCGCGACCTCGGCGGCTTTGTGCAGGAGGTCGAACAGAAGCTCAAGACCATTGATTGGGAAGGCATGACCTACAAAATGACCGGCGAGTATGAGAACCAGCGCCGCTTTGTGCAGACCATGCAAGTCGTCTTCCCCATCGTGCTGCTCATCATCTTCGTGCTGCTCTACATCGTCTATCACAGCGCACTGGAGGCCGCGCACGTCATGCTCGCCGTGCCCTTTGCCCTCAGTGGCGGCGTGCTGCTGCAAAAGCTGCTCGGCTACAACTTCAATGGTGCCGTGTGGGTCGGCTACATCGCCCTCTTTGGCACCGCTGTTCAAACTGGCGTCGTCATGGTCGTGTATCTGGAGGAGACCGTAAAAGCCCGCATGGCCCAGCTCGGCGCAGCATTCGCCTACACTGATCTTGTGCAGGCCGTGAAGGACGGCGCACGCCTGCGGCTGCGTCCGAAGGTCATGACGGTCGCCACCATCGTCGCCTCCCTACTGCCCATCATGTGGAGCCACCGCCAGGGTTCCGAGGTCATGCAACCCCTCGCCACACCCGTTATTGGCGGCATGATCTCAAGCCTCATTCACATCCTCATCGTTACGCCCGTCATCTTTCTCTGGCTTCGCGGGCGTGAGTTCAGGAAAGGCAACCTGCATTCATCGTTTCATCATGGCACCGCGCCATGAGCTTCCGAAAGCAGCAAGACAAACACACGCACAACCAGTGGGAGAGGCCCATCATTCATCTCGCTGGTTCTTCGTGTAATAGACACCTCTGCCCAGCCCATGCCGTGCGAGCAGACCTGCATCCACAAGCTCCGACATTTTTGACTTCAATGTATTGCGGTTTGCTCCGGTGGCTCTGACCGCTTCGGCAAGCGTCACACGCTCAGCATCATCAAGCAGCCGCATCACGGATGCAGCCAGCGGCGAACTGGCTTCGACACGTTTTTGCTCGATCTGGATCTTCCCATTCAAATTATCTTTCTGCCGCACGAGGCAGCGCAGGAAAAACAATAGCCAGGCATCCCACTCCGCCCGCTCTTTGCGCAGCGTGGATTGTGTCTTCCTCAGCGCCTTGTAGTAGAACTCTTTGTTCTCTTCGATCACTGATTCCAGCGAGGCATAAGGCACATAGCTGTAGCCGTGCCGCAGGAGCAGCAGTGTTGTCAGCACCCGTGAAAGCCTGCCATTGCCACCCTGGAACGGATGGATGGCAAGGAACCACACCACAAAAACGCCCGTGATGAGCAGCGGATGCAGGTCGCCGTCCCTTTCCGCCTCGATCATCCACTCCACCAGCCGCTTCATGGCAAAAGGCGTCTCAAACGGCGACGCCGTTTCAAAGACGATGCCGAGCTGATTGCCCTTGGCATCGAACGCTGCCACATGATTGTCCAGCGTCTTGTAGTCGCCGCGATGCCTCTCGCCTTTGCTCGAATACTGGAGCAGTGTGCGATGAAGCTGACGCATGTGGTTCTCCGTCACCGGAATGTGCTCGAACGACTCGAACACTGTGTCCATCGCTGCGGCGTAGCCAGCGACTTCCTCCTCGTCCCGATTATTGAACTCTTGAATTTTGAGGCCTGAGAGCAGCGTGGCAACCTGCTGGTCCGTGAGCTTGCTGCCCTCAATGCGGGTGGACGAACCGATGCTCTCGATAGTGGCGATCTTCTTGAGCTGCGAGAGCTGATCCCGCGAGAGACGCTTGAACGCCCGCCACTGCCCTTTGAACTCATCGAGCGAGGCGATGAGCTTGAGCATTTCTGCGGTTATTGGCGGTTCTGGGGCGAGTTTTTGCAGCATGTTCTATCCATTTAATAGCCAATTATATCCATTTTATCTCCAATTAGCAAGCCTTCCGTTCATAGCTGATCTTCAAGGGGAAAAGCCTTTCCCCCGCCGCTACTGCGTGGGCGGCTACCCATTCCAACGGGAAGTGTCCCGTAACGCCCTCGCCTGCCGCGTGACGCCGTTCACTGTCTTCCGGCGGTTCGTGTTCCTGCATGGCTCCTGGTGTTTTCCCGCTGCGAGGGAGCTTGGTTTTGGCAGAGGCCGTCTGCCCATCAACCCCCGGCCCGCTCCATTCGCTGCCGCTCCCGTGTTGGGGGCATGACTGGCAGCCTAATGAACTCTGCCTTTGCAACCGCGCCCCGCAGCGGGGTGAAAACACAAACCAGGAGCAAAACATGAATCAAAACACACTCACCAAAACCGATCTCCGCCAGTTCACCGGCACGGAGCAATGGCATCGCCACGGCATCGCACGCAACGTGCTCTACACCGACGGCGCACAATACGTCGCCGAAAGCGGCGGAGCCTACTGGCTGCTCGATGAAATCGCATTCGCGCAATCCATCCGCGATGTCGCAGCCGAAGCCTTTCAGCTCTGGAAGCTGAAGGTCAACCCTGACCACTGTGCCACACTTGCCTGTGAAGATGGCAACTACAACGTCGTCTTCTCGAAGCAGATCGAGTTCACCGACTTTCCTCTCGATGAAGTGTCCTTCTACTTCACCGATAACGTGCTGATGCTGCCCAGCGAATACTAGCAGGGCAGCCTGCCCGCCCAAGGCAACTTGGGCGGGTTTTCTCCGCTAATCCCTGATTCTCTGACTTCAGTTTCATCTGTGGGGAAATGCCTTTCCCTCGCGCCTACTTCGTGGGGCGCTACCCATTCGAGCGGGAGGTGTCCCGCAACGCCCTCGCCAAACGGCTCCGCGCTTCCACCACAAGCAATCCCGCCATTCGTCGGCTTGGTCGGGACAAGCCCTTCGCTTCACCGCCAAACGGCCAGTTTGCTTCCCGTCCACCTCTTGGACCAAACCTCCGCCGAGCAAGGCCGGTGATTTCCTCCGCCCACCTTCGCCCTCCTGCGGATCACCTTTCATTGCCCCGACTCGGTTCCGTCCGCCTGCTGAACCCTGAGCAGGGAGGCGCGATGCGCCAGACGACAGGCTCAAAGCGAAGCATGGTTTGCATCCTCGCATGAAGGCTGCGCACGATGACATGGATTTGCGACAATTCAGGCCATCAGTTTCCTGGCACCGTTTTTTGTGGGCGGTTCTTCATGGCCTCCTTGGGGTTTCTCACTTGGAATTTTGGAAACGTAGCAGCCGCGCAGGGCAGTCAATACCCCGCCCGCTCCATTCGCTGGCGCTCCCGTGTTGGGCATGACAACGCCCTGCTTCACCGGCTGCTCACCACGCTCCCAATCCCTTCGGGGAGAAACCACTAAACAAGGAGAACCTATGAATAACAAACCAGCCCACGAAATCAGAAACGGCGGAGTCAAAGTCACCATCTGGCTAAACGAAGACCAGGGCAAAACCCGCTACAGCGCCACCGTGTCCCGCAGCTACAAGGCTGGCGAGGAATGGAAGCAAACCACCAGCTTCCTCAAATCCCACCTGTCGAAGCTGAGCACAGCGCTTGCTCAAGCCGAGCAGTGGATCGCGGAACGCGAACCCGCTGCTGCCGAGGCACAAGCAGCTTAAACCTCGATGCCGCGCCTTCGGGCGCGGCATTCTTTTTTCACATCCAACTCTCCAAGGAGATCGATTATGACTTTCATTCAACTCGACTACGACACTTGGTTTGAACAGTTCAAACCCTTGACCAAAGCTGGAACAGACCACATCGCTTTCGATACCCACGACGACATTGATTTTCTGCGCAAACAGCCCAACTCGAAAATCTGGACTCTCATCGACTGCCCCGGCTACAACACAGCGGTCATCGTCAATGGCTACTGGCGTATCAATCGTTTGGAATACTACGTCACCGAATTGGCTCATGACGAAGCTGATGAATACAACATCGAGTAAGGTGTGGGGAAAAGTCTTTCCCTCGTGCCGACTGCGTGAGGCACTACCCATTCTAACGGGAAGTGTCCCGTAACGCCCTCGCCCGCCGCGTGACGCCGTTCGATCCGCCTTCTAGCCGAGCCTTGAAGGGTCAAGGCGCGGCGGCTCAAACCACGTCACTGCCGCCCCAATACCGCACACCGAAGCAGCCGGACGCTTCGCTTCTGCCTGACCCTCCGCTTCGCTACCGGCTGCTTCCGTGCCAGTCAAACCCACCGCGAGCAATCCCGCCTTCATCATCAGGGTCGGGACAAGCCCTCCTTCTACTGACAAAGGCCAGCTTGCTTTCCCACCTGCATCTTGGACCAAAGCACAGCCTCGCCGGACCACGACCACTTTGCCCGCCTTCGCCCTCCCTTCTTGTCGCCGGTCCTTGCTACATCTGCGGTTCCGTCCGCTCTGAAGCGCCTGCTCTCGCAGGCGGGGCAAACGCGTCTCTGTGGAGACTTTCAAAGGATGCCTGCACAGGCGGGCCTTGTGGCACCGCCGCTTGCCCTTCGTTTTCACAAAACTCTTCTCGGCAACCGGGCCGTTTCATCTACAATTCACGCACACTATGAGCCGCAGATTCCACACCATTCTCGCCGTCACGCTTTGTCTGTTTCCCCTCATTCGGTCTTCTGCGCAGACAGAGCAGCAGAAACAAACGATGTCAGTGCTGAAGGCCGCGAGCGAACGCCTCATGCGCGGCGACATCGCAGCTCTCGACGAGGTGAAAGCCCTGCCGGGGGACGATTCGGTTGCCGGACTGCTGATGTTCTTCAAACAGAACTTCTACGTCTATTCCAAAGAGA
>NZ_JAQSEA010000020.1 GCF_029946185.1 Prosthecobacter sp.
TCTTGACCGTGCTAGAAGACTCTAGACCCGTTGACCTCCCCTTCCCTCTCTTCCTTCCCATGATTCCTCCCATCCGCTTCGCCCTCGCCGGTTTCGGTGCCTGGGGCAAATTCCACGCTCAATCCATCGCGACCAATCCCGAAGCCCAGCTCGTCGCCATCAGCGCGCCCTCCGAAGCCTCCCGCGAAGAAGCCCGTCAGCTCTACCCTGACGCCCACATCTTCGCCGACAGCCTCGACATGATCGCGCAGGCCGAGTTCGACATCATCGACATCGCCACCCCTAGCCACACCCACCGCGAGATCGCCCTCGCCGCCATGGCCAAAGGCAAGCACGTCCTGCTTGAGAAGCCCATGGCCATCACCCTCGACGACTGCAAAGCCATCGTCGCCGGAGCGCAGCAGCACGGCGTCCATCTCGCAGTCGGCCACGAACTCCGCCTCTCCAGCCAGTGGGGCCGCATCAAAGAAATCATCGATGCAGGCACCATCGGCGATCCGCAATACGTCCTAGTCGAACTCTCCCGCAAACCCTACCGCCAGGGCGCCAGCGGCTGGCGCTACGATCAAAATCGCGTCGGCAGCTGGGTGCTCGAAGAGCCCATCCATTTCTTCGACCTCGCCCGCTGGTATCTCGAAAGCAGCGGCGACCCCGTCGAACTCCACGCCTACGCCAACTCCCGCGATCCCCAGCGCCCGACGCTTTACGACAATTTCAGCGCCATGTTCAAATACGCCAACGGCAGCTACGCCGTCGTATCACAAACCCTCGCCGCCTTCGAGCACCATCAAACCGTCAAAGTCAGCGGCACCAAGGGCGCCCTCTGGGCCGCATGGAGCGGTGCCCTCGATCGCACCCTCGAACCTGAATACTTCCTCAAAGTCTTCGACGGCGAAAACCTCGAAAACGTGAAGCTCGAAAAACACAGCGGCGAAGTCTTCGAACTCCGCGAAGAAATCGCCCAATGCATCGAGATGGTACGCACCGGCAAGCCACCCATCGCCACCGGCCTCGACGGCCTCTGGTCCGCCGGACTCTGCCTCGTTGCCGAAGAATCCATCCGCCAAAACAAACCGCTGCCCGTGGGCGAAATGCTAAAATTTTAGAGGGACAAGATAGACGGTAGTTTTTTCATTCGCTGTCGTTCCACCCGATCACAACCTCATGAAAGCTGCTCTTCTCCTCGCCGCCCTCTGGCTCGCCGCGCCCGCGACAACTGGGGCCACGGCCTGGCACCGCTGCAAATCCTCTCCAGCTACTGCCACTTCGCCGTCATCTATCGCCGCAACCCAGTCGGCCTGCCCGTGATGCCGAGCGCCTTCAAAGCTCTCAAAGACGTCAGCAACGACGACAAGATAAAGCTCAACAAACTGCTCCAAGAAATCGCCTGGGATACCGTCAGCCATCATCCGTTGACAGGTTTGACAAAGCCCGTCGCAGCCAA
Source organism: Prosthecobacter sp. (assembly GCF_029946185.1). Lineage (GTDB taxonomy): Bacteria > Verrucomicrobiota > Verrucomicrobiia > Verrucomicrobiales > Verrucomicrobiaceae > Prosthecobacter. Next base: position 1,445 of record NZ_JAQSEA010000020.1, read on the forward strand.
GTAGCCACAAGCATCACGCGCCTTCTTTTGACAGCGTTCCGGCTTTCGTAGCGTAATGCACTGCCCGCATGAAAATCCACGCCCTTCTGCTTACCTACGCGCTCGTCTCCACTCACCTAATCGCCGCAGACTGGCCGGCATGGCGCGGGCCTACGATGGATGGCCATGCGACTTCGGGTCAAAGGCTGCCTGTGAAGTGGAACGAAGGCGAAAACGTCCTGTGGAAGGCAGAAGTGCGCGGTCGCGGCCATGGCTCACCCACCATCGTGGCAGACCAGGTCTATCTCGCCACGGCAGACATGGAAACCGAAGAACAACTCGTGCTCTGCTATGACCGCGCCACAGGAAAGAAAAAGTGGGAGGCCGTCGTCCATCGCGGCAACCTCAACACCAAGGGCCATAAAATTTCCTCACAAGCCTCCTCAGATGTCGTCAGCGATGGCGAGCGCTTGTTCGTCAATTTCCTCAACAACGGTGCCATCTTCACCACCTCACTCGACTTCTTCGGCAAGCAGCTGTGGCAGCGCCGCGTATGCGATTTCCAAGTACACCAGGGCTTTGGCTCCTCCCCTGTCGTCTACAAGTCCGTCGTGCTCATATCGGCAGATCATCGCGGCGGCGGCAAGATGTCCGGCCTCAACAAACTCACCGGCGAAATCGTCTGGCAGCAGGACCGCCCGCCAGTAGCTAACTACGCATCCCCTGCCGTCATCGTCGCCGCAGGAAAAACGCAGGCCGTCCTCGCGGGCTGCAACAAGGTGGAGAGCTTCGATCCTCTTACGGGCAAAAAACTCTGGAGCATCGACGGTAGCACCGAAGAAACCGTCGTCACTGCCGTGACCGATGGCAGCCGCATCTTCCTCGGCGGTGGTTATCCAAAGAGCCACACAATGGCACTGGAGGCCGATGGCTCTGGCAAGATCGCTTGGGAAAACGTCACCCGCACCTATGTGCCATCCATGATCGTGAAGAACGGCCACGTCTTCGCCGTGGGCGATGCCGGCCGCGCCGCCTGCTGGAAATCCGCCACCGGTGAAGAGCTGTGGTCAGAAAAAGTGGACCGCGAATTTTACGGCTCACCCGTCATGGCCGACTCCCGCATCTACGTCACGAGCAAAGGCGGCGTCACCTCCGTCTTTGAGGCCACCCCAGAGAAGTTCAACCTACTCTCGCAAAACCAGCTCGGCGACGAATCCTTCAGCACCCCCGCCATCTGCGACAACCGCATCTATCTCCGCTCCGCCAAGGCCACCCCCACACGACAGGAATATCTGTGGTGCGTGGGTGAGTGAGCACAGCCGCCCTCTTCGGCAAGCCCAAACGCTGTAAAAAGTTTGACCGTTCGTCCGTTTCGCTACATACCAACCAGTTTGTATGTCCACGAAAGCCCCCAGTTCCAAGCGCGAACGCGACCCCGCCGCCACCCGGCAGCGTCTGATCGACGCCACTGTACGACTCATGGTGCAGCAGGGCTTTTCTGCCACCTCAGTGGATCAGATCTGCCAGACCGCAGGCATGACCAAAGGCGGCTTCTTCCACCACTTCGAAAACAAAGAAGCCATCGGTACCGCAGCCGTCGAATGGTGGGGCCTTATGGGAACCTCCCTCTATGCCGAAGCATGGAAGGACACCACCCTCGACCCGCTCGATCAGCTCCACCGCATGTTCGACATCATGGTCGGCTTCACCCAGCGCTCCGACGAAGCCTGCGTCTGCATGGTCGGCATGATGTCCCAGGAAATGTCTGCCACCCATCCCGCCTTTCAAGCCGCGTGTGAGAAGGAGCTGAATCTCTGGACTTACAACGTCGCCAAGATGCTCACAGCGGCAAAGAAGAAGCATAAGCCAAAGACTAAGTTCGACCCTGAGCGTGTCGCATGGTTCCTCAACAGCCTCTGGCAAGGATCCATGCTCGTGGGCAAGACCTGCCGTTCTCAGGAACTGATTCGTCACAATCTCAAACTCGCCCGCAGCTATGTAGACGGCCTGTTTCAAGCGAACTGAATCCCAGCTTGTGATTGAATGAACGAACGCGCGATGTCTGACTCCCCCTCCATCTCCACAGCGAGCGCCCAGTTTGCCACGGAGCATTTCTTTCGGCATGAGTCGGCACGACTGGTGGCCACGCTGGCGGGCCAGTTCGGTGCGCACCGGCTGCAATGGGTGGAGGATGTGGTGCAGGAGGCTCTGGTGCGTGCGCTGCAGACCTGGCCTTATCGCGGTGTGCCGGACAATCCCGCCGCCTGGCTGACGCAGACCGCGCGCCATCTGGCGCTGGATCTGCTGCGACGTGAGCAGCGCTGGAACGAGCGCGAAGAAGGCATCTCCGCAGAGCAGGCACGCTGGATGGCCGTACCGCTGGAAGCAGCGGCGGATGATGCGCATCTGCGCGATGACACCCTGCGGCTCATGTTTGTGTGCTGCCACCCGCAGTTGTCTGCCGAGGCACAGATCGCGCTGGCACTGCGGACTTTGTGCGGCCTCAGCCCGGCGGAAATCGCAGCGGCGTTTGTCACCAGCGAGGCGGCCATCTCCAAGCGGCTGGTGCGCGCACGGCAGCGCATTCGCGAGATGGAACTGCCCTTTGAACTGCCCGAGGCGCATGAACTGCCACAGCGCCTCGATGCCGTGCTGGCATCTCTCTATCTGCTCTTCAATGAAGGCTACAAGGCCAGCAGTGGCGAGCACCTCGTGCGCTCCGACTTATGCCATGAGGCGATCCGGCTCACCGACCTGCTCGCCACGCATCCCCACACCGGCCTGCCGCAGTGCCACGCGCTGCTGGCACTCATGCAGCTAAGTGCCGCGCGCCTGCCTGCCCGCACTGATGATGCAGGCGGCATCCTCCGATTGCATGAGCAGGACCGCAGCCTCTGGGATCAATCGCTCATCCAGCGCGGCATCCACCATCTGCAACTCTCCGCGCATGGCAAAACTCTCACGGAGTATCATCTGGAGGCCGGCATCGCGGCCTGTCATAGCACAGCAGCAAGCCACGAGGTCACAGACTGGGCGCGGATTCTCGCGCTGTATGATCAGCTCGCGCTGCTCACACCTTCGCCCGTAGTGGCCTTGAATCGCGCCATCGCCATTGGCCGTGTGCAGGGCGCGCAGAGCGGGCTGGAGGCGCTGGCAGCCGTGCAGGGCCTGGATGCCTACCTTTCCCTGCATGCGGCGCGCGGGGCCTTTGCCGCAGAGCTTGGCCAGAATCAAACTGCCGCAGCCCATTACCGCAGGGCGTTGGCCCTCGCAGCTCTGCCTTCGGAGCGCAGCTTTTTTGAACACCAGATCGCCAAATGCGAAACGGCGGCGCCAGTAAATATGACCCGCTAAAAAAAAGTTTTGTCCCGATGTCCTTTTCTGCCGAGCCCGTTCGTCGTCTCTTTGAAACCAAGACGTTTTCCACGCTCAAAGACCCACGCTGCCATCGCCATGAACACTGAAACGCCCCTCCATGACTACCTCGTCATCTCACGCGGCCATTGGGATAAAGACAAGACGAAGGAGCAGATCGACACAGCCATCACAGATTTTTATGATTGGCTGAACCGCCACATCGAGTCAGGCACGATGCGCGCAGGCAGCCGCCTCGGCACGGACCGCGCCACAGTCTCCAAGGCGGGCGTCATCACTGATGGCCCCTTCGGCGAGGCCAAGGAAGTCGTAGGCGGCTACTGGCACGTCAGCGCAGGCAGCCTGCGTGAAGCCGCCGACATTCTCTCCCACAGTCCCACGCTGCCCTGCGGCCTGCATTATGAAGTCCGTCCTCTCGATCCCGAGGTCTGCACCGCCTCCGACATCACCAACGAAACCCCGCCAGCATGAATCTACAAAACCCAACTGATGAATACCTGCTGCTCATTCGAGGCACTCACTGGAACCACGGCATGTCCCCCTCTGAACTCCAGCATGTGATGACCGACTTTTACGCCTGGGTGGATCGCCTGGGCAAAGCGGGCATCCATCGCGGCGCGCAGCCCCTGATGGAAGAGGGCAAGCTCGTCTCCGGCCCCAAAGGAACCAGCGTCACCGACGGCGTCTTTGCAGAATCAAAGGAAGCCATCGCCGGGTATTTCCGCATCGCCGTGGGCAGCATGGACGAAGCCGTACGCATCGCCCAGGAATGCCCCATCCTCCAATACGGAGCCACCATCGAAATCCGCCCCATCGCCGATCTCTGCCTCCCCATGGCCCAAGTCAAAGCCACCACCCAAGACTGATCCCCCTCCACCCACCTCGTCATTCGTCATTCGTCATTCGTCATTCGTCATTCCCAACACCACACCCCCATGAGCACAACCCCTCCCACCTACCCATCCTTCAGCCCCTACATCACCGTCCGCGACGCACCCCGTGCCATCGCCTTCTACCAGGCGGCTTTCGCTGCCACTGAAATCTTCCGACTCGTCGATTCCGTCACCGGAAAAATCGGTCATGCAGAGCTCACACTACGCGATGGCCTGCTCATGCTCTCAGAGGAGAACCCGGCCTGGAACAAATCACCCGACACGCTCGGCGGCACGCCGGTGAAGTTCTGCCTCATGGTTGAAAATGCAGATGCCGCCATTGAAGCCGCCGTCGCCGCCGGAGCCACCGTACTCATGCCCGCAGGCGATCAATTCTACGGCTTCCGCAGCGGCTCCGTGCGCGATCCCTTTGGCCATGAATGGATGCTCCAGCATGAAATCGAAAAAGTATCCCACGCAGAAATGCAAAAGCGCTGGGACGACATGAACGGACAATGTCAGCCGTCCAAGGAAGCAGACTGACTCCGCCTTCTTATTCCATACTCCACCACAGCTCGCACACCATGATCAAAAAAATTCTCCTCGGCCTCGTCGCCGTCATCATCCTCATCTGCGTCATCGCCTCCTTCCAGTCCGATGACATGAACATCACCCGCAGCGCCACCACCACGGCCCCACCTGAGGCAGCCTTCAAAATCGTGAACGACTTCCGCCAATGGGATGCATGGTCCCCATGGTCAAAACTTGACCCCAATATGAAGAAGACCCTCGAAGGTCCGCCTGAAGGCGTCGGCGCGGTGTATCGCTGGAGCGGAAACAACGAAGTGGGTGAAGGAACCACCCGCCTTATCGAGAGCAAGCCGAATGAAAAAGTCGGCATGAAACTGGAATTCGTGCGCCCCTTTGCCGGCGACGCCGATGTGCAACTGACCTTCGCCCCTGAAGGCACCGGCACCAAGATCACCTGGGCCATGCAGAGCAAGAAGCCCTTCATGGGCAAAGTCATGGGCCTCTTCATGGACTGCGAAAAAATGTGCGGCGATCAGTTCCTCGAAGGTCTCGCCAATTTGAAGAAGATCGCCGAAGCCGCCCCGCAATCCTGAACCCTTTATCACATCGCGCATCATGCTTGCTCCGCTCACCATCGTTCAAACCGAGGCCCAACCCGCTGCGGTGATCCACCTCACCGTGCCGCGTGATCAAATACAAGAAGTGATGTGCCCTGCCATCATGGAGTCGGTCTCCGCCGCCTCCGCGCAGGGCATCGGCCCCATTGGTCCCGTCTTCGCCCATCACTTCGGCATGACACCCGGCATTTTCAATTTCGAAGTCGGCGTGCCCGTCTCCGGCTCGGTGACTCCTGTGGGCCGTGTGTTTGCCAGCGCAATTCCCGCCGCTAAAGTCGCACGCACCATCTACACCGGCCCCTATGAAGGTCTCGGCGATGCCTGGAGCGACTTCAATGACCTGATCGAAGCTGCCGGCCACACTCTCGCGCCCAATCTCTGGGAGTGCTACCTCGCCGGCCCATCCACGACACCGAATCCCGCCGATTACCAGACCGAGCTCAATCACCCCATCCTCTAGTTCATCCACCGCCATGCCGCTGCCCGCCCCCATCGAATCCCCGCTCGCCGAACGAGAACTCGTGCTCGTGCGTGAGACCGACGTGCCACGCGAAAAACTCTACGCCGGCTGGACGCAGCCCGACCTTCTGGTGCAATGGTTCACACCCAAGCCCTGGGTCACCACCGCCTGTGAAATCGACCTCCGCCCCGGCGGTGCCTGCAAGACCACCATGCGCAGCCCGGAAGGCCAGGAGTTCCCCAACGTCGGCATCTACCTCGAAATCGTGCCGAATGAAAAACTCGTCTTCACCGATGGCCACCTGCCCGGCTGGGAACCCAATCCCAATCACTTCTTCACGGCCATCCTCAACTGGGAAACCCTGCCCAACGGCAACACCCGCTACACCGCCCGTGTCATGCATTGGACCAAAGAAGCCTGCGAAAAACACGCCGCCATGGGCTTCCTTGAAGGCTGGGGCAAAGCGTTTGATCAACTCGTTGAGTTAGTTGGCAGCAGGCAGAACTAGCAATGTCGAATGCCTGAGCCTCCAGCCTTCTGCACATCATTCGTCATTCACTCTTCCACCCCATGTCCACGTCCTACGTCCAGCCCTACCTCTTCTTCGGCGGTCGCTGTGAAGAAGCCCTCGAGTTCTACCAGTCCGCCATCGGTGCTGAGACACAGATGCTCATGCGCTACAGCGACAGCCCAGATCCCATGCCACCCGGCATGCTGCCCGCCGGTTATGAAAGCAAAGTCATGCACGCCAGCTTCAAGATCGGCGGCAGCGTAATCCTCGCCTCCGACGGCTGCGGCGGCCAAGAGAGCCAGGGCTTTCGCTCATTCTCACTCTCCCTCACTTTGCCCACTGAAGCCGAAACCGAGCGTGCCTTCAACGCCCTTGCCGAAGGCGGCACCGTCAACATGCCCATTGGCAAGACCTTCTGGTCACCCTGCTTCGGCATGCTGGAGGACA
>NZ_JAQSEA010000021.1 GCF_029946185.1 Prosthecobacter sp.
GTATTCTTTGAAGTGTTGTTTTTGGACTATTAGTTGGGTTCATGTCTTAATGAGGGAGTTGCATACATGGTATTGAGATAAAACTTTCCAGTAACAGGATCTTTTTTATAGTGGGCGAAAATTTTTCCGTCTGTCAGATTGGTGGAGCGACTGCCCTGAGGATTTGCTGCCGTGCCTGTGCGTGTTTTTCCCCGGACATGTTCTTGGTAGTTTGGTCCCAATGCTGTTTCCAGTGAAACGGTTTCTACGCTAAACGCATTTTCCCCCATTCTCTGAGCTTCGTTGAGATTGTCGTTATATTCACGGCTGTTTTCCACAGCTTTTACGGCCTGAACCTGTGATCGCTCGCTGGTAAATTGCGTGGCATGTTTTGCGCTTCTATGGTCTACGCCGGCATGCACGCCATCTTCCGTGGTCTGGGTGATTGGATCCACCTTATGCATGGCTCTATCGTTAAGCTGACCTTCCGTCACTTCGGGTCCGTGACGACTATGCGCATGCCCTTTGGCCTTCAGACGGTCGGTTGTGGATTTGACGTCTTCTTCGGAAATCGCTAGAGCCTCAGGTGTGAACTTCTCGTTAGCGGGATGAGCAGGCTTTTCACCATCGGGGGGATGCCATTCTCGGTGTGCGGGATTGGTAGCATGTGGATCATAGCCAGATGGTGGGCCTTTTGGGAGTTGTGTGCCGTAGGGAGAGACGGCGAGGATTCCGCGGAATCGATCCAGCTGCCTTTTCTGCGGCGCGGTGAGGGTGCCGTTCGCCTCGGCAGCGGCAAGCTCATTGACCCGCTGCTGCGCGATGGCTCTTTGTGCGTGCGCAAGTTGGTGGGCTTCGTCGGCGTTGAGAGTGCCTGCGGCGGCTTTGTCCGAAAGATCCTGAATGGTCTTCCGTGCGTCGGGGATTGTGGGCAGGGGGCCGCGATCACGGGGTGCAGGGCGCGCGAGCGTGGCCTGAGCCTTTGCCAAGGCTGCCGCAGTGGTTGGGTGTATTTTATCACCGCGTGCCTCCAGGGTGGCCTTCTGGGCGAGGATGTTGGTTTCGGTTCTTTTGGAAAAGGTTTTTTCGGCGGCGTCGAGTTCCTGCTGCTGCTCAAGGCTCAGCGGGGTTTTCTGGGCTTTGAGCTTTTCGATGGTCTGGCTGGCTGCAAAGGCTTCATCGAAACTGGGAATCTTGTTGTCTGTGGTATAGTCTGGTATTGTCTGATCCGACGATGACGGATTGATTGTTTCATCCCGGGGCTTTCCGTCCTCGGATGCATCAACGTGGGTTTGCTCAACGCCGTTTTTGAACTGCTGGTGTGTATCCAGGGTGCCGCCTGTGCCGCCCATGATGAGGATCGCACCCATGAGTTCGGGGGAGTTCTTGATGAAGTCGCCGACGACTTGGCCGAGGTCGGCGTCGCGGTTGGTGGCCAGCGCCTGGCTGATCTGGCTGAAGAGCTCGTCCGGCAGCTCCTGGGGGAGGTCTGCGAGCGCGTGTTTGGGTACGTTGGTCAGGAGGTTTTTCCAAAAATCTTGGGCGGCCTCTTTGGCGGCGGTCTGGGTGCCGGCCTTGGAACCGAGGGCGGCCTCAAAGCCGGTGCGGCCACCGGCGGCCGTGAGCGCTGCTGTGACCAGACCGGATGCCAGTGCAAAGGGTGCGGTGGCCATCCATGCCTGGGCGTGGGTCTTGCCCTGCTCGCGCATTAGTCCGTAGGTTTCCGCGTACTGGCTGCCTGCGGTTTGGGCTCCGGAAATGGCAGACATGGTTCCCAGCCCACCGCCCAGCCCACGGGTGACGAGCAAGGTGGCCACCATGGGGCCGGCCATGCGCGCCACGTGGCCAAAGATGGCGGAGGCGGTTCCGGAGTTGCCACCCTCCGCTGAAATGGGTGCCATGAAATCACTGCTGCGCTTGGACCACTCGGCGGCTGTTTCAGAGGCTCCGGGGACGCCGACCATGCCTGCAACGCCTGCGGTCATGGTTCCCATGTCTGCAAAGCCAGCGAGCAGAGAGCGCAGGACATTGTCCGTGCCTTTGCTCCATAGCCCGCGCTGGTTCATCTCCTTGAGGTATTCGTTGGCCTGCTCGGCCTCGGAGCCCTGGCGCGGCTTTTCGGCCTGCCACTTCTGGAAGGAGGCGATGCCGGGGATCCACTGTGCGGCGCGGGTGCTGCCTGCCTGCTTGAGGATGGGCAGCAAGGCTTGTGCGTAGCCCTGCTGGAGGCGCGGCAGCTCCGCCATGGCGCGTGCCTTCTCCGCCTCGCTCGCACCACTGGCCGCCACCACGGCGGCGTATTTTTTGTCATTGTGGATGAACTCTGGGGCCACGTGGAGGGTGCCGTCCGACAGCACCGCAGAGCCGAAGCCTTCTCTCTTGGGTGGGCTTCCATCCCAGTCGTATTTTGCATAGCGGCCGTCGTTCAGGTAGTGGAGGCTCTTTGCATCCCAATAGGCGCTGACATGCTCGTGATTGTTCGGATCCAGACCCACTTTCGCCATCTGGGCTTTCCATTCAGCCTGCTTTTGCTCTTCGGTCTTGCCTCGGGTTTGCGGCAGCTTGCTTTCACGGCTGACGGCAATTTTGGCCGCACGCAGATTGTCCACTCGGTCTCTCGTTTTAACCGCTTTGATTTGATCCATCACGGGCGTCTGCCGCCTGTCTTTTTCTTTCTCGAGCTCCTGCATTCCGGCCTTGTACTGCGCACCGCGATCAGGATGCTTCTTCTCAAGATCGGAACGGCGCTGAGCCATCTCGGCATCCAGTGCGCGCAGGGATTTCGCATGCTCCGCCATGCCGTTGGCTTCCAGTTCGGCTAGCTGAGTGTCTCGCTTTTGACGGGCTGTATCGGCCTCGACCTGGGCTGCTGCTTGTTTCACTGCTTCCACAACTTTGGGCTCATACTCCGTGCCCGCTGGCGCGGTGGTGACGGCGGGTGATGTCTGCGGGGCCTGTGCAGGAGATTGCGATGGGGCAGGTGGGGAGGGTGGCTGGGAAGGGCGCTGCGGAGCGGGGTCGGCGGGAGGGGTGGATGGCTGCTGGCCTGCGAGTTCGGTGGGTGGCTGATTGGGGAGAGTCGATTCTGCCTCCCCCTCCTGGGCTCCGGCCTCCTTTGGTGCGGCAACCACGCGGGGGTCTTCTTCGGTGCTTTGTGGTGCTGTGTCGGCGACTGGTGGTGGCGGCTGCGGTGGGGCAGGAGGCTGAGGTGGCGCAGGCGCGGATGATGGCTGGGAAGTGCTTTGCGGAGCAGGGGCTGCGGACTTGGCGGCGAGCTGACGTGCAGCAGCATCTGCTGCTTGCTGGCGCTGAGCAGGGGAGGGCAGTGCTCTGAAGAAGATCGGGATGGTGTCAGCGGCTTGGTTGGGATTTGCCGTTTCGACAGGCCGATAGGGGACCTTAACCGCCTGCTGGGGCTGCTCTGGCGGGCTGCCTGCAATGGGCAGCTTTTTGCGCAGGTAGGTGGGGGGAGCGAAGAGGGATGGCGGTGTGGGAAACATGGCGGATGCGTGGCCGCAGGGCGGCGGTGGCACCTTCCGTGTTCTTCACAGCGTCAGGAGTGTTGGCGTATTGAATAAAAAGGGTTGGGTCGTGATTTGGAGATGCAACACGAAATTTAAAAAATGTGGAGTGGTGGTATTGAATGGTATTCAGGGGTGGCATGAGGTGTCGTGGGTTCGGGGCATCTGGCGGGGGGGCGAATTGTCCTGAATGTGGTTGGAGCGGTGGGTGGACGCGGGGCGCTGTGGGAGCAGGATGCTCCCACTCCTGCCGGAGACGCTGGGTGGTTCGGAAGGAGGGGGGACATCCTGGTCCCTGTCTGGGAAGAGGAGTGGGTGGGGCGGGGTGTTGAGGGTGCAGGATGCCCCCTCTCCTGGGTGGGATTGGAATCGCTGCAGTGCATACCAGAAAAAACCAGTTCTGGTGCCATGAATGAAATTTATTTAAATACTGTTTGACTCCTGAAAAACGGACCCAAGACTTCTCTCATGCAAGCCTGACCACAGCATGTGCCGTGTGGGATTTCTGCCGGATGCCGGAGCAGGTGCATAATGACGCAGCAGTACCCCCACGATCTCAGGTTCAACCCATTTTAATCATACCACATACAACCACACACTGATATGCCTGACGACTACACGCCATCCTCCCCCACCGCTGCTGAGGCGGGGGCTGTTTTTGACAATCTTTCGGAGGCTGATGCGAGCGCGGTGCTCGAGAGTCTTTCTGCTGGAGGGGACGACTCACGGAATGCTGGAGGTGACTCGTCAGGGGATGAGGTGCCGGGCGTGTCTTCGCTGGATGAGGCGCTGGAGGGTGCGGACCTGGCGCAGATGACGGATGCGCAGATCAAGGATTTTGAGAGCGGTGATCCGGAGCGTGTGGAGGCGGCGCTGGCGGCGCAGATGCAGCCACGTACGGGTGGCGATGAGGGGGGCGGTGCTCCGGCGCGTGTTTCCATCAAGGCGCTGAATCAGGCGGACCGCGCACGGACGGTGCAGGCGCTGGATTTGATCCGCGCGGGAAGTGCACCGGCGGATGCGTTTGCCGAGGCGTTTGGCATCACGGGGCAGGGGCATGCGGCGGTGGGTTTTGAGCAGGAGTCCGGGCCTGCCTATGACGAGGCCCCGGATTATTCGCAGGGGCTGGCCAGCGTGCCGCAGGTGGCGGATCTGGAGCAGCACCTGTCCGCGCTGCAGCAGCAGTACAAGCAGGCGAAGGAGTCGTATGATCCGGTGGCGTCTGACATCATGGAACAGATGACGGATGTGAAAATGGACCTGCGGGATGCGCGGCGCGAGGCGTCTGCGGTGAGCAACCACTGGCAGGGCCAGCAGGCGGATAGCCACACGCGGGCGATGGATCAGTTCGCGGATTTGATCACGGATGAGGGTTCTGAATTTGTTCCTCACTGTGATGATGAGATTTTGCTTGCAGAGGCAAAAAACGACCCAATCCTAAATTATCCTGACTGGCCTGAGAAGATCGGACGGCGGGTGATCGACAAGTTTTTCAAAGGACACGCGGCGCAGAGCCCGGGTCACGCGAGAGGCGCGTCTGTGATACCGCCAGCACCGCGACATTCGCTGCGGCTGCCCGGTTCACCTGTTGGCCCCGGTTTCTCCGCTGGTGTGCTGTCTCCCCTGACGGCGATGGCGGAAATCGACAAGCTGACTCCTGAGCAGCAGGACGCATTCATCCACAGCCTGGACAAGCTGACCTCCGCGAAAGCGCGGTACTAGCCGGTTTGTTTCGGTCTTAAGATGGTATGAACTGCCGCAAGATACCACACGTTAATCTTCAACTAAACACAACTGACAACACATCTCGTTCTGAGAAACTAATATGAGCGCCTATCACGCAGAATCCGTCGTATCCACACTCGCAGCCGCTGTCGCGGCTGATCCGTCCGTCGTCGCCAAGGTCTATTCCCAGCAGCTCCGCAAGGGTGCGCGCTCGGTGGATGACTTTTCGATGTTTGAGGGCGGGGAGGGCTCCGGAAAGCCCTTCATCGTTCGAAAGGACATCGCCTCCGCACATGCGGGAGACGAGGTCAAATTCACGGTCATGAGCCAGCCGCGCGGCCCGGGTGCGCGTGGTGAGCAGCCACTGCGCGGGAATGAGTCCAGCGTGGACTTCAAGACCTTCGGCTGCGTGGTGGACTTCTGGCGCGATGCCTTCAAGTTTACCAAAAAGCAGCTGAAGTTCATGGCGGGAGGCGGCGGGGTGAAGTCTGCCGTGCTGCTGTCCCTGCGCGAGAAGCTGGGCCGCCGCCGCATGAATGACATGAAGATGGCGCTGAAGCTGCAGGGGGTGGGCAACACCATCTACCCGAATGCACGCAAGACGCTGGCCAGCCTGAATGCGCTGGACACGCTGACGCCTTCGGGCATCACGAATGCGATCCCGCAGTGGCGCCGTCTCGGTGGCCGGTCCATCGTGGTGACGAGCAAGCATGGCAGCCCGGTTTACAAGCCGATGGTGTACATTCCTGATGCGGCGATCGCCAGCATCAAGAACTCCAGCAGCTATGAGCAGGCGGCCCTGCACGGTGGCGCACGCAGCAATGAGGAAAACCCGCTCTTCTCCGGCAAGCTGCTGGACTGGAATGGCGTGGGCCTCTTTGAGCATGCGTCGGTGGATCCTGAGAACGATCAGTGCGCTGATCCGCTGGCCCCGCGTGCGATGCTCTCCACCGGATTCGGTGTGGACTCCGCTGCGGTGGACTGCATTCTCAAGAGCCATGCGTCGGACACCAAAACGCCCTACATGGCGTGGATGGGCGGCTACAAGTATGAGTGGTATGAAGGTCAGTCCACCAGCACAGCCCTCACCGCCCCCGGTGGTGTGGCCTGGACGACGTTCTACTCTGGCATCACCTCCGCCACTTACTATGGCTGGGTGATCAATCCGGACGGCTCCGTCGGCTTTGTGAGCTGGCTGGGCACTGGAAACAACGGGAACCAGATCACGGTGAACGCGATCTTGAATCCGGACAACACGGCTGACAACTCCACGCTGGGTGTGGCGACGCTGGGGAACTTCATCGCCACCGGGGACACCTGGGGCCTGAACACCGCCGGCACTGCCTACACGCGTGTGGCGGGTGGTGTGGGTGGCTCATCGAACTGCTCGGCGGACTTTGTCTGGACGTCCGAGTTTGATGCGGGTGCCTACATCATTCCGTGCAATGCGAATGGTGCGGTGGACATGTGCAGCCTCATCCTCGGCCAGGACACGGCCGTGCGCGCCTATGTGGGGGATGACCTCCTGGTGGGCGACAAGGACGACTACTCGTTCGTGGATGGCGGCGGCTATGAGACCATCTTTGGCCAGGCACCGTGCATCCGCACGGATGGCAAGACCAGCGGTTACTCGGTGCTGCGCCACGCAGGCCAGCACCCCGGCCTCGAAGTGCCGACCCTGAGCGCGTAATGCGATACAGCGGCCCGCATGGTGTCTTGCAAGAGCGCCGTGCGGGCTAGCACTCCAACTCAATCTTTATCCTCCTCTTACTCTTACTCTTACTCCTCCTCCCTTTACTTGGGCGTTCATTGAACAAACGTCCAAGCCAAGGGAGGAAGAGTAGGAGTAGGAGGAAGAGTAGGATGCCAGAAACTACCTTTGATCTAACTTGACTAACTTTACATTTTTACCTCCAGCCTCCCTTGCGGGTGCGGCCATTGGCAAGCGCCCCAGGGAGGAAACAGGGAGGTTCCGATTCCAAGTCCAATACGTCTGATATGTCCTATGCGTCTTATAAGTTACTCACAGTCACGTGCCGCGCTTCCTGGTGAAGACGGAGCTGATTGATCGAGGACGAGTTCGGGTAGGAGGACGAGACTGAACCGCTCGGCAGCACCTTTCACTTTTCACTTAATACTTTTCACTTTTGAAACACCATGAAGCCCAATACCACTGCCTGCCCCTCTCTCACCACTGTTATCACCCTGCCGGGTCGCGTTGATTCGGCGCTGCTGGCGAAGCATCGCCGCGCGGATGAGCCGCTCATCGTGGTGAAGCTGGTGGGGGTGGGGAATAATGCGCCTTATGATTTCCACGACAAGGGGACGCGCTCCTACATCTTCCGCTTTGAGTCGGCGCAGGAGGGGCACATCCTGCGTGTGCCGCTGCACCTGTGGCAGGCGGGGAAGGGACGGCTGGCGCATGATCTCATGGACCAGCGCCGACTGCCCCACGCGATGGTGGTGACGCTGGAACCACCGACTGCGGCGAAGCCCACGCCGCTGCTGAATCTCGCCGAAATGGGCGCAACGGACACGAGCACTGACACCCGAAACGTGGTTGGGCCGGGTGCTGAGCCGACCGTTGCGCCCGCCGCGGAGGAGCAAAAGACGCTGCCTGAATGCGGCGTCACTGAAGCGGCTGTGAAGAGAGCTGAAGGAGCCGGACGGGCTCAAGCCGGAACGACGAACGAAGATGCCATGAGCGAGTGCGCTGAGGACGGTGTAAGCACCGCCAGCGTGGCTGTCACCAGCGTGCATGCTGTGGAGCCGCTGCTCATTGGTGGCAGGCCGCTGCATGAGGCGGCGTATGATCTTGTGGAAACACCGAAGCGCCTGAAGGCCCTGGCTGCGCTGCTGGGCGTGGCTGAGGATGCGCTGCGTGCGGCCATTGCGCACTCGGATTCGAAACTGGAGCTGGCGAGCGCTGGCTGGGTGCGGCG
>NZ_JAQSEA010000022.1 GCF_029946185.1 Prosthecobacter sp.
TGTTGCTGGCGAACTGGTCGTGCTCGATGGCATCGGCGGCTTTACCACTGCGGGCTTTCTGGAAGATGCGCTCGGCCTCGGCATCGCTGATGAAATTGGCGTGGCAGTAGTTGAGGCCGTGATCGCTCAAGCGACCGCCGATGCTGTGGAAGAAGTCGTGGCGCTGTTTGAGGGCATCGAGCAACGAGGCGTAGCTCTTCACTTCGATGCCGCTGGCGGCGCTGAGCTTGTCACACCACGCATTCCAGGCTTCGGGCTGATGCACGGTGAGGGCCTTGTCCGGGCGGAAGGTGGGATACACACCGACTTCAAAGCCGTCGGCGGCGCATTTTTGATGATGGGCGAGGTCGTCGATGGGATCGTCCGTGGTACAGAGGGCTTTTACTTTTTGCGTGCGCAGGATGCCGCGTGCGCTCATCTCTGGCTTGGCGAGAGCTGCTTCGGTCTGCTCCCAGATGGCGGGTGCGGATTTTTCATCGAGCAGGGTGTCGATGCCGAAGTAACGCTTCAGTTCAAGATGCGTCCAGTGGTAGAGCGGGTTGCGCAGGGTGTGGGGGACGGTTTTCGCCCAGGCGAGGAATTTATCGCGGGGGCTGGCCTTGCCGGTGATGAACTCCTCGGGCACGCCGTTGCAGCGCATGGCACGCCATTTGTAGTGGTCTCCTTCGAGCCAGACTTCGAAGATGTTTTTGAACTGCCGGTCCTGCGCGATGTCCTTGGATGGCAGGTGATTGTGGTAGTCCAGGATGGGCTCGTCCTTGGCAAAGGTATGATAGAGATGGCTGGCGGCCTTGGTGCTGAGCAGAAAATCGTCGTGGATGAAAGACATTGCTGTTTGTCGGTTGGTGGTGGCGTGCCTACACTGGCAGGATGATCAAAACACGCAACTGGTTCGCACTCCTGCCGCTCTTCGCGTTGTGTGCCTGCAGTACGGTGCAGTTTTACAGCCAGGCGATCAGCGGACAGACGGAAATCTGGCGGAAATCGCGGCCCAATGCCGAAGCGCTGGCCGATGCCAGCGTGGCCGAAAAGGTCAAGCAGCGCCTGCGGTTGATCGAAGAACTGCGCGCCTTTGCTGCGAGTGATCTGCATCTGCCGACGAAGAGTTTCGGTAAGTATTGCGACCTGAAGCGGCCCTATGTGGTGTGGGTCGTGTATGCGGCGCCGGAATTTTCCACCGAGAGCAAGAAGTGGTGGTACCCGCTGGTGGGCAGTCTGAAGTATCGCGGCTTTTTTAATGAGAAGGATGCCACGGTGGAAGCGGCAGGGCTCAAGAAGAAAGGGTATGATGTCTTCGTGGGGGGGGTGGAGGCCTATTCGACGCTGGGCTATCTGGCGGACCCGGTGCTGAACACTTTTTTGCACCGCAGCGATGCGGATCTGGCCGAGCTCATCTTTCATGAGCTGACGCATGCCAAGGTGTTCATCCCTGGGGACACGGATTTCAACGAGGCCTTTGCCACGGCGAATGCCCAGGATGGAGTGAGACGCTGGATGCGCTCCAAAAACAATCTGAGCGGGCTGCACGAATATGAATCCAACCTGAAGAAGAGCCGGGAATCCGTGGCACTGATGCTGCGCACACGTGAGAAACTGAAGGCGGTGTATGCCCGCACTTATCGCAGCGTGGAGACGGAGCGATTGGAGAAGCTGCGGGTCTTTGACGAGATGCTGAAGGAGGCGGGGGCCGTGAGCCCTCATGCGCGGATCAACATCAAGCAGGCACCTAAAATTTGGAATAATGCGCGGCTCAATACTGTCGCCACTTATTACAACATGGTGCCGGGATTTGAACGGCTCTTGAAGGTAAAAAGGGGCGACCTCGAAGCGTTTCATCATGAAGTTTCCTCCATGCGCAAGCTGAGCAACGAGGAGCGAATGAAGATTCTAGGAACCACTGCCAACCATGACTGATCATCGATACACACGAAGCCTGTTGTTCTTTCTGCTGCTAAGCTGCTGCGGCCTGAGCTGGGCGCAGGACACATCGAGCTGGACGGAGCCGTTTCCGCCGCACCGGATTGCGGGAAATTTGTACTATGTGGGATCGCGTGATCTGGCTTCGTATTTGATCACGACGCCTGAAGGCCATGTGCTCATCAATAGCAGCCTGGAGGAATCGGTGCCGCTGATCCGCGCGAGCGTGGAGAAGCTGGGTTTCAAATTCACCGACATCCGCATCCTGCTGATCAGCCATGCGCATTCAGACCACTGCGCGGGCAGCGCGGAGATCGTGAAGCAGACTGGCGCAAAGTATTTCGTAATGGAACAGGATGCCGACTCCGTGGAGCAGGGCGGCGAGAAGAAGTCGCGGGTGGGGAAGGGTGACTACCGGGTGTTTCCGCCAGCGAAAGTGGACCACCGATTGAAGGACGGTGAAGAGGTCACGCTGGGAGATGCGGTGCTGGTGGCGCATCTGACGCCAGGGCATACGCCGGGCTGCACGACCTGGACCATGCAGGTGCTGGACGATGGGAAGCCGCTGAACGCCGTGATGATTGGCAGTCCGAGCGTGAACCCCGGCTACGTGCTGGTGGGAAACACGAAGTACCCAGGCATCGCGACGGATTACGAGAAGACCTTCCGCGTGCTGAAGGCGCTGCCGGTGGATCTGTTTTTAGGCGCACACGCCAGCTACTTTGACATGGAGGCGAAGCATGCGCAGATCGGCAAGACCCCCGTGAATCCCTTCATCGATCCCGCAGGGTATCAGCGCTATGTGGCTGACCGGGAGGGGGCTTTTCTGAAGGAGTGGGAGAAGCAGAAGAAGGGGAAGTAGCGGCGGCAGGAAGCGCGACTGCTGTCTGCGTGGTAAGTTGGTGGTGAGTGCTTGCGTATCGGGAGATGCGGACGCACCCTTGGGCCGCTCTCAACCATGACCCGTTTTTCTGCCTTCTTTCTTTTCGCGAGCGCAGTCTGCGCAGCGCCGCTGCCGTCGGTCACTCCCTTTTTGGAGCAGCACTGCACGGAGTGCCATGATGGGGAGGTGAAGAAAGGCGGACTGGATCTGACGGCGCTTCCGTTCAAGCCGGAGGAGCGGAAGAATTTTGATCATTGGGTGAAGCTCTATGACCGTGTGAACAAAGGCGAGATGCCGCCTGCGAAGAAGCAGCAGCCTGAGGCAGCGGACGTGAAGACTTTCCTGGCTGCGCTCAAGGCACCGCTGCGTGAGCACGAAGTGGCGCAGCAAACGGCGAACGGGCGCACGGTGCTGCGCAGGCTGAACCGCACGGAGTATGAGAACACGGTGCATGATCTGCTGGGCATCTCGCTGCCGCTGAAGCAGATCCTGCCGGAAGACACGCCGCTGCATGGGTTTGACACGGTTGCGGAGGGACTGCGCTTTTCGCAGCTTCAGATCGAGAAGTATCTGGAGGCTGCTGATGCTGCGCTGGATGCCGCCATTGTGCTGAGCAAGCGGCCCGTGGGGATCAATCAGCGCTACAGCTATAAGAACGAGCAGGGGATTCGCAAAAACCTGGATACGCCGGTCGGCACCCTGTCTGACAAGACGAATCCAAAGAGCGGGCACCGTGTGATGTTTCGCGAGAACGACAAGGAGGTGATCATGTTCACCACTGGCGACTACTTGGTGGCGCTGAAGCAGTGCCGCCTACCCGGTCCGGGGAGCTATCGCATCAAAGTTTCCGGCAACGCATTCCAAAGTGAGGGCGAGCCGCTGACGCTCATGATCTACAGCAACAACTACAAGCAGAAGCGCCTGCTGAGCTATTGCGAGCTGCCGGCGGACAAGTCGCGTGAGTTTGAATTCTTCGCGCGCCTCGATGGCAACGAGCACATCGTGATCAACTGTGATCGTGTGGGCCGCGACAAGAAGGGACAGAACATTTACAACGTGGGTGCTGCGGAATTCCAAGGCACCGGGCTGGCGATGCAATGGATCGAAGTAGAGGGCCCGCTGTCTGCTGAGTGGCCGCCTGCGAGCGTGAAAATGGCGCTGGGTGATGTGCCGCTGACTGAGCTGGACGACAAGAATCGCAAGTTTCGCGATGGCAAACAGGTGGGTTATGAGCTTGCGCCCACCAATGTGAATCAGGCCATTGCAAGCGGGCTCAACGGATTCACCGCACGTGCTTTTCGGCGGCTGCTGGAGCAGGATGAGGCGGGGCCTTATATCGCTCTCGCTGCGCAGTCGCTGGAGGCGGGTAGCACCTTTGAAGAAGCCATGCGTGTGGGCTTGCGCGCTATTCTGACATCGCCCGCGTTCCTGCTGCTGGAGGAACATCCTGGTAAACTGAGCGATCTCGCCCTGGCCACGCGGCTGGCGTATTTCCTCACGAGTTCGATGCCGGATGAGGAGCTGATGAAGGCGGCCGGCACGGGACAACTGAGCAAACCGGCGGTGCTGAAAGCGCAGACGGAGCGTCTGCTCAAAGGGCCTAAGGTGGCGGCTTTCGTGACGAACTTTGTGGGGCAGTGGCTGGAGCTGCGCAACATCGACGCGACCACACCAGACACGAAGCTCTACCCTGAATACGACATGCTGCTGAAGCTGGGCATGGTCACGGAGACGGAGGCTTTCTTCAGCGAGATGCTAAACAAAAATCTGCCGGTGGCCAACTTCATCCACAGTGACTTTGCCATGGTGAACAGCCGCCTTGCGGAGCACTACGAACTGCCGGGCATCGCTGGGGAGCAGTTTCGCCGTGTGTCATTGCCAGCGGACAGTCCGCGTGGTGGTGTGCTGACGCAGGCCAGTGTGCTCAAGGTCACGGCGAATGGCACGGTGACCTCGCCCGTGATTCGCGGTGCGTGGGTCATGAAGCATCTGCTGGGGCAGCCGCCCGAGCCACCGCCTGCGAGTGTGGGCTCCATCGAGCCGGATACGCGCGGCACCACCACCATCCGCGAGCAATTGGCGAAGCATCGCGACAGCGAGACCTGCGCCACCTGCCACAAGAGCATTGATCCGCCGGGCTTTGCGCTGGAAAGCTTTGATGTCATCGGCGGCTTTCGTGAGAACTACCGATCCAATGAAAAAGGAGACAAGGTGAAGCGCCAGCTCCGCGGCCAGAACATCTGGCAGTACAAGGAAGGCCTGCCGGTGGATGCCAGCGGCGAGCTGGCGGATGGCCGCAAGTTTCAGGGCATCGCTGAATTCAAGAAGCTGCTGCTGGAGCAGCAGGACCAGGTGCTGCGCGCGCTGGCCGGAAACCTCGTCACTTACGGCACAGGGGCAGGCATTCAGTTTGCGGATCGCGATGCCATCGAAGCTATCGCAAATCAAGCCAAAGCGGACGGCACGGGGTTGCGCTCGTTGGTACACGCGGTGGTGCAGTCGTCGCTGTTTTTGAGCAAGTAATCCTATGCTACACCACCAGCCAGTCTTCAAAGCGCAAGCCGGGAACCTTGGCAAAGTCCACGGTGTTTTGCGTCAGGAGAAGTGCGTCATGCGTGATGGCGATGCACGCAATCTTGAGATCCAGGGTGCCAATGCGGATGCCTTGCTTGCGGTGAGACTCAAAGAGGTCCGCAGATTCGTTATCCCACGACAAAACCGACCAGCGTGCATAATGTTCCACCCGCTCGTAAAAGCGCTGGTAGGCCTCGATTTGCATGTGCGGCTGTCTAGCAAGTCTGCTGATAGTGCCCATCCTGCCACGGAGCTGCTCCTCAACACTGATGACTGTGGTGAACAAATCCTGCCCACAGGTGCTGAGCCTGTCACGCAGCCGGGTGCCGGAGGGACCTGCGCGTTCAAGCGCACTGAGGTGATTAGTATCCAGCACCACCACGGGCTTCGATCTCCTTCTCGTAGGTCTGGCTTGCTCTCCACTCCTTGCCTAAACGTACAGCCTCGTCAAAGAGCGGATCGTCCTTTGCTGCGCCAAAAATGGACAGGGGGTCCTTCTTGGTGGACGGAGAAAGCCAAGGCTGAGGTTCAAGGAACCGGGCCTTCAAGGCAGCTAGCTCCATTTCCACGGATTTAAGCCGCTGTTCAATCGTTGCGCTCATAGTGTATTATCTCACCAGTTCCGACTTTTTCAACTCGCATCACAGACTCCCATGATCACTCGCCCTGCCATTTCACGCCGTGCCTTTCTGCACGGTTCCGGTGTCTCGCTGGCCCTGCCGTTTCTGGAGGCGATGATGCCGCGGCTTTCCAGTGCGGCGGCGGCCACACCACCGAAGCGCATGGTGTTTGCCTGCGCCTCCTTGGGCATTTATGGGCCGTCGTTGTTTCCGAAGGAGACTGGGCGTGGCTATGCGCTGACGCCTTATCTTGAGGCGCTGAAAGATCATCGAGATGACTTCACGGTGCTCTCGGGTGTGAGCCATCCGGATCAGGCTGGAGCGGATGGGCACACGTCGGAGATGACGTGGCTGACTTCGGCGCGGGGGCCGGGGCTTGGCGGCTTTCGCAACACGGTGTCGGTTGATCAGTTCGTGGCGGAGAAGATTGGCTATGAGACGCGTTATCCTTCGCTGGTGCTCAGTTCGGCAGGGCAGAGCAGCCAGAGTTACACGCGCAGTGGCGTGATGGTGCAGGCGCAGTCAAAGCCTTCGCAGGTTTTTGCCAAGCTGTTCCTCGATGGGACTCCCGGCGAGATCCACAATCAGATGCGCAAGCTGAAGGAAGGACGCAGCATCATGGACACGGTGCAGGCTGAGGCGAAGCGCTTTGAGCGTCGTGTGGGTGCGGCGGACAAGGAAAAGCTGGACGAGTACTACACCTCCGTGCGCGAGATGGAGGAGCGCATGCTCAAGTCTGAGGCGTGGGTGCAGAAGCCCAAGCCGAAGGTGGAGGCGAAGCAGCCGACGGATGTCGAGAATGAAGCGGATCTCATCGCGCGCATGAAGCTGCTGTTTAATCTGATTCCGCTGGCGCTGCAAACGGACAGCACTCGGGCTATCACGGTGCTGGTGCAGGGCAGGGGTGATGTGCCTTTGATCAATGGGGTGACGATGGCGCATCACAATCTGTCGCATCACGGGCAGGATCCGATGAAGATCGAGCAGCTTCAGCGCATTGAGCGCGCGGAGTTCGAGGCTTTGAATGGGTTGTTCACTTCGCTCAAGGCGAAGAAGGAGAGCAACGGAACCCTGCTGGATAACACGATGGTACTTTTTGGAAGCAATCTCGGCAATGCCAACAGCCACGACTGGCACAACCTGCCGCTGGTCTTTGCCGGTGGTGGGTTCAAGCATGGTCAGCACCTCGCCTTCGATGCGAAGAACAACCAGCCGATGTGCAATTTGTTTGTGCAGATGCTGCAGCGCATGGGGATCGAGGCGGATGAGTTTGGGTCGAGCTCGGGGACAGGTTTGCCGGGGCTGGTGGTGTAGTACGATGGGCACTCCTGCTCGTCGGTCTGCGCCACCGCCAGAGCCCGTGGTTTTTAAGCAGACATACGATGACTTCGCAGCAACGGCATGGGGCGCACCACGCGTCTGTTTGCGGTGAATCGTGAGCAAGGGGCTGGCTGTGCGCTGATCGACAGACAGGAGTGTCTGTCGTACTTCTGAATCACTCCTCCACCGCATCGAACACGTCCGTCACGGGGGCGTGCTGGGCGACCCAGGCTAATGCGTCTTCTTTGGATTTGAGCGTGCCTTCGAGCTGCAAGGTTTGCAGGGTGTGCAGCAATTTGCCGAGGGCTTTACCGGCGTGCCAGCCTTGGGCGATGAGGTCGGCGCCGGTGATGATGCGGGGGGGCAGCATGGGTTCGCTGGCGAGTTCTTCGCGCTTGGCGAGCATGAAGTCGTAGTTGTCCAGCATGCCGTTCGAGCCGAGGCAATCGACGCGGTGCAGCGCGAGTTCGTCATCGATGGAGGGGCGGGCCATGAAGCGACGCAGCTTGGCGGTGCGCATCTTTTTCACGTCCTTGAAGACCATGTGATTTTCCACGGCGATCACGGTGGGTTCGATCACGTCGTTGGAGAACTTCATGCGGCGCATGATCTCGCCGGTTTTTTCCGCGCCGAGTTTGTCGTGGCCATTGAAGCGGATGCGGCCGGTGTCGGCGTCGCGCGTTTGCGTGGCCGGTTTGGAGATGTCGTGGAGGAGCACGCTCATCACCAGCGGCAGCGAAACCTCGGCGGGCAGCAGGCT
>NZ_JAQSEA010000023.1 GCF_029946185.1 Prosthecobacter sp.
GATCCAGAGAAGAAAGGTCGCTGCCCTTGAACTGATTGCAGGCGATGCATGACATGGCGAGATTTTCTGCGACGGTCTCCCCACCGTGTTTTTGCGCGATGATGTGGTCCACCTGATGGGCGTGAAAGCCCAGTTCTACTGGAGCTCTACAATATTCACAATGCCCTCCAGCCCTGGTCTGCACCTGACGACGCAGTTCTGCCGGAATATGTGCCGTGCTCATACCGCCTGCAATTTCACTCGGGCCTTGGCCTTGGCGATGCGCACGAGATGCTCAACGCGCATGATCTGCTCCCACTCCGCTTGCTCACTTTCACCCAAACCGTCCAGACGTTTTTTTTCCAGCAAGAATGCGGTGCGTTCGGCCAGTTGTTCGGAAGGATGCAGCGCCAAAACCTCTTGGGCTGAAGGAAGATCAGCCAGCGTCTCGATAACGTCATCCAATGACTGAATCTCACCGGTTTTGCGTCCTTGCCATGACCTCAATCCAGCGGAGAGCACGGCAGCCATGTCGGATGCTTTGCTCGGCAGGAAGGCCGCGAATTCGTCAGGAATCTGAAGCGTCAACGTCATAGCGTGAAAGAGTGCGCCACAGAACGCATTCCGCAAGCCTTCTCTACTTCCCCAGCACCCCCTTCAACACCTCAATGCAGCGCTCATTCTGCGGCATGGTACCGATGCTGATGCGCACCCATTCGGGGAGCTTGTAGGCGGCCATGGCGCGGACGATGACGCCCTTGTCCATCATGCCTTTGAAGACAGCATTGCCATCGCCGACTTTGACGAGGACGAAGTTGGCGTAGCTGGGAATGTATTCGAGGCCCAGTTCGCCAAACTGCTGCTGCAGGTAGCTGCGGCCTTCATCGGTGATGGCCTTGGTCTTGTTCTGGTGCTCTTCATCGAGCAGTCCCGCCAGTGCTCCCGCCTGTGCGATGGAATTCAGATTGAAAGGCTGCCGCGTGCGCTGAAGCACGTCGATCAGCTCCTTGTTGGCGATGCCGTAACCGACGCGGGTACCTGCAAGGCCCTGAATTTTCGAGAAGGTGCGGAGCACGACGACATTACGCCCTTCGCGGACGTATTTGAGCGTGTCCGGCGGATTGTCGAGGAACTCATAGTAGGCCTCGTCGAACACGACGACAACATGCTCCGGCACCTTGGCCATGAAACGATCGATCTGCTCCTGCGTAACGAGCGTGCCGGTGGGATTGTTCGGATTGGCGATGAAGACCTCCTTCGTGTTCGGCGTGATGGCGGCTGCCATCGCATCCAGATCATGCACGTAGCCGGGATCTGGCACCTCGATGGCGTCGGCACCAAACACCTTCGCCATGAGCTTGTAGACAAGGAAGGAATGCTCAGCGGTAACGATGTTGTCGCCCGGCTTGAGGAAGGCATGGCCTATGAACTCGATGACTTCATTGGATCCGCAGCCCATGATGAAGTTGCCCATTTCCAAGCCGAATTTTTCCGCCAGCGCACTGCGCAGCTTCCATGACGCACCATCCGGGTAAATATTCACCTCTTTGACGGCCTCCTGCATCGCAGTAATAGCCTTCGGCGACGGCCCCAGTGGGTTCTCGTTGGAGGCGAGCTTGATGATGTCCTCCGGCTTCAGGCCGCGTTCACGGGCCACATCTTCGATGGGTTTGCCGGGTTCGTAAGCGACGAGGTCTTTGAGCTGTGGGTTGGCGTAGTTCCAGATGGACATGGTGGGTGGCTTGGAGGAACGTTTCTTGGACTTGGATGGCGACGAAGGCAAGTCCGTGTAAAGTCGGCCTGAGACTTCGTTTAAACCGTCATGCCAGCCACTTTGCCCGAAACTTCGGAACTGCTCCTCTCCCTTGGCACCGCCACAGGACTGGGACTGCTCGTCGGATTGCAGCGTGAATGGGTTCAGAACCGCGTCGCAGGCATCCGCACCTTTGCGCTGCTGACACTCTTCGGCGCGCTGACCGGCCTGATGGGGAATGCCTATGGCAGCTGGGTGATTGCCGCAGGATTCATCACCTTCGCCTGCCTTGTGGTCCTGGGCAGCTGGATTCGACAGGCCAAACGCCCGCCGGTTTCAGGTCTGGTGACAGAAATGGCGATGCTGGTGATGTTTGTCACAGGAATGATCACCATGCTCGGAGAGCGGCTCCTCGCCGTGATGATCGCCGGCGGGGTCATGGCGCTGCTCCAGAGCAAGAAAGCGCTGCATACGATGGTGCGGCATTTCGGTGAAGAGGATCTGCGTGCATTCGTACGGCTTGTTCTTCTGGGGCTGGTCATTTTGCCAGCGCTGCCAAACCGCGCGATGGGATACCTCGGAGTGCTCAATCCCTTCGCCATCTGGCTCATTGTGGTGCTGATCGTCGGCATCAGCCTCATGGCATACATGGCTGAAAAATATTTGGGTGGTGCCAAAGGAGCCGCCGTGGCAGGCATTCTCGGAGGCCTGGTCTCAAGCACAGCGACCACGGCCAGCAGCGCGCGCCGAAGCAAAACTTCAAGCGCCGGCAGCTTGTCGCTCGCAGCCATGGCCTTGATCGCCTCGGCAGTGGCCTTTGTCCGCCTGCTTGTGGAAGTGACCATCGTGGCCTCCGACCACATTCGCGAACTTCTGCCCCCCCTCGTGGCCATGATGTTCTGGGTCGGGCTGATCGCCGCCGTGGCGCATCATCTCGCGGAAAATGCCGATTCAGAGCCGGTGGATGAGCACCCGCCTTCCGAACTGAAAAATGCAGTCGTCCTTGGGCTGCTCTACGCACTGGTGCTGGTCATCGTGGCCTACACGCGTGAGCACAGCAGCTCGTTCGGGCTGTACTTGGCCGCGTTTCTTTCAGGCCTGCCGGACATGTCCGCCATCACGCTTTCCACCTCCCGGCTCGTCACCACCGGCCATCTCGAAACATCCATCGCCTGGCGGATGATTCTCGTTGGCGGCATGGCCAATTTGTGTTTCAAAATGGCCTTTGTGATCGCCCTCGGTTCGCGTGCCTACATCAAGCCGGCAATGCTTGGTCTGCTGCTGTCGGTCGCGGGAGGCGCGGCCATTTTGGCGCTCTGGCCGTAAAGTGCGGCCAGCGGCTCAAAGAATGCAGGATGAATCACAACGACAGGCCGCCTCGCACCGTATCTACTTCACATCATGCCCGCCGAATTTAAAGACTACTATGCCACGCTCGGCGTCGCACGCGATGCAAGCGCAGACGAGATCAAGAAGGCCTTCCGCAAACTGGCCCGCCTCTACCACCCCGACACTGCCAAAGACAAAAAGACCGCCGAAGCCAAGTTCAAGGAGATCAATGAGGCCAACGAGGTGCTCAGTGACCCTGACAAGCGCAAAAAGTATGACACGCTTGGCGCAGGCTGGCAGGACGCGGGTGGCTATCAGCCGCCGCCAGGAGCAGGCGGTCACGAGCAAGAGTTCCACTTCGGTGGCACCGGGTTCAGCGACTTCTTCGAGCAGTACTTCAGCGGTGGCAGCCGCTATGGCTTCCCACAGGGTTTTGACGAGGGCGGCACCACCGGGTCAGCCCAAAGAGGCCGCGCACGCCGTGGCCATGACATCGAGGGAGACATCCTCGTCACCCTGGATGAAGCCATGCACGGCACCCAGCGGCCGATTTCGCTGCAAACCGCCAACCGCCAGACCGGCGCTGTGCAGACACACAGCTTTGAGGTGCGCATCCCCCCCGGTGCCACCGACGGCCGCCGCATCCGCGTCCCCGGCCAGGGAGAACCCGGCCACAACGGCGGCGGCGCGGGAGATCTCTACCTCCGCGTTCGCCACGCCGCCCATCCCGACTTTACTACCCAAGAAACTGAAGTGACTCACGAACTCGACATTGCTCCATGGGAGGCCGTGCTCGGTGCAGAAGTGATCGTGCCGACCCTCGACGGCTCCATCAAACTGCGCATCCCCGCCGGCAGTGAAAACGGCCAGAACATGCGCGTGCGCGGACGTGGCCTTCCCAAAGGCAAGACCGGCGAGCGCGGTGATTTCTTTGTGAAACTCCAGATCGTGATGCCAGACAAGATCAGCGATGCCGAACGTGCGTTGTGGGAACAACTTCGCAGTGCCTCCACCTTCACCCCACGCGCCTGATATGAGCGACTCCACCTCTCAAACCTATTCGCTGGAAATCCTCGCCGAGACAACGGGTGTCTCCACTCAGCTGATCGTGGAGTATCAGGAGCATGGCATCCTCCCGTCTCAATTGGATGATGACACGGTGCGCGCCCTGCGCCGCATCGAGCATCTTCGAGTAACCTGCGAGATGAACCTCCAAGGTCTCAAGATGCTCACGCAGTTGCTCGATGAAGTCGAACAACTGCGCCAGGAACTGCGCCTCAGACGCTGAAGCTCTGGTTTAAAAAACCCGTAGATTGGATGTATAAAATACTCTGTGGGTTTCCTGAATCTGCGGGAAAACACTCTGTCGTACGCCTGTTCAGGCAAACTTCGTCACGCCAGGGCGCGGCATTGGAGTAGGCACGAACTTGTCGCCGAACTGCAGATTGTCCGGCGCGAGATCCTGCTTGGATGAGAGGATGGCCAAAGCCACGCGCTCGGACTTTTTGTCCGACTTCGCACCGGCTTCCGGAGCGGCAGGAGCGGAGTCATCCTTCCACATGATTTTCTGTCCAGTGTAAGCCGCTTCACGGCCCATGATGGCAATGAGCGTACTGCTCATCATGCGGTCACCGTCGTTGATGACCTCGCCTTTGCGGATCGCATTGAAGAGCGCCTGATGCTCCAGATCGTACATGTTTTTCTCCTCACCACGCCAGCGCCAGCGCTTTTCGCCGTCAATGAAGGGCGCAGGGCCTTTGCCAATGACCAATCGTCCTCTGGTGCCCTGAATGGTGTCGGTAACTTCGTTGTGACAGCCGGTCATCTGACGGTTGGTGAAGTGGCACAGAATGCCATTGCCCCATTCGTAAGCGCAGTGGAAGTGGTCGTAGATGTTCCCATCCTCCGCAGGACGCTGGCGACCACCTGTAGCGATGACACTCACCGGCGGCGTGTCCTTCATCGCCCAGCAGATCTTGTCCAGGCTGTGCACCGCCTGCTCCACGAGGCTGTCACCGCTGAGCCAGGAAAAATTGTACCAGTTGCGCACCTGCCACTCCACATCGCCCATTCCTGCGGGACGTCCTGCGGCTGGCGGCATGACCTTGACCGGCCCCGAGTAGTAAGTCGCCAGAATACCGGTGATGTCACCGATCTCGCCATCATGCAGGCGCTTGTAGCACTCAATGCGGCTGGTGGAATAGCGCCAGCAAAAGCCGGCCACCAGATTGAGCTTCTTCTGCTTGGCCTTTTCAACCGCCGCCTGGGCAACGAGATACCCAGCAGCATCCACCGCCATCGGCTTCTCGCAAAAAATATGCTTCCCGGCTTCCACCGCAGCGGTGAGGTGCAGCGGGCGAAATCCCGGCGGGGTGGCGAGCAAGACGACATCCACACCGCAGTCGATGAGCTTTTGATAAGCATCGAGACCCGTGAATCTTTTATCTGGCTTCACATCCACGCGATCAGGAAAATTCGTGGAGAGATTCTTGATGCTGCTCTCGATCTGCGAGTCGAACGCATCAGCCATCGCCACGATTTTAGAATTGTAATCCGCACCCAAAGCCTGCGCCGCCGCGCCCGTGCCGCGACCACCACAGCCGATAAGGCCGATTTTCAAAGTCTCGTTCGAATCTGCCTTCTGCTGCGCAAGCAAGCTGCCTGCGGAAGTGAAAATGGCCGGAGCCAGCAAGGCACCCCCACTGGCATTGAGAAAACGGCGACGAGAGAAGGCGGAGACGGCTGGGTCAGACATGGGAAGCGAGAAAGTTGTAAACAGGCTAAGAAGTTCGGCTCGGCGACTGCAAACCTTTCAGCGAAAGGTGCAGATTGCATCACGTTGCAGGCCGGCCATTAGGAGGCCCCTAATGGGTCAACGCCCGCCAGTCCCCTCAGCTATGGCGCGGGATGATCTTCGTCGGCCCCGAAGACTGCGGCGGCCGTCCGTCATTATCCAGATTGCTCAGCGGCTGTGTTTCCACCCGGCTGATTTCATCGTCAGGTGAAGGCTGGAGCAGCGCGTCCACGAGGAGCTGAGTGTCCTCCAAAAAGGTCAGCCCAGCGCGGCGCATAAAATCCACTTCCGAGGCATGCGTGTGCAATGTGATCAGCAGGCATTCCCCTTGGAACAAGGCCAGCACAAACACACCCTCATAACCAAACCAGAACGTTTTCACCTCACGGTCTCCACCACTGCCAAAATGCGCACGCGCATCATGCAGGCATTGCAGCAGACGCTCGGCACGGAACTCCTCAAAAGGGAGCATGTTGATCAAAATTTGCCGCCGCCAGCACAGCAGCAGGCCATTGACCGAACCGGCGTGTTTCAGACGTTCGAGAGCGGACCGTAAAGAAGGAGTGATAGATGCAGCCATGGTTTATGCTTCCATTGAATTGGCACGAGTGAGGAGTTCAAACATCGGCACGCGCTCGCCAATGTGGGCACCTGCACCGGGGTCTTTGGCATCAGTGCCGGCATCGAAATAGGCAAAGTTCAGGGTGAAATCCTCCTCCTGCAGCGTCCCCAGCCAGGGAGCGCCCAGTTCGAGGCATTCGCCCACTTTCAATCCAAAATGCCGCAGACCTTGGAAATCGGCGGCGTAGTTGTTCACGGCTTCCTGACCGCTGTCACTGGCGACGACGCCATCTTTCAGGGTGAAGAGTTGCAGGGGGAGAGGTAGTACCTCGAGTTCGCTCATGGAGATATTGAAGTTGTCCCTCTTAGGTCTCAAAAATACGCTGATGAGGCAAGCATAATCCACGCATGACGCAAAATAGAAGCCCCTTCCCAGCTTGACTCTGCGACCCTTTGCTTTCTTTCGTCGTATCCCTGCGCTATCCCTCCTTCCCCATGACCGCAGTCGCCCCCAGTTTCAAAATCGGCAATGAAAAGCTCATCAAGGTGCTGCCAAACGCCGCCAACCGTCTCCTCGGCCTGCTCAAAAAGCAGGGCCGCGCTGAAAACGGCGCCCTGCGCGTCGCCGTCGTCGGCGGCGGCTGCTCCGGCCTGCAATACAAAATGGATCTCGTCGATGGCCCCGCCAACCGCGACATCATGGTCACCTCCAGCGAGGTCCGCGTCGTTATCGACCCCAAGAGCGCCCTCTTCGTCTCCGGTTCCGAGCTTGACTACAGCGACGACATCCAGAGCGGCGGCTTCAAGGTGAAGAATCCGAACGCCGTCGTCACCTGCTCCTGCGGTGAAAGCTTTGCCGCCTGATCCCGATGTCCAACGCTTTTGCCCTCCTCGGCCTGCCGCGCATTGCCGCACTCGATGACGAGGCGCTGCAGCAGGCCTGGCTGGCCGCCAGCCGCAGCGCACATCCCGACCAGCCCGGTGGCGATGCCGCCCACGCAGCTGAAATCAACTCCGCCTACGAAACCCTGCAAGCCCCCGAGAAACGTCTCAAGCACCTCCTCGACTTACATGCGGTGCCCTGGCGCACCGTTCCCATCGACGAGGCCATGATGTCCCTCTTCAGCAAAATGGGCCCCGCGCTGCAGAGCGTTGCCGCTTTTCTCAAGCGCAAACAGACCGCCACCTCCGCACTCGCCAAGGCCCTGCTCGCCCCGGATGAAATGCGCCTGCGTGAGCAGCTTGAGTCCCTCGGCACCACACTCGATTCCGAACGCACCGCCCTGCTGGCAGACCTGCCCGCCTTCGACTCCCGCCTCAGCGCAGGCGACACCACAGCCCTCACCGACCTGCAAATCCTCCAAGCACGTCTGGCCTACTTCGGCAAGTGGCAGGCTCAGGTGCGCGAAGCTTTGCTGAGTTTGATGTAAACCAACGCCTGCCTATTTCGCAGGCTCCACTCCGTCTGACGACTCTGCCGCAGCCATCGCCTCCCGCACCCGGCGCAGGCACTCGTCCGGGCTGGCATCCATCGGCAGCGTGAGCGGCCGGGCCCGCACGTTCAAGTGCCGCACCGCGCCTTCACGGCGCACGTGCGTCACTTCAATATCGTGCGCGGCA
>NZ_JAQSEA010000024.1 GCF_029946185.1 Prosthecobacter sp.
AATGTGAGTCTGGGGGAACTCAAAACCCCACTTTTGGAGCGGGGGGGCAGGATGTCTAACACAGAGGAAAACTCGTGCAAGCTGGATTTTTGCAGTTTTGCACAGGTATTTGCTGAGTTATTCACAGTCGCGGAGAGGAGTTGCCCGCGTCCGGATGAACGGCATCATGCATGTCTGATGAAAAACGTTCTCTGTTTTGGCGACTCAAACACCTGGGGCTTCATGCCCGAAAGCATCATTCTCCCCTGCCCCGAACGCCACGCGCATGACGTGCGCTGGACGGGTGTTTTAGCCCGCGAACTTGGCAGCAGCTTCCGGGTGATCGAAGAAGGACAAAACGGCCGCACCACGGTGCACGACGACCCATTTGCCCTGGCACGCAATGGCAGGACGGTGCTGCCTGCGATCCTGGAATCCCACAAGCCGCTGGATCTGGTCGTGCTGATGCTGGGCACGAATGACCTCAAAGCGGTCTATGGGGTGTCCCCCGGAGAGATCGCCGCGGGTGTCAAAATGCTGGCGCAGATGATCCTGGGCGGGGATGCGGGCCTCGGCAACAAAGCCCCGAAATTACTGCTGCTATGCCCACCGGCCATCGGCGATCAACAGCACCTGCCAGACGTGGCGGCCAAGTTTCCGAACGGTCAGAAAGACAGCCGCAGACTGCCGAAGTATTATGAAGCCGTCGCCACCTCCCTCGGCTGCGGTTTCCTCAATACGCAAACTTTGATCGAGCCCGGCAGCGACGGCATTCATTTAGATGCGGCTGCGCATGGACGACTCGGCAAAGCCGTGGCAGCACTGGTGAAATCCATCCTCCAGCCTGACGCATGACTTTGATCGAATCCTTTTATCCCGTGTTGAAACCCTGGCTCTTCCGGCTTGATGCGGAGCGTGCCCACACTTTCACGGTGAAGATGATGATCATTGCCCATCGTCTCGGCATGCTCAAATCTGTGGTCCCCGGGCCGCAGCAACCGCGCAGCGTGATGGGGCTCACCTTTCCAAACGCACTGGGACTCGCAGCCGGAATGGACAAGTCCGCCAGCGCGGTGGAGGCCTGGGGTGCGCTCGGGTTTGGCGCGGTCGAAGTCGGCACCCTCACGCCGCGTCCGCAGCCGGGGAATCCCAAGCCGCGCCTGTTCCGACTGCCCGAGCACGAGGCGCTGATCAATCGTATGGGCTTTAACAACCCCGGCATTCAGTCCGCCGTGAAGAAGCTTCAGCAGCGGCGCACCAAGGCTGTTGTCGGAGTGAACATTGGAAAAAACTTCGATACGCCGAATGAAGATGCGGTGAGTGATTATCTCATCTGCCTGAAGGCGGCGTATTCGGTGGCTGATTACATCGCGGTGAATATTTCATCCCCTAATACCAAAGGCCTGCGAGATCTCCAGGCTGAAGGTGCGGTGCGGGAATTGATCTCCGCCTTGAAGAAAGAGCAGGCGGTCTTGCAGCAAGAGCATGGCAAACAGGTGCCGCTGCTTGTGAAGATCGCCCCTGACCTCAATGAGATGCAGATCGAAGCGCTGGCGCGTGTCTTCAATGAACAGAGTATTGATGGCGTCATTGCCACCAACACGACCATCGAACGCACTGCCATCAAGGGACATCGACTGGCAAATGAAACTGGCGGACTGAGTGGCGCCCCCGTGCGCGAGCGCTCCAACCAAGTGCTGCAGGCTTTCCGCATGCTGCTGAAGGAGCAGATCCCGCTCATCGGAGTCGGTGGGATCGTCTCCGGAGCGGATGCCGTGGAGAAGATGAAGGCTGGAGCTGCGCTGGTGCAGGTGTACAGCGGTCTGGTGTATCGTGGACCAGGGCTGGTGCGGGAGGTGCTGGAAAAGATCAAGCCGTGAAGGATTCGTCAAGAGGTGGTCAAGTGTCGTAACACTGGCAGCAACCACCGTTTTGACGCGAAGCTTTGACTGCGTAGCGACTTGACCTCCTTGACGCTCCCTTCTTCCCCAGCCAGACTCTCGGCATGGAAACACCACTCCCCAAGATCCACGATAAACAACCCGTCGCTGTCGAACTGCCTGCTGGAGACCATTGGTGGTGCGCCTGCGGCGTGAGCGGTCATCAACCGATGTGCGACGGCAGCCATAAAGGCAGTGGCCTGGGCCCGAAGAAGTTCAACCTGCCCGAGGCGAAGAAGGTCTGGCTGTGCAACTGCAAGCACACCAAGAACCCGCCTTTCTGCGATGGCAGCCACAAGGCGCTCTGATTCGTAGAGTGTTTTAGATATTCAATGTCCGCCGAAACGCGCCGTGATGGGAATAACCCGCACGGCGCGTTCTCTTATAAGTCAATCCCCTCTTCCCCAATCATGAATCGAAGCTGTTTCCTGTCCCTCGCCGCACTGCTGTTCGCCGCCACCTTCGCCACCGCGCAAACTTTTGGCTTTGGGGAAGCCGCCGAGCCAAAGCAGGAGCGTGTCACGGCGGATGTC
This sequence comes from Prosthecobacter sp., assembly GCF_029946185.1. Classification (GTDB taxonomy): domain Bacteria; phylum Verrucomicrobiota; class Verrucomicrobiia; order Verrucomicrobiales; family Verrucomicrobiaceae; genus Prosthecobacter. The sequence goes on from NZ_JAQSEA010000024.1 coordinate 2,453, forward strand.
GTTGCAGCAGTGTCTGCCGCCGCGCCCGGCCAGCCGTTTCAGGCCGCCGTCAAACTCGTACACTCAAAGGATTCACACACCTATGGCAAGGTGTTGCCGCCGGGCGTCATCGGCAAGCCCACCAAGCTGAAGTGGACCCTGCCGGAGGGCTGGCAGATCGAAGAACTCCCCTGGCCAGCGAGCCATCAGGTCCCGTCCACCGACGGAGCGATCAGTGACGGATACGATGGCACGGTGTACCTGCCGGTAAAGATTACTCCGCCCGCCAATGCCGCCGTGGGCAGCAGCGCTGAACTGAAAGTGAAGGTTGATGCGCTCGTGTGCGATCCGAAAAGCTGCCAGCCCTTTACCAAAGAAGTCGCACTCACGCTGTCCGTGGCCGCCTCTCCTTTGGTCAATGAAGCCAATGCAGCCGCGTTTAGCAGCGCTCCTGCCGCTGAAAAAACAAGCATTGCGACACCGCCTGTAACGTCTGCGGCGAACGAAGAAAAGCCGGCGGCGGCGAGCACAACGACAGCGCCAGTCACCGCGCCGAAACTTCCCCTCACCTTTGCGGAATTGCTTCTCTACGCCTTTGTCGGCGGGCTGATCCTCAACATCATGCCCTGTGTGTTTCCGGTGCTCGGCATCAAGGTCACCAGCGTGGTGCAGCAGGCGGGCGAAGACCGCCGCAAGGTAGTGCTGCACGGCCTGATGTACACCGTGGGTGTGCTGCTCTCGTTCTGGGTTCTGGGCGGCCTCGCCATCGCGCTGAACAAGGGCTGGGGTTCGCAGCTTCAGTCACCGGCTTTCAATTTCTTTCTGGCCGCGTTCTTCCTCATCTTTGCGCTAAACATGGCTGGCCTGTTTGAGATCGGCACTTCGGCGATTGGCGTGGGCTCAGGCTTGCAGGCTAAGAGCGGTCTCGGCGGCTCCTTCTTTTCCGGGCTGCTGGCCACGGTGGTGGCCACCCCCTGCTCCGCCCCGTTTCTCGGCTCCGCACTGGGGGCCACGCTCACGCTGCCTGCATCGCAGTCGATGCTGATCTTCACGCTCATCGGCCTCGGCCTCGCCAGTCCGTTTCTGCTGCTCTCACTCTTCCCCGGCCTCATCTCGGCGCTGCCACGGCCTGGTGCGTGGATGGAGAGCTTCAAGCAGGGCATGTCCTTCCTGCTCTTTGGCACCGTGGGCTTCATGCTCTACGTGCTGACCAATCAGATCGAAGGCCTGCCCGTGCTGTTTGCCATCCTGAGCCTCGTGCTCATCGCGCTAGGCTGCTGGATCTATGGACGCTGGGCTCTGCCGCACAAGCCTGCACGCACAAAGAACATCGCGCGACTGCTCACATTCCTCGCCGTTGCAGGCGGCCTGTGGCTCGGTTTGCCCAATGCCTCGGCCAAACGCACTCATGGGGAAGAAGCCGTGAATCTCAAAGACCCGGATGCGCTGCACTGGGAAACGTGGTCGCCGGAAAAAGTGGCCGCGCTGCGTGCCGCCAAGCAGCCCGTGTACATCGACTTCACCGCCTCGTGGTGCTGGACATGCCAGGTCAACAAACGTGTCTATACCGACGCGGGACTGCGCGCCCTCTTCAAGCAGCACAAAGTCGCCACGCTCAAGGCCGACTGGTCGGATGAAAACGAAAGCATCCGACTCGCTCTGGAAGCCCTCGAAAAACGCGCCGTGCCGGTGAATGTGCTGTACATCCCTGGGGTGGAAGAGCCGTTCGTGCTAGATGAGTTGCTGACCGTGGGGAATGTGACGGCAGCGCTGAAGAAGCTGGAGAAGTGAGGGCTGGGGCGTCCACTTGAGCACTCGTTCGGTTTCCCTGAACATCCTCCCACAGCGATTCCAACCGTGAGCGAATGCCCTTTCATCATTGGAAAAAGTTATCGTGTCCGCAGTGCGTTCAAGGCCCTGCGTGATTCGTTCGTGGCTGATGAGGTGCTGCTGTTCGACTCGTTCGCATGGTCGCGCTATGACGGCATCACGGGTTATTTTTTTCGCCAGCCAGGGTGCGAGACGGTGCGAATTTGGGACCTTGGAGACGATGAAGACATTCTCGTCTGGAGGGAGCTTTTCGAGGAACTTTCTGAAGCGGAGACCGACAATGACGCCTGAGCATGCAGCACATGCGAACAGCGCTGGGTTGAAGCAAGTAGTTTAGAGCTTCAACTCGTTCTGGGTGGCACGCGAACCTTCCAGAACGAGCTGAAGCTCTTGACTACTATTCCAAGCGTCCTCATGCAGGCATCTCCACTAAAGCGGCCATCTCGCTCCGCGAGATAAGCTTAGCGTGAGCGCACCGCGGAGTCCCTACTTTTCAGCATGGCGCTGGAGGAGTGCGGAGCTCTGTGCTCCTCTCGCGGAGCGAGAGGGCTACTGTACTGAGCGCGTGGCGGCGTTGCAGCCACCCACTACACCTTCGTCAACTGCCTGCGCAGGCTTAGCTCCACGGCGGCGATGATGAGGGAGAGGGAGAAGAGGATGACGATGCTGTTAATCCAGAGGGTGTTGTATTTGGTGCCGAGGTACATTTTTCGGGTGCCAAAGAAGACATTGGGACTGGTCTTGCGGCGGTAGTCTTCGCGCTCCATTTCGGCTTTGGTGACGAGATCGAGCACTTTGCGGTTCACGTAGATTTCTTCGGCGCTGACGCCGTCGTTTTGCTCCAGCATGCTGTCGAGCATGGGGGGCTCGATGCGGCCGCTGAGGACGGCGTCGTGGATGGAACCGAGGCGCTTGGATATTTCGCGCGGATTCTCGGCATAGAGGCCGGAGACGACGGCGAGGGACTGCTTGGTGAGCTCGAGTTCATGGCGCTGGCGGTCGCTCATATCCGCCCCAGCGGGTGGCAGGAGGGACTGGATGCGTTCGTCGAGGAAGTCCTGGTTGCGCGTGAGCGGGTTGAGCTTGGACTGGGAGATGACCATGCCCTCATAGGACCAGCGCAGCGGCATGAACTGGCAGATAAAGGGCACCTTGAGCTTGCTGGCGTTCTCCTCGTCATTGCCAGTTTTTTTGAGCCATTTCCCGACTGAATAGACCAGGTCGAGGTTCTTGTTCATCTCCTCGTATTTGATCAGCGCCCCGCCAAGGATGATCTGCGGGATGAGGATGAGCGGAATGGCGTTCACCGCCGTGCGGTTGTCAGTGACGATGCTGGAAATGAACAGCCCGAGACAGACGCCGGTAAGCGCGGTGAGGAACATCCACCACAGGTGAATGAGAAACATGTCACGCATCTCCAGCACCCAGTTGCCGATGAGCAGGTAGATCACGCACTGCGCGAGAGCGAAGGTGGAGAGCGAGATGATTTTACCACTGAGGTAGTAGAATGTTCGCAGATTGTGATTGCGCTCCCGGCTCAGGGTATGGCGGTCGCGGATGATTTCATCGGCGCTGTTGGTCAGCCCCAGAAACATCGCCACGACGAGGCTCATGAAGAGATAGGTGGGGATGTGGAAAGCGGTGGCGAAGGTGTAGTTCTTCTCCTCGGAATATTTGAGAACGCTGGCAATAAGCCAGGCAAGCAAGGGGGCCTCAAGCAGGGTGGTGAGCAGGTTCGTGCGGTTGCGCAGCTTGCTGAGGAAGGCGCGCTTCAGGAGGGTAAAGAAGAGAATGCTCTCTTCACGAAAGGTGTGCTTCGGCGGCTTAGGCGTGCTGCGGATGCGGCTGGCGCTCTGGCTTTCATCCCGCTTGGGCAGGGCGATGAGGCTGGTGCTGCCAGGCGCTGACTTCTGCTTGGCCATGCTCTCCATGATGAGATGCCGCTGGTAGGAGTCCCGCCAGAAGTTCGGCGGAAAGCGGCGTGCGGCCACGAGGTGCCCGTCCGCGCTGCGTTCATGGATGATGTCTCCGCTGATGTCGCGGAGTGGTGTTTCGAGGACGTCAAAGACGAAGTCCGGGGTGAGCTTGTCCGGGGGCTGAGCCTCGGCATCGCCTACCTGGCCGGTTTCCGTGTGGTAGACGCGCCAGAAATATTCGATCATGCCTTGGGGCGTGCCGAAGTAGGCTAGCTTGCCGCCTTTGTCCAAGAGCAGGGCTTTGTCAAACATCTGCAGCAGCCTGGAGCTGGGCTGATGGATGGAGGTGATAACGATCTTGTTGCGTGCGAGACTGCGGATGATTTCGAGCACGTGCTCACTGTCTTTGGAGGAGAGGCCGGAGGTTGGCTCATCAAAGAGATAGACGTCGGAGATCCCGATCATGTCGAGCCCCGCGTTGAGACGCTTGCGCTCGCCACCGCTGAGAAATTTCTGCTGCGGCGTGCCAGCCAGACGATCACGCAGGTCGGCGAGGCCGAGTTCCGCGAGCTTGGCATCGACACGTTTGCGTCGTTCCTCGGTTTTCAAGTGCGGACAGCGCACGGCCACTGAGAAGTCGAGGTTTTCCTGCACCTTCAGCAAGGGGTCAAAGGCATCCTCCTGCGGGATGTAGGCAATGTAGGGCGTGAGGTTGTGGAGGTTGTCATACAGCGGGAGGCTGTTCATCAGCACTTCGCCGCCCTTGGGTTTGAGCTGCCCGCCGAGAATGCGCAGCAGGGTGCTCTTGCCACAGCCGCTGGGACCCATGACGCAGATCATCTCGCCACGGCGGGCGATGAAGCTAACGCCATCCTGCGCGGTGTCGCGGCCGTCAAAGCGGTGGCTAAGTTCGCGCACTTCGATCTGGCGCACGGTGTTGCGCTCTTCCTCGATGATGCGGTCGGCAAAGTGGCAGCGCAGGTACTGCCCCTCCCCCAGGGTGATCGTGTCGCCGTCATTGAGGGTAATGCGCTCCCGCACTGGAATGAGGCCGATGTAAAGTGGGCGCGACGAGCGCAGCACTTCGAGGACGCCGGTTTTCTGCGCGTAGTTGCACTCAATGCGCAGCAGGATTTCACCGTCGGTGTCTTCGGAGAGCAGGATGTCGCCTTCATCCAACAGTTCGGGCTTGTTGGAGACGAGGTAGGTATTGCGGCTGCCTTCCAGGCGGAACTGCCCGCCAAACTCCTGCGCGCGCACCCGAAGATCGCGCAGCGAAATTTCCACTTCGCCATGGGCGATGAGGCTGTCCTCGATGCTGGCCTCGACAATCGTACCACTGCTGAGCACGACGCCATTGAGCGTGGCCTTGGTGGTGCGCAGAGCTTCCACGGTGACGCCAAGGCCAAAGCTGAGGCGCAAGTTAGTGCCGCGTGTGCGCTGCGGGGCGATTTCTGCGCTGCCGTTTTCGGTGAGCGTGAGGTAGATCTGCGTGCCGGACAGTGTCTTCTTGGAGTTGAAGTAGGTGATCAGGTCATTGTAGTCCAGTGTCACGTCCTCCATCACCACGCGCTCGCCGGGATAAAGGCGCGAGAACTCGCCCGGTGGCTGCCGGCGGCTGCGGACCAGGATGGAAATGCTGCCCGTATTTTTCAGCAGGACGAGGTTTTGAAACCGGAACGCCACCACGGAGCATTCGTCCGAAAGCGAA
>NZ_JAQSEA010000025.1 GCF_029946185.1 Prosthecobacter sp.
GCTTCGACGGCGGCTGGCTGAGGACAGCCAGCCCTACCAGCGCTGGGCAGACGCGTTGCCATGCGCCGCTATGCGCAAATCAGTCTTGGAAAATGCTATAGCCTCAGAAATAATCTGCGGGTTCCCTGAATCTGTGGGAGAAATCTGAGACCCTGTGGCGGACATGCCGCACCGCTTTGCGCCACAAAAAAACGCCGCCTGTTTCCAGGCGGCGCTTCGGGGTGAGATGTCTCAGCTAGCGGATCAAGGCTTCGGCACTTCGCCGATGGTCTTGAGCACGCGGCTGGAGATCGCGTAGGGATCTCCCTGGCTGTTCGGACGGCGGTCTTCGAGGTAGCCCTTCCAGCCGTTTTTCTTGAAGCTGTGCGGGACGCGGATGGATGCTCCACGGTCTGCAATGCCCCAGGAGAACTGGTCGATGGACTGGGTCTCATGCTGACCGGTCAGGCGCAGATGATTGTCTGGGCCATAGACGGCGATGTGCTCGGCGCAGTTCTTCTCAAACTGGGCCATGAGGGCGAGGAAGTAGGGCTCGCCGCCGGTTTCACGCATGTACTTGGTGGAGAAGTTGCAGTGCATGCCGGAACCATTCCAGTCGGTGGCACCGAGGGGCTTGCAGCGGTAATCGACTTCCACGCAGTACTTTTCACACAGACGCTGGAGGATGTAACGGGCGACCCACATTTCGTCAGCGGCCTTCTTGGAGCCTTTGCCGAAGATCTGGAATTCCCACTGGCCTTTGGCCACTTCGGCATTGATGCCTTCGTGGTTGATGCCGGCGTCGAGGCAGATTTCCAGGTGCTCTTCAACGATCTGACGGGCGATGTCGCCCACGTTGCTGTAGCCGACACCGGTGTAGTACGGGCCCTGCGGAGCAGGAAAGCCGTTCTCAGGGAAGCCCAGCGGGCGGCCGTCCTGATAGAGGAAGTATTCCTGCTCATAGCCAAACCAGGTGTCCGCATCGTCCAAGATCGTCGCACGGTCATTGGAAAGGTGGGGGGTGCCGTCGGCATTGTACACTTCGCACATGACGAGGGCGCCATTCTTGCGGGTGCTGTCCGGGTACACGGCCACAGGCTTCAGCACGCAGTCAGAGCTGCCACCAGGAGCCTGACGTGTGGAGGAGCCGTCGAAGCCCCATTCTGGAAGCTCTTCCAGCTTGGGAAAACTGGCGTACTCTTTGATTTGAGTTTTGCCACGAAGGTTGCGGACAGGCTGATAACCGTCCAGCCAGAGATATTCGAGTTTGTATTTGGCCATGGTTGAGTGTGTAGGATTAAGTCTTGCCTGTGCCTTCGGAAAAATTTCGTCCAGCGTTAGCAGTGGCGAAATGAGCATATTTCATGCCACGCGCGAGGCTTTTTTTCATGTTTTGCGTTTACCGCCCATCCCGGACAACGACGCCGCCAAACGGCCTGCTTCATGCTTCAGCACTCCGAGGCCATGCGGCGCAGTCCATTCAATCAGGCTCTCGACAAACCGGGCCGGCCTTGATACAATGATACCACCATGACTCAAGTAGCCATTCAACTTCCCGATGAGTTGAACCAGTTCGTGAACCAATCGGTTCTAGCCGGTGATTTTCACAATGCGGACGAGTTTTTCACCAGCGTTGTGTCCATGTACAAGGATCAGGTCGAAGAAGCACTCAGTGAAGCTGAACAAACCAAGCTGGAAAGTCTCCGCCGTGACATTCAAACCGGAGTCGATCAACTCGACCGTGGCGAAGGAAGTGAAATGGAGTGGGATGCGTTTTTTGCAGATCGTCACCGCGCTTATGCAGAACGTCACCGCGCCTCATAGGCCATGGCTACGGTCGCTTATTCAGCCATTGCCAAGGCTGATCTACGTGAGATTTGGGACTATGTTTCTGAAGACAGCCAGCTCCAGGCAGACCGGCTCATCGAGCGGTTTCGATCCAAACTCGAACACCTTGCGCAATGGAACACCCTTGGCCGCCCGCGCCCGGAGATCGCGCGAAATTGCCGCAGCTATCCCTTTGGCCAATACTGTTTCTTTTACCGACCTAGCGACAATGGCATCGAGGTCATTCGCGTGATTCACTCTGCCCGAGATCTTGATCAAATCGAGTTCCTTGAATAAAAGAAAGCGCCCCCTTCCCCCCCAAAAAACGTCATGCAAGAAGCTAAAAACACCGCTCGCGCCATTGTGCACATCGGCTATGACGGCAAGGTGTACAAGCAGTTCAAAGGGCACAATGCCCAGGGCCGTTTCGAAAACGAAGTGCGGGTGCTGAAACTCCTGGAAGAGCGCGGCTGCAACTACGTGCCCCGCCTGCTGGACTCCGAACCCGCCACGCTTAAAATCGTCACCTCGAACTGCGGCTCCATCGTCACCCATATCAGCACGACGCGGGTCAAGGAGCTCTTTGACGAACTGGAGCACACCTACGGCGTGCGCCATGATGACCCCTTCCCCCGCAACATCACCTACCGCGCCACGGACGGCAGGTTCTGCCTGATTGATTTCGAGCTCGCAACCATCCTCGACGAGCCGCCAAAGACTGCTGCATGAGCGACCCCAACCCAACCCAACCCCCCAACCAGCTCCGCTGGTCCGGCATGACCCATGTCGGGCGCGTGCGCCAGAACAATGAAGACACCTTCCTGTGTCTGAATTTTGACGCGCGCGAGGTCCGCTACCTCGGCAAAGTCGGCGAATCCAGCCTCGACAACGGCGACTTCGTCTTCGCTGTGAGCGATGGCATGGGCGGCGCAAAATCCGGCGAATTTGCCAGCAAGATCGCCGCAGAAAAGATCACCCAGCTGCTGCCGCGCAGCTTCAAGCAGTCCGCCCAGAACATCGCCATCGGCCATGGGGACGTGCTGCAGGAGCTCTTCAGCCTGATCCATGCCGAGCTGATCAAACTGGGGCGCTACTATGAGGAGTGCCGTGGCATGGGGGCCACGCTCAGCCTCGGCTGGTTCACCCCCGGCTGCATGCACTTTGCGCACATCGGGGACAGCCGCATTTACTACCTGCCCAAGTCCGGCCCCATGAGGCAGCTCACGCATGATCACAGCTACGTCGGGCACCTTCAGCGCAAAGGCGAACTCAATGAGCGCCAGGCCCGCACCCACCCGCGCAGGAACGTACTCATGCAGGTGCTCGGTGCCGGCCGGCAGTACCTCGATCCCCACATCGGCTCCGTCATCTGCGAGAGCGGCGACCGCTTCCTCTTCTGCACGGACGGCGTCATCGACGGCATCTGGAACCACCGCCTCGCGGACATGCTGGCCAAAGACGACGCCAAGACCATCGTGGAATACGCGGTGGCCGAATCCGGCAAGGATAACGCGAGCGCTGTGGTGGTGGAGATGATGTAGGGACTAGATTCTTGATTCTTGATTCTTGATCCTCGATCCTCGATCACAGCCCGTCGCTAGAAGTAGAAAGCCTCAAGCCAAAGCCGCCCGCTCCAGCGGCAGTCCGACGCGATAGCGTCCCCCATGCCGCGCCACCCAGCGGCGTGTGGAAATCCCGGCTTCAGCCGCTCCCCCGCCCCTCTCCGAACAACATCCGCCCACCCATCCCCAAACCCCGCAGAGCGTCGCCCGTCCCCCACCGCCATGTTTCATCTCCAACCATGAAACGCAACGACCCCATTTCCCACCTCATGTCCCGCAATGTGATCACCGCACACCACGGCGATCCCATCTCCAAAGTCCGCGCACTCTTCCGCGAGCACGGCGTCCATCACATCCCCGTCGTCAATGCCGACCAGCTCGTCGGCATCATCTCCTGGACCGACATCCTCCGCGTCAGCTTTGGCGACGCCTTCAAGACCGACGAACGCGCCGTCGATGCCACGCTCGACCACACCATCACCCTCGAGCAAGTGATGCAAAAGTCCCCCGTCACCCTCGCCGAAACCGGCAGCGTCCGTGAAGCCGCAGAGCTGCTCGCCGGCGGCACCTTCCACGCCCTCCCCATCGTCTCCGGTGCCAAGCTCGTCGGCATCGTCACCACCACCGACCTCATCAAGTACCTCCTCGATCAATTCTAACCGAGGCGCAGTCACGAACCGCCCGCCGCCAAGGCGCGTCGCAAATCCCACGGCAAGCACAAGCAACCGAGCCCCCTATTTGGAGTGCGGTCGCGCAGTGTGGCACAGCCTGCCCTTCGTAGATGTAGCGAAGAAGGAAACGCAGTTGCCGCTTTCCGCAGGCCGTGTCAGTTCATGTGCGCAGCGCTCCTCGGAGCGCGGAATTGATTCCGCTGCACTCCGCTACACACACCCGCTCCGCTTTGGCATGCTGCTTTCGCGACACCGGGTATCACCGTGTTTGCGGTATTCAGTGCGAGCTAACACGCGTCCCACGCGGACGACCTGCTGCGGGCTAAAGTCCCGCGCTCCTTGGCTCTTTTCGGCTTCGTCAATGCTGCGCGCAGCGCTCCGTGGAGCGCGGAATTGATTCCGCTGCACTCACCTTCCCCGCTTTGGCATGCTGCTTTCGCAACACCGGGTATCATCGTGTTTGCGGTATTCAGTGCGAGCTAACACGCGTCCCACGTGGACGACCTGCTGCGGGCTAAAGTCCCGCGCTCCTTGGCTCTTTTCGGCTTTGTTAGTGAATGGATGATTTCCTTGATGCCTGATCTCGTGTCATTCTTGCCAGCGCTGCTGTCTTCCTCCACCTGTCTTGTGCTTGCGACGCGCTTTGATCGAGGTCGAGTTCGAGTAGGAGGACGAGGCCTGAGCAGCGGTGCTTCACATTCGTCTCCGCTCAAGAAGCCCTTTGCCCCGCATCGATTGCTGCGATAGTTTGCGGCAGCATGCCCAAGTCTCGGAGCCTCTTTCTCGCCGCAGTCCTTCTCGCATTTCCCACCGCCTTCTTTGCGGCAGGGCTGGAGGACGCGGCGGAGTATGTCTCAGCGCAGCAGGCCCTCGCGGATGGGCTGCCCAGCGTGGCCGCCGTCAAAGCGGAGCGCCTGCTGAAGCAGAAAGGCTGGACGCGGGTGGAGACACGCCAGCTGGCCACCTTTGCCGCTGAAGCCTGGACACGGGCAACCGACGGCGCACGGGTGCTCGCCCTGGCAGAGGCTTACGACCTTGATGAAGAAACCTTCTGGCGCGCGGAGGGCCTGGTTCTCACCGGAGACCTCACCGCCGCACGACAGGTGCTCACGGAGGACACCAGCACCGCAGCGCCGCACCCGCGCACACCGCTGCTGCTGGCGCAAATTCTTGCCGCCCTGGGTGAAAATGCGGCCGCCCGTGACGCGCTGGCCCCGCTGCTGACCGCCTCCGATGCCGCGCTGAAAAAGCATGCAAGCCTGCTGCAAAGCGAGATCGACATCAATGAAGGCAAACCCGCCAGCGGCCTGCCCACCGCGATGGATCAGGACGATGCCGCCAGCCGCTTTCTCCGTGCGCGCGCCCTGCTGCAAAGCGGGCAGCTCATCCCCGCGCAGAAGATGCTCCAGTCCGTGCTCACCTCCACCCACGGCGGAAAGCGCATCCACCAAGCCGCCGAACTGCTTCAGGTGGAGGCCCTGCTGCAGCAGCACCGCGCCACGGATGCGCAGGAGCAACTGATGAAATTTCTCGATGCCTCGGCAGACAGCCCGCTGTGGGTGGAGGCGTTTGACCTGCTCAACCGCGTCCATCAGGAGAACTCGCCCTCCGTCACCATTCCGGAAGCGGTGCTGCGCTGGATCTCCGCTGGCAACACCGCCCAGCAACTGCCGGAACCGCCGCCTGCGCTGGTGGAAGCCACCGCCACCTTTCGCGGCCACGCCATCTACCTGACCGCCCAGTGGCTGGCCGCGCAGCAACGCGATGACGAAGCGGTGAGCATGCTGGAGTGCCTCATCCAGCGCCACCCCCGCCACCCACGCCTCAGCGATGCCATGCAGTTTGCCATGGAAATCTATGCCAGGCACCGCATGGACGACCGCGTGAAGGCGCTGGCCGAGGCCTGGCACCGGCAGTTCAGCAGACCTTCGGTGCCCGTGGACTTCGCGGTGGGCGGCCTCCACTTCCGGCGTGGCGAGATGCGTGAGGCGCGGCAAATGTTTCAAAACGCCGCCAACGTGGCCACGACCCTGACTGATCGGCGCCGTGCGCTGTTCAACGCCGCCGTGGCCGCCATTTCCGCCAGTGATTTCCCGCTTTACCAGAGTCTCCTCGGTCAACTCGAACTCATCTCCAATGCGGCCGCCGTGGGCGCGGAAAGCACCGCCTCCGCCGCCACGCTGGAGCTCGAAAAGGCGCTCTTCCTCGCCGCCGGTCGCAAGCCCGAGGCGGAGGCCGCGCTGCGCTCCTTCATCCGCACCTATCCGAAGCACCCACGCTTCACGGATGCCTGCATCGCCTTGGCGGAATGGTTTCTGCTTGCCACCCCACCGCGAATTGAGGACGCCTTCAAGTCACTGGACCACGCCACCTCCGCAGCCGGCGCGCCCCCGCCGGCGCAGCAGCAGCGCATCCTTTACACCCGCCTCTGGCTGAGCGATGCCGCCGGAGATTTAAAAACCCTCATCACCCAGAGCATGGATTTTCTCAAGCTCTGGCCCAAGAGCCCCCTGCTCCCCGAAGTGCGCATGAAGATGGCGGGTGCTTACTACCGGCTGGAGGACTTCGCCAATGCACGCACCGAATTTGAAATCATCGCCCGCGACTATCCGGATTCCGAGCAGGCAGACACCGCGCTCTACTTTGCCGCCATGTCCGCCACCTCCGTGATGAGTGACGATGGCCGCAAACGCGCCGTCGCCATCTGGGAGGAACTCGCGCAAAAGAACGGCCCCCTTGCCGTGGCCTCCCTCAGGCAGCAGGCGCTCTCCGAACGGCTGCAGGGAAACCACGCCGCCGCCCTCGCCGTTCTGGACAAAATGCTCGCCATGAAAACGCTCGAACCCGCCCAGCGCCTCATGACCACCTGTGAAAAAGCCGAGCTGCTGCTGCTGCTGGGCAAGACCGATCCCGCACGGCTGGATGCCGCAGCAGATCTGCTGGACGCCTTTCTCACAGACAGCACCCTGCCCTTCGTCTGGAAGGCACGCGCGGGCTTCACGCTCGCCTCCGTGCACCACGATGCGAAGCATGACACGGAAGCCCTCGAAGCCTGCTACGACGTACTGAGTGCCGCCGACCTGACACCTCCCACGAGTCCGGCTGATTACGTGTGGTTTTCCAAGGCGGGCTTCTTTGGGGTGGATCTCCTCGAAGCCTCACGCCAGTGGGAAGCAGCAGCGCGCCTTGCCGAGCAGATCGCCCAGCGCCCCGGAGACCGCGCTGGTGAAGCGCGGGACCGCGCCACCAAGATTCGTTTGGAACACTTCCTCTGGGACGGCCCGGTGCCGAAGCTGCCCACCGTCCTCAAATTCGAAGAGGAACCCACCGACAAAGCCCCTGCGAAGAGTTCGAAGAAGAAATCGAAGTAGCGTGGAGTGATTCAGGATGGCGGCCCCCTTCGCCCTCATGGAATCCCCCCTGCAGCCTTGCCTCTCCCCAGAGGAGGTCCTGGACCATCCGGTGCGGAGTGGAATTCGCTTCATCTCCGTGCGATTCCATGCGTAGGAAGGCTATGGAGTGATTGAAACTGCTATTCTATAGCAGTTTCTATTGAGAAACGCACAGCAGGGTGAAGCGGCGCATGCTGGATGCCGCCGCGGACTTGAGGAGCAGAACTCAACCGCAGAGGTTGGACGGGCGCAAAGGTCTGATTTTTCAAATCGGGATTCTTGTCTCTGCGTTCGTCCATTCTCTGCGGTTCATTGGGGCTTCATCCATGCACGCGGCTTCGAGGAGCAGAACTTAACCGCAGAGGTTGGACGGGCGCAGAGGTCTGATTTTTGAATTCAGGTGGCTTGTCTCTGCGGCCGTCCATTCTCTGCGGTTCATTGGGGCTTCATCCATGCA